>JAZBOH010000168.1:0-17493 GCA_036351055.1 Lysobacterales bacterium
CAGTGCCACATCAACGGCGGTATCGAGTGGGATGAGCTGGGTTGGACTGCTGATCCGCTGAACGGTGGTGACCGTGTCAACGGTGGTGAGTCGGTCATGCTCGACCGGCCCGCTCCGGCACGCATGGACTGAGTTCAACCAATCTGCTGACTCTGCTTACAAGGGGAGTCCAAGCGGCCCGGGGGTAACAGCCCGGGCCGTTTTTGTTGCCTGGTCAATAAAGCAGAAGACCGCAACGGGATTCAATCCAGGACAGTTCATCTTCACGGGCCAGCTGTTCCAGGTCAGCAGGGGCGGCGGCGTTGTCATCTACCCAGAGTCGAAGTTCCTCGCCGCCATTGATCAGGTCGATGGCCAGGCGGTCGTACTCGTACTCGTAGGGAAAATCACGCCACAAGTCGTAACCAGGGTCGATTTGCCGCAGGGCTTTGAAGGCCAGGGCCATCAGCCGCCACGGCTGAAAGGCCGAATGGTCGTAACAGGAAGCGTCGACGTGGACCTGTAAGCCGTTGCAAAGCTGGCCTTGGTGCTTGTGAAAGGTCGGTTCGAAACAACATTCGCGCAGGCGGCAGCCCCGCAGCCACCGGGGCGCGATCTGTTTCATGGTGTCGAGCAGTTCACGGGCGTCGAGACCCGGCGCTCCAAAAAGTTCCAGGGGGTGGGTGGTGCCGCGTCCCTCGGACAGGTTTGTGCCTTCCAGCATCACCGTGCCGGCATAACAACGTGCCATCCAGGGGTTGGCAGCGTTAGGGCTCGGGTTGACCCAGCTGCGTTTCTGTACCGGCCAGCCGTAACCCGGGGCCGCTTCAGGCTGCCACCCGTCCATCGCCACGACCTCATAGTCCACGTCCAGTTTGAACACCCTGGTGAACCAGTGGCCCATTTCACCCAGGGTCAAACCGTGCCGCATGGGCATGGATCCGGCGCCGACAAAGCTCTCCCAACCGGTACGCAGGGCCAGTCCTTCGACGGGGCGGCCAGCGGGATTGGGCCGGTCCAGCACGATGACTTTTTTTTGCTGCTCCGCAGCGGCCTCGAGGAAATACTTCAGCGTGGTGATAAAGGTATAGATGCGGCAGCCGAGGTCCTGCAGGTCGACCAGCAACACGTCGAAATGGTCCAGCATCGCGGCGGTCGGGCGGCGCACTTCGCCGTACAGACTGAAGACCGGTATTCCATGCGCCGGGTCCAGGTAGTCTTCCGACTCGATCATATTGTCCTGCTTGTCGCCGCGCAGGCCGTGCTGCGGCCCGAAAGCAGCGCTTAGCCCGATGTCATCCAGCGCGGCCAGCGCGTCCATGGTGTGCACCAGGTCATGGGTGACAGAAGCAGGGTGGGCCAACAGGGCCACGCGTTTGCCGCGCAGGGGTCGACGCAGCCGCGGCTCTTCCAGCAGGCGGTCAATTCCAAACTTCATCGTTCTGCCTCCAGGGTGAATGCCCCTTCTTCTAATCAGTTGACCGGTGGCTGGCTCATCATCTGCTGGATGAAACGCATCATCTGCATGCCGACCGGGTTTTCCGGGTAGTTGGCCACCATGGCTTCCACGAGGGGAACCGCGCGGTCAAACAGGCCACGCTTGACGTAGTGGTCAGCCAGTCCATACAGGAAATCAAGATTGCCGGGCTCCAGTTGCAAGGCCTGTGCCAGCTTCTCCTCGGCACGGATGATATCGCCCTGTTGCTGGTACAAGAGGCCAAGATTGTAGTGGATACGCGCGCGGCCGGGCAGGCCATTCGACGCTTGCGCCAGGTAATTCAGGCCATCATCGTAATTCTGCATTTCGACCAGTAAAAGACCAAGCGAGTAGGCCATTTCGTACATGTCCGGTTGTGCGTCCACCACCTCGCGCAGCAGTTGCTCCGCTCGCACGTTGTCACCCTTCTGGTTATACAGCAGGGCCAGATTCGCCTTGGCCGGGTAGAATTGTTCGTCAATGCGGATAGCTGCCTGGTACGCCTCGATCGCACGGTCCGGCTGCCCCAGGCTGTTGTAGAGGTTACCGAGGTTGTAGCGACCAAACGAAAAATCGGCCGAATAGCGCATGGCCTGTTCGTATTCGTCGAGGACCGTTTCGAAGCGTTCGGTTTGAGGAATATCGAGGTATTCTCTGAGTCCGCCGGCCAGGCGGCTGGCTGCCTCGATACGAACGCTCCTGACCGGATCGTGCAGCGCCTGGGCCAGGGTGCGCGCCAGGATCCTGTCGTCCGGGCTGTGAAAAGTGGAAACGGCAGTTCTTCGAATCAGCGGTTCTTCGTCCACCAGGGCAAATTCCATCGTCCTGGTTGACAATTCAGGCGGATAGTTGCCGGCCAGCAGAGAAATGGCCGTGGCCCTGACGTTGGCCGGGTAGAGGTCGTCCACGGCAAGGCCGGCCAGGTCGTCCGCGGCAGCGGGTTCCCCGCGCCTGCCACGGAACAGGATCTCGCCATAGTGGGAGACCTGCCCGGGACCGTACCATTCCTCTGCCTTTTCCTGTGACCACTGCGAGTCCTTGTCCTCGTGGCAGCGCAGGCAGGCATCAGGGGCGCCAATTTCCGCGGACAGCCGCGGGTCGGGCACGCGGAAGCTGTGATCCGGGCGGTAATCGTTGCCCATGTAATAACGCCCCGGCATATGGCATTGCTCGCACTGGGCGCCGGTACCGACTTCCCACAGGACCTCGCCCCCGGCGGACAGGATGGCTTCGCCTTCTTCCCCTTCCTGTTTATGAAAGTGGTGATCGGCGGTGTCGTACTGGGTTTCGCGGTGGCATTGCAGGCACAGGGCATTGCCTTCCAGTACCCGTTCAACGGAATGTACGTCGTGACAATCACTGCACATCACGTCGCGCTGGAACATCTTGCTCTGGATGAAGGAACCGTAAACGTAGACCTCGTCCAGGATCTGGCCGTCGGCGAAATACAAACCTTCATCCAGCAGGCTGGGCAGAAAGGTATCGAGCAACTCGGTTTCGGTGTGGCCCAGGTCGGCCATGGAGGCGCGGCGCGAATGGCAGGGGGCGCATTGTTCGACCAGCTCCACGCTGCTCAGGCCGGATGTTTTCTGGGCCAGTTCGAAGTTTTCCGATACCGGCCGGGCCATGTCCGGCATTTCGGCCCACTTGACGTGATTCGAACCGGGTCCGTGGCAGGCTTCGCAGCCCACGTCGATGTCCGACCAGGTGGTGTTGTAACTGTCGCTTTCCGGGTCGTAGTTTTTTTCCAGGTTGGTCGAGTGACACTGGGCGCACATGCCGTTCCAGTTTTGCGCGGCGTTGGTCCAGTAGAGCCAGTCATCCGGGTCGACGTCGTCCAGCGGCGGCACCCGGAACCACCTGCCCTCTTCGGTATCCCAGGCGATGGGCAGGGTTTGCAGGCGGCCGCCGGGGAAGGGCACCAGGTATTGCTGGAGCGGTGTCCAGCCAAAGGTATGGGTGATTTCGAACTCGCCCATCTCGCCGCCAGGGCCATTGGTGTGGACGTAGAAACGCCCGTCTTTCCTGTAAAAGCGGGAGGTCACGCCGTGCAGCGTGAACTCGCTGTCGTTGAAATCGCCACGCACCGACTGATCGTTGGCCACGTCCATGGCCAGGTCGTGGTGCGAACCTTCCCAGCTGTCGAATTCGGGCAGGTGGCAGTCCTTGCAGCTCGTGCTGCCAACGAACTGGGGTTTTTCGGCCTGCACCGTGTCTTCAGCGGAATCGGCGGTTCCGGCGAGGTAGTACACGGGCAGCGCGATGACGATAAATGCCGCTGCGGCGAAGCCCAGCCATTCCCATTTCGGTGTTTTGCTGCTGAGTTCGCTCATGCCTGCTTCGGGTATGCCGCCTGGTTGGGTTCAAAGGACGTTCGCTTGATGCGTTTGCCGGTGTCCACATTGACCAGGTTGTTCTCTATGCGGACCTCAAACAGATCAAGGGCCCTGGGCGCAGGCGGATCGACCACATCGCCGTTGATATCAAATACTGACGAGTGGCAGGGGCAGACAAACCGGTTTTCATCCGAAACCCAGGGCACGGTGCAACCCAGGTGGGTGCAGGTGCGTGAAAGGGCCAGGAAACCCCCGTTGTCGAGCCGGGCAAGGTAAAACTTGCCACGCACAAAAGCCGTGACCGAGCCACGCTCGAAGTTGTCGACCGCGCCCGCCAGGACCACGGTTTCCTGTTCCTGCGGAGCGGAACGTGGTTTGCGGGGTTTGAAAAACGCGACAAGCAGCACGATGAACTCAGCGAACGCAACAACGCCCAGCCCCATCCAGAGCTTGTTGAGGAACGACCGCCGGGAGATTTTTTCCTGTTCCATTATTATCCTGCCCACATCAGTTGCATGCCGGCTCCGCGGAACCAGATACCAATCACCGTCAGGGTGATGAAGGAAACCATCACCAGGGTAAACACGGCTTGCACCGCCTCGTTTTTACTGGCTGCAAGCCTCCTCCTGGCCAGGGCGTAGACACCGGTGCCAATCGCCAGCATGGCAAGAAACGGCAGCAGCCCGTTCCGGACCAGGTTGGGCGGCGAGGGGGTGTTGACGGACAGGACCAGGTCGTCCAACAGCACCAGGCCAACGGTCAGCGCGATGGCCACAACGGCGGCCAGAAAGGCCAGTTTGCGGCCCTTCCTGGAGCAGAACCACACGCCCCGGGTATCGGCGTCATAACTTATATACGGGAGGTACAAAAGTCCCGCGGTCAGGGTTGCCGGGATGATCAGTGCGGCAAACAGCGGGTGGAAATGCATCAGGATTTCCTGGATACCCATGAAGTACCAGGGCGCCTTGGTCGGGTTCGGGCTCATGCCGGGATTGGCCTGTTCGGCCAGTGGCGCATTGAAAACCATGGATACGGCCAGGATGGCGGCCAGGACCACGAAGGTCATCGCAATTTCACGCGAGACCAGGTGCGGCACGGTATTGACCATGGGCAATGGTAAAGGCAGTTCTTCGTCCGGTGCTCTTTGAATGACGATGCCATTGGCCTTGCGTATGCGCCAGAAATGGAAGGGCAGGGCAAACAGCAGCATGACCGGCAGGACCGCGGTGTGGATCGCGTAGAAATTCATCAGCGTGGCAGGTCCCGGTTCCGGCCCGCCAAGTATCCAGCTCTTGATGGTCGTTCCGATCCAGGGCACGTAATCCAGCAACGAGGTGCTGATGGTGATTGCCCAGTACGAGATCTGGTCCCAGGGCAGCAGGTAACCGGTAAAGTTGGACAGCACGATGACTGTAAACAGGCCCAGGCCTATGATCCAGTTGAACTGGCGTGGGGCATGGAAAGCGCTGGTATAAAACACGCGCAGGAGATGCAAAAACGCCGTCATCAACAGGGCGTAACCACTCCAGCGATGCATGTTCCGCAGCAACTGCCCGAACGGGACGTCCCTGCCGAGGTGCACAATGGAGTCGTAGGCATAAACCGGGGTGGGTTCGTACACGAACTTCAGCAGGAAACCGCTCGCCATCAGTAAAACGAGCAACACGGTGGATGCCAGACCCAGTGCCCAGGTCAGGGTAAAGCTGAGCGCGCGCTCCGGCACGGCGGTCGGCCGGAAGTGCAGTAGGAAGTTTTTGAGGTACTTCCGCGGGTCGTCGGGATCGTTGCCAGCGTACGGGCTACCGGAACGGATGGAAGACCGGACGCTCTGAAAGATTTTCAAGTTTTGGTATCCGGTGCGCCTTGGGAGCGCCCATTCTACTGGTTCGAGACGAGGTGATCGAGAGAAAATCGCCTGCGTACTTCCTCCGACTGTTTGCGAATTTCCTCGAGTTTCTCAGCCTCACTCGTGGTGATCAGCTTATTGAGAATGCGCGCAAAGTGCTCGTGCATGGAGGCCCGCGCCGCCCGGGCATCCCGGCGTACCAGGGCCTCGTATATTTCACGGTGTTCCTCGACCCGCTTCGCACCATCCTGCTCGCAGATGGATTTGTAGGCCTGGAAAACCTGTGGCGCGTTATTGCGGACATGCCACATCTGGTCGGTCATCATCACGATCATCCTGTTGCGCGTGGCCTGCGAAATCAGGTGGTGAAACTTCTTGTCCGCGTCGCCCGAGGCCAGGTCGCCCTCGTCGTTTTCTTGCGCCATGTCCACCAGCGACCGTTCCAGCTCCGCGAGTTCCTCGGGCGTAATCATATTGGCGGCCAGGGCCACGGCCTCGCCTTCGATCAGGGCCCGGGCCTCGGTCAGTTCGAAGGGGCTGATGTGCTGGTATGCGTTGTTGTTCAGCGAATGGTGTTCCAGGACGTAGACGCCAGAACCGGTCTTGACCTGTACCCGTTCGAGTGCTTCCAGGGCGATGATGGCTTCGCGGATCGTGGGGCGGCTGACGTTGAAACGCTCAGCCAGTTCCCGCTCCGGGGGCAGGCGGCCGCCTGCCGGAAACTCACCGGAGTCGATCAGCTTGAGCATTTTGTTCAGTACGGTTTTGTACAACCTTTTTTCGCCAACCATGGGAAAACCCCTTGTTTTGATATTCAGACTTTTCAAGCCATGTTACCACACATTTTTTATTGGTCATAATATATTTAAACCATGTGAAATTTAAATCTATAGCCATGAAATACCTATAAAAACTGCTGTATTGTTTGAGGTGGCATTCAGTTCAAGCAGTGCGGCCTGGCGGTTCTGCAGCGTTTGAACAAAAATTGGTCAACCAAAAATACGGTAAATGATTTATAAATTGGTTGTACTAAAAGGTTGACCAATATTGAAGCTATTGGTTATTATAACTTTCGTCCAAAGCCCGGTTGACGGGCAGGCGCACAATAAAAGCAAGAGCTACAGCAACGCCAGGACCCGAAACCCATTCATTGCACATATTAAACAGGTGAACAAATGAGGATTATTAGATCTTCGACAGAAATAGGCACCAGGAACCGCCTCACCCAGGGCATATTGATGGCACTGGCCACCATGTCGCTGGCGGGCACCACCACGGTGATGGCACAGGACCAGGCAACCGATGCTTCAGCAGACAGTTCAGAAGCTGTTCTGGAAGAAGTCATCGTCACCGGTACACGCCAGCTCATCCAGGATCAGATTTCAATCACGCGCGACTCCAATGTCGTCGCTGTCGGTCTTTCCGCTACGGACATCGGCAACCTGCCGGCTTTGTCCATTGGTGAAGCGCTCGAAACCCTGACCGGCGTTTCCTCACACCGCGAGAACGGCGGTGCGACGGAGATATCCATCCGCGGCATGGGGCCGTACCTGAGCAAAACACTGGTTAATGGCCGAGAGGCCTCCAATGGCAGTAGCGACCGCTCGGTCAACTTCTCCATGTTCCCCTCGGAGTTGATGAACAAGCTGGTGGTCTACAAGTCACAGGACGCCAAGATGGTCGAAGGCGGTGTTTCCGGCCTGATCTCCCTGGGCACCCTCAAGCCGCTTGACTACGGCAAGCGCCGCTTCCAGTTTGACCTCAAGGGTAACTACAACCCCGACCAGCAAGACATCAAGGGCGCCATGGCCGACGACATCGGCTGGCGCGGAACGCTCAGTTACGTCGACGCCTTCGAGTTCAGGAACGGCGGAGAATTCGGCATATCCCTGGGCTACCAGCACAGTGACACCTCGCAGCCCGAACAGGAAGTGCGCGGTTCCAGCCCCACCGGTTCGTCCATCTGGGCCTGCATCAATGAGCCCTCGGTGACCTACACGGGTTTCTTCAGAGATTCGAGCGGTGATTGCGAAGATACGAACAACGGCAGTGGCAGTAACCAGGGCTACAACACCAGTATCGACCCGGATACGGGCAAAGCCGTTGACGATGGCAAGGCTTTCGCGTTCGCTCCCAGTTCACGCGCCTATCGCCAGAACGACACGATGGACGAGCGCGATGCCCTGTTCGCCGCCTTCCAGTGGCGCCCCAACGACGATTGGGAGCTGAACCTGGACATGCAATGGTCCAACCGCGTGCAGACCGAACTGCGTAACGACTTCAATATTGCCAACCAGAAGCGCGCCACGGTCGGTGTGACCGGTCCCACCCTGGTCACCAATCCGCTGGGCGGCGTTTCCCACTGGGAAGGCACCACGGCGATCGAGTCCAACAGTGAAACTTATGAGCGTGACGAGGAATACATCGGTGGCGGCCTGAATGTCATCTGGAATATCACCGACCTGACGACCATGTCCGCGGACCTGTCTTACTCCGAGACCGTTCGCACCGAGAAACAGGTCTCACTGAGGTTGCAGTCCGACGACCAGGACATCTACGGCAATAACACGCCGGGCGGCTACCGGCCCACGGTCAGCTGGGACTGGTTCAATTTCCCGCAGTTCACGCTCTACGATTTCGATCCGAACGACCACGCGCTGTACTCGGACGAGTACCGAGCGCGCATCGATTCCGACGTCGACCGCACCAACACCATCACTTCATTCCGGCTGGACTTCTCCCAGGCGACGGAGTGGGGCATCATCGAATCCCTGGAATACGGTGTTCGTTATTCAGAACTCGAATACCTCAACCTGGGCGGCACCCGTTGGGATCCCGGCACCATCGATGACAGTTCGGAGGCGGAGCGCGCGGCCATCCTGGCGATGAACGAAGCATGCCGCGATGACCGTTTCCCCGAGTCGGGCTTCCTGTCCTCCCAGTCCGTTGGCGATCCGATTACCTATGTGAACACCGAAACCGGTGAAACGACCTCAGGCAGCTCCTGGGGGACCTTCGACACGATGTGTATCGTCGACGCCATGCTGGACTTCCACGGCGAAGAATTCGCGTGGCCAGAGCAGTTCTATGAAAGCGCCAGCACCACCGACGTGGTCGAAGAGACCGTGGCCGCCTACCTGATGGCGAACTACTCGGATACCTGGTTCGGCAAGGAAGTCTACGGTAATTTCGGCCTCCGCGTGGTTAACTCTGATGTCTCCTCCACCGCCTTTCGCACGTCTTACCTCATCGTCGAGGAGGACGGCTTTTTCTCCATCATTGAGGATCCGAACGCTGACCTGGAGAAGGTTGCGGCCGGCGACGATTACACCGAGTGGCTGCCCAGCTTCAACATGGTCATGGACCTGAGCGATGAATGGGTACTGCGTGGCGGCATTTTCCGCGCCATGTCCCGTGCCGACCCATCCGACATGGGCTATAACCGCTCGTTCAGTTTTACCAGCGAAGAAGACATCACCAATCCGGAAGACCTGATCACCAGTGTTTCCGGTTCAGGCAACCCGTTTATCGGTCCCTTGATGTCCTGGAACTTTGATGCTTCCATCGAGTGGTACCCAAATGATGACACCATCCTGGCCATGGGCGTGTTCTACAAGAGCTTCGAAGGCGGATTCGATGTCGTTCAGCAACTGGAAACCTTCCTTGTCGATGGCGTGGAATACGATCGCCCGGTCACGGTTTATGACGTCAGTGACGATACCAGCACGATCTACGGTTTCGAGCTTACAGCGGCCCATAACCTTAATTACCTGGACAACTGGTTGCGCGGTTTCGGTACCAAGCTCAGCCTGAGCGTTGCCGAATCGGACTTCGAGTTTGAAGACAGCAACTATGGCACGACCTACCGCACGGAACTGGACGGCAGCAAGACGCAGCTCACCCAGGGCATCATTGCTCCGGCCAACCTGCCCGGCTTCTCCGATATCGTGTTTTCCGGCCAGTTGTATTACGGAATCGGTAACTTCGATGCGAACCTGATCTACAAGTATCGTGACCAGTACTTCCAGCCGTATACCAGCAACGGCACGCGTATTCGCTACGTTGAAGACGTGGGTGTCTGGGAAGCACGTGTTTCCTGGCAGTTCACTGACCATCTGACCTTGTCGCTGGAAGGCATCAACCTGTTCGATGAACCCAAGGAGACCCGTTACTATGTGGAAGACTACTTCGGTGAGATGAACATTTATGGCCCGCGTTACTTCCTGGGCCTCAGAGGCAAGTTCTGATCGAAAGCACTACCGGAATCTGCCGGCCCCCGTTTCCAGGGGCCGGCAGAGCCACCGGCAAGCAAGGCCCAAGGGTACCAAGACAAGGCTGCCCCGGATTTTTAAAGGCTCAAAGGCGCATGAATTCTCTAAGCAAAGCACTGACCCGGTTGTTCCTCGTTCTGGCGATCATTCCACTGTCGGGAGTTGTGGCAGACACGGTCCTGGTGACATCGCAACATGACTTTGAAGAAGCGGTGAAACATGCCGGTCCGGGTGACGTCATCCAGCTTGCCAGCGGCAACTGGAACGACTTCGAAATCCTGTTCCGGGGCAAAGGCACGGCAGATGCGCCGATCACCCTGACGGCCGAGGAAAAGGGCAACGTCATTATCACCGGCCGCTCCAACCTGCGCCTGGCCGGTGAGTACCTGGTGGTTTCCGGGCTGGTATTCAGAGACGGATACACGCCGACCAGTGAGGTGATCTCGTTCCGGCGCAACAAGGAAGACCTTGCCTATCACTCACGTGTTACCGAGGTCGTGATCGATAGCTTCAACAACCCGGAAAGAACGGAAACGGATTACTGGGTGGTGATGTACGGCAAGTACAACCGTTTTGATCACAACCACATAGCCGGTAAGAAAAACAACGGCGTGACCATGGCGGTGAGGCTGAATTCTGAAGCGAGCCAGGAGAACCACCACCGTATCGACCACAACTATTTCGGTCACCGGCCGAACCTGGGTTCCAATGGCGGCGAAACGCTGCGCATCGGGACCAGCCACTATTCACTCACTGACTCGTTTACCCTGGTGGAGAACAATTTTTTTGAGCGTTGTAACGGCGAGGTGGAAATCGTCTCGAACAAGTCCGGTCACAACGTTTTCCGCGGCAACGTGTTCCTGGAATCCCGCGGCACCCTCACCCTGCGCCATGGCAACGACAACCTCGTCGAAAACAACGTATTTTTCGGTAATGGCGTTGACCACACGGGCGGCATCAGGCTGATCAACAAGCGCCAGACCATCCGCAATAACTACATGCAAGGTCTTACCGGCCACCGCTTTGCCAGCGCGCTGACCATCATGAACGGCGTGCCCGACTCACCGATCAACCGCTACCACCAGGTGGAAGATTCCGTGATCGAAAACAACACGGTTATCGACAGCGCCCACATCGAAATGGCTGCCGGCAGCGATGCCGAACGCAGCGCGGTTCCAATTTCCACGGCATTCCGCAACAACCTGGTCTATAACCGGGACGGATCCAGCATCATCACCGTGCACGATGATATTTCCGGCATCGAATTTGAAGGCAATCTGCTGAACAAGGTAGAGAAGCCTGCCATCAGCCGCGGCTTCAGCAGCCGTGAAATCAAGCTGCAGAAATTGCCGACAGGCCTGATGCGGCCGGTGTCCGATGACCTGTCCGGAGTTGGCGCCAGCGCCAGCCTCACCGTGCTGGACCGGGATGCAACCGGCGTGGACTGGTACCCGAAGCCGGACAACGCCCCGCGCTTTGATACCGGAAACGTAATCCAGGTTGGCCCGGAAAGCGGTGCGCTGTTCGAGGCGGTCACGAAGGCTTCAGCGGGCGATATCATCGAGCTGGCCGCCGGGGACTACCTCGTCACCAAGTTGATCGAACTGAATGTCCCCGTCACCCTGCGCGCCGCGGATCCCCTGGACAAGCCGAGTATCGAGTTCGAGAGAACGGCGCTGTTCGAGATCAAGGACGGCGGAAGTCTCAAGTTGACCGGCCTCAAGCTGTCGGGCAAAAGCGCACCGGACAATGCCGGTAACGCACTGATCCGAACCAGCCGTTACTCCATGCTCAATGCCTATGACCTCCTGGTTGATGATTGTGAGATCACCGACCTGGATATCAACCACTCCTTCAATTTCCTGACGGTGGCCAAGGGCACCCTTGCCGACCGGATTGACATTCGCAATTCCCGTTTCGAAAACATCACCGGCGCCGTGCTGGAACTGGACAAGGAAACGGATGACCTTGGACTGTACAACGCCGAGTACGTGACAATCGTAGACAGCCAGTTCGAGAATATCGGCAAGGCCCTGGCCGTCCTGTATCGTGGCGGCACCGATGAAAGCACCTTCGGCCCGCATTTCAGCCTGCGCGACTCGGGCCTGTCCAACGTGGGAATGAACAAGCGAAACAAGTCCGGTGCCTCGGTGTCGCTGCTCGGTGTGCAGCTGGCCGATGTGAACCACGTCGGGTTTGCCGGCAGTGCACCCATCAAGGTGGTGCTGACGGTTGGCGGCCCGGTAACGCACATTGTCAACAACACTTTCAAATCGACCCCCGCACCGGAAATTTTCAACGGCGAGGCAACTCTGACCGACAACAAGGTGGTGCAGTAAACATCGCCAGCACCCTTTGAGCAGCACGGGATATCATCATGAAATACGAAAGCAAACGATTTGTACTGGCAGACGAAGTAGAAAAAGAAGATGTGGGCGGCGGTATCGTTCGCCAGATAATGGGGTATAACGATTCGCTTATGCTGGTCAAAGTCCATTTTTCAGAGGGTGCCATCGGCTACACCCACAAGCACCCCCATTCGCAGGTGGCCTTCGTTGAAAGCGGGGCGTTCGAATTCACCATTGGCGAAGAAACAAAGCTGCTGGAAGCGGGTGATTGCGCCTACATACCACCGGATATGGATCATGGGGCCATTTGTAAAGAAGCCGGTGTGTTGCTCGATATTTTCAACCCGGCCCGCGAAGACTTCCTGGAGAGATAAAAATCATGAAACTCAAAGGATTACGCTGGTGGGTGATTGTGCTGATCGCGCTCGCCACCGTTATCAACTACATTGATCGCCAATCGCTCAGCGTACTGTGGCCGGAAATCGTAAAGGACCTGTTCCCTGACCAGTCTTCTTTTGAGCGCAAACAGATCTATGCGAACATTTCCGTAATCTTCGTATTTTCCTACGCTTTTGGACAGGCCATATTCGGCAAGATATTTGACTGGGTTGGCACGCGCCTGGGCTTTGTTCTGTCCATCGGTGTGTGGTCGCTTGCAACCGCCGCTCACGCATTTGCACAGGGCGCACTCAGCCTGAGTATCGTTCGTTCCATTTTGGGTGTGGCCGAGGCCGGTAACTGGCCGGGCGCAGCCAAGGCTAACGCGGAATGGTTCCCGACCAAGGAGCGCGCCCTGGCCCAGGGCATCTTCAATTCAGGTGCAGCCATCGGTGGTATCATTTCGATTCCCATGATCGCGTTCATGACCATCTTCTTCAGTTGGAAGATGGTGTTTATTCTCGTGGGCCTGATCGGTCTGTTGTGGCTTATCCCGTGGCTGGTCCTGGTTAAAGCACCACCAGAAAAACACTCCTGGCTGACGGATGAAGAACGTGAATACATTTTAACCGGTCAAAAACCCACTGACACCACTGACACCGCTGATGCCACAGATGCTGAAGAGGAAGAAGAGTACGTCCCTTCAACAGCCGGCATTCTCTCGCACAAGCAAAGCTGGGGCGTGATCATTGCGTCCGCCGCCATCGATCCCATCTGGTGGTTATTCGTTTTCTGGATACCGATTTACCTGAACGAAGTCTATGGAATGGATGTGAAGTCCATTGGTATCTATGGATGGGTGCCATACGTCGGCGCGATGTTCGGTGCGTGGTTCGGCGGTCTCCTTGCGCAAAATCGCATGAAGGCGGGCTGGAACGTCAACAAAACCCGGAAGTTCACCATTACCCTGGGTTGCCTGATCATGCTGCCGGCGCTGTTGGCAATGGCAAACCCAGGTGCGCCCGTGATCGCTGTGTTGATCATGGCAGTGATCCTGTTTGGTTTTCAGACCGCTATCGGCAATGTCCAGACGCTGCCGGCCGATCTTTTCAGCGGCAAAACGGTCGGGACGCTTGCCGGTTTCTCAGGAATGGCCGCCAAGCTCGGTGCGGTTGGACTGACGTCACTCGTTCCCTGGCTGACCGCTGATGGCAACTATTCACCTGCCTTTGTTATCGGAGCTTCCCTGGCCATTATTGCCATGCTGTCTATCTGGATTCTTATTCCAAACGTAGAGCGACTGAAGCCCAGGCACTGAATCAAGGACAAGCACTGTATTTCTTACACCTTATGAACAAACGAACTTTATTTAGGAGTCAGACATGACCAAACCTGTCATCGGTTTTATCGGCCTCGGCCTCATGGGCGGCAACATGGTCGAAAACCTTCAAAACAAGGGCTTTGAGCTGGTTGTAATGGATCTCAACAAGGATGCCGTTGCAAAGGTTGTCGCCCGGGGCGGCACCACGGCTGGCTCAGCCAGGGAACTCGCCGCAGCGAGCGACATCGTGATGCTTTGCCTGACCACGTCCGCGGTCGTTGAAAGTATCGTTTATGCCGAAGATGGCATCCTGGCCGGCATCAAGGAAGGCGCTGTCCTGATCGATTTCGGAACCTCGATCCCGGCTTCCACCCGGCAGATCGGTGCAGACCTGGCCAAGAAAGGCGCAGGCATGATCGACGCTCCACTTGGCCGTACGCCTGCCCACGCCAAGGACGGACTGCTCAACATCATGGCAGCCGGCGATAAAGCAACCTTCGACAAGGTCAAGCCGGTTCTTGATCAGCAAGGTGAAAATGTATTCTATCTCGGTGCACTCGGTGCCGGTCACACGACCAAGCTGATCAACAACTTCATGGGCATGACTACCGTCGCAACCATGTCGCAGGCTTTTGCTGTCGCCGATCTCGCTGGTGTTGACCGTCAGCAGCTCTGGGAGATCATGTCGACGGGGCCATCCATGTCGCCATTCATGCAGTTCTGTAAAAACTACGCTGTTGATGGGGTGAGTGATCTGGGCTTCTCAATCAACAATGCCAATAAGGATCTGGGCTATTTCCTGGAGATGGTCAACGACCTGGGTACGGAATCCCAGATTGCTGAAGGCACCTCGTTCAACCTCCAGGCCGCTGTCGATGCTGGCCTGGGTAACGGCAATGTCCCGGAAATCCTGGACTACTTCCTGAAACTGGAGAAGTAATTCAAACGAAGGAATGGGGTCAGAGTAGCTCCGCTACTCTGACCCCGGTTTTCGACCCCGGTTTCTCCGCCCCCCACAGGTATAATCAAACCTGGAAATTTGAACCCGATTTAAGGTGTAAAACATCATGAGTGAAGAAATCCTCGCGCGCCTGGCAAAGGCGCCCGTCGTCCCCCTGGTTGGCCCCGAAGACGCCGAGTCCGGCAGCAAAACGGCCCAGGCCCTGGTGGACGGCGGCCTGACCGTTGTCGAAGTCGTGCTGCGCACGCCGGCGGCCATCGATTGCCTGGGTGAAATTGCCCGGAACGTGCCCGGAGCCATCATCGGCGCGGGCACGGTTCTTACCCCGGAACAAGCAGAAAAAGTCATCGCGGCGGGTGCGAAGTTCATCGTTTGCCCCGGACTGCACGAGCCGATCGTGCGCATGGCCCAGGAAGCCGGGATTCCCATTTTTCCCGGTGTCAGCACGGCTACCGAGGCGCAGGCCGCCTACAACATGGGACTGCGCGCCATGAAGCTTTTTCCAGCCTCCCTGTGTGGCGGCATACCCATGCTGAAAGCCCTGGGCGCGGTATTCAAGGACGTCAAGTTCATGCCCACGGGTGGGGTGTCTGCCGCCAACCTGGCGGAATTCCTGGCCGTGTCCAGCGTGCTGGCCTGCGGTGGTAGCTGGTTGACGCCGAAGGCGGCCATCCAGGCAGGTGACTACGGCGTGATAAGTGAACTCGCCGCCGAAGCGGTCAGGATTGCGCAGGCTGCGCGGGCCTAGGAGCTAAGCCGGGTTTTCATCGCTTGATGGGAACCCGGATCCTTCCATAGAGAAAAGAATGTGCGTGCTAGGCCGGGCGCAGTTCCCGCGTAGGAATGGGTTCTTTTTCAAGCGCCTGGCGGGCGAGAAAGTCGGCGGTCAGGAATTCCAGGTGTGCCTGCCTGGCTTCTCCTTCTTCATCCATCTGGTTGATGTGCAGACGTGCTGCGTGGAGCGCGTCGCTGACGGTCACGCCGTTCCAGTTGAGCAGAGCGGTCAGCCGGGCGTCGTCACGGGACATCTCGCCCAGGGCTCTGAGGCGGGAGTGCAGCCAGTACCAGACTTCCTCCAGGTCCAGGTCGGCAGGGATATCTTCTGGCAACGCCGGGCCATGAAGCACCTCGGGTTGCCAGGCAATTTCCTCTGCGGGGCCTTCTTCTGCCCGTTCTGTTTTCTGTATAAGCAGTTTCATTATTTCCCGGTGAATGGGGTGTTGATCATGATGTATATTGAATGCCTCTTTTCGGGCTATTCAAGCCATCTTTTTGCACCACTGACTTGACAGAGATTCACAAAAATTCTCAGATAGGTCAAGCCCACAAAACACAAAAGCAATAAACGCCAGATGAGTATTGGAAAAAAACCTGAAATTACCGTTGCAGGCGCCGGTTTCGCAGCCATCACGGGGGTGCGGGAACTGCGGAAAAACCTGCCTTCGGCAAAAATCACCCTGGTGGCGCCAAAGCCCGAGTTCCTCTACCTGCCCAGCCTGATCTGGGTACCGTACGGTATCCGTTCGGGTGATGACCTGCGCTTCGACATAAGGCCATTGCTGAAAAGCCTGGAAGTTCACTACCGGCAGGCGGCGGTAAGCGGCATTTCCGCGGACGGGCGGACGCTTGAAACGGATGACGGAGAGATTGTAAACGACGCCTTGCTGATTGCTACCGGTGGCCGCTACATCAAGAAACTGCCCGGAATCGAAAATGCCATCACGATTTGCGAAGGTATCGCGGCGGCTGAACGGATGGCTGCGGGCCTGAAGGCCCTGGATGGTGGCACCATCGCCGTGGGTTTTGGAGGTAATCCGAAAGAACCCTCGGCGATGCGTGGCGGCCCGATGTTTGAGCTTCTGTTTGGCCTGGACACCTGGCTCAGGAAACAGGGCAAGCGGGACCGGTTCCGCCTGGTATTCTTCACGCCCGCACCGCGGCCCGGTGTCCGTCTCGGTGAGCAGGCGGTTGAAAAAATGCTGTTCGAGATGAGGAAACGAGAAATCGAGACCCACCTGGGCCACAAGATCAAGTCTTTCGAAAACCACGTGATCAAGACCGAGGGCGGAGTGTTCGCCGCCGACATGATCCTGTTTATGTCGGGCCTCACCGGGCCTGCCTGGATTCAGGGCAGCCCGCTGCCGGCTTCACCGGGCGGAATGATCCAGGCAGACAGAATGGCCTCGGTGAAAGACATGGAACGGGTTTACGTGGCAGGAGACGCCGGCAGTTTCCCCGGCCCGGATTGGATGCCCAAACAGGCCCACATGGCCGACCTGCAGGCGGCGGCCGCCGCAAAAAATATTGCGCTGAACCTGGCGGGTAAACCGGCGTCGCAGCAGTTCAAGGTGGAACTGCTGTGTATCATCGATTCCTTGGACAAGGGAATGCTGATCTATCGCGGTGAAAAGCGGGGAATGGCGCTACCGTCAATGCGGCCTTTGCACTGGGCCAAGCGCTCTTTCGAAAAAGCGTATTTGCGGCATTTCAGGTCGTGAGCTTCCCTTCTTTCGGCTTCGCCGAAAACCGGCTGCGCTCACGTGCAACCAGGAGTTTGCTTCTGGCTGCGCCAACCG
>JAZBOH010000169.1:0-3306 GCA_036351055.1 Lysobacterales bacterium
CATGGAGACCGCCGACGAGGATTTCCTTGCGTCAGGCCTGGACTTCATCGATCGCGCGCACAAGGCCAAAAAGCCGTTCTTCGTCTGGATGAACACGACCCGCATGCACGTCTGGACCCGGTTGAAGAAGGAGTCCCAGGGCCGCACCGGCATCGGCCTTTATCCGGATGGCATGGCCGAGCATGACGACCACGTCGGTATGCTGCTGGCCAAGCTGGATGAACTCGGGATTGCTGAAAACACCATCGTTATCTACAGCACCGACAACGGTGCTGAGACGGTGTCCTGGCCGGACGGCGGTATAACCCCGTTCAAGGGCGAAAAGGGCACCACCTGGGAAGGCGGATTCCGCGTGCCGCTGGTCGTGCGCTGGCCAGGCGTGATCGAGCCGGGCACGAAAAACAACGATATCATCTCCCAAGAAGACTGGATGCCGACCTTGATGGCGGCGGTCGGCGATTCCGACATCGTCGATAAGCTGAAGCAGGGCCATACCGCCAACGGAAAGCAATGGAAGGTGCATCTCGACGGCTACAATTTCATGCCGCGCTTCAAGGGTGAGGTCGACGAGGGTCCGCGTAACCAGATTTTTTACTTTGACCCGAACGGCAACCTCAACGCGGTGCGCTGGGACGACTGGAAGATCCACTTCGCCGTGCTCGAGGGTAATATCACCAACGCCCAGCGGATCGAGACGTCATGGCCGATTGTTATCAATCTGAAGGCCGATCCCTACGAGCATGCCTGGGAGGAGTCCGCGATGTACCTGCGCTGGATGGCCGACAATATGTGGCTGTTCGTGCCAGTACAGGTGGAGATCCAGAATTTCCTCGCCACCCTCGACGGATATCCCTTCCAGGAGGGTATGCCGCTCAATGCCGGGGGTATCAACTACCGTTCGCTGAAGGCGCTTAAGATCATCGATCAGATCAAGGAGAAAGGCCTGATCGAACGGCCGGGGAACTGACCCTGGGATGACGGGCGGCAATGCCGCCCGTCCGTTGGATAGATTGCAGCCCGTCATCTGGCGGGCTGATTCCGTTCTATATGGTCTTTGCGCACGACCTGCAGATGGGCATTCGCCCATGGGTAAAGTTTTATGAAGAATATCCTCTACAGTCTTAAAAGAAATTCGACCCTGAATGCACGCGATTCTCTCAACGCTATCGCGTTTCTCGTCAGCGTATTAGCGATATCACCGGCTGCAGCGCAGGACCAGCAACCGCGACTGATCGTCCAGATTACGGTCGATGCGTTGCGCGGCGACCTGCCGCAGCGATTCGCGCACGTGCTCGGCGAGGGGGGCTTCCGTTACCTGCTGGACGAGGGTGTGAATTACACCGATGCCCATTACCAGCATGCCAACACCGAGACCATCGTCGGCCACACGTCATTGGCGACCGGCACGGTGCCGGCGGCGCATGGCATGGTCGCGAATGTCTGGTTCGACCGTGAGCAGGATCGCCTGGTCTACAATATCGAGGACCCGGACTATCATCTGCTAACCGCGGGTGCCGACGTGGATCGCAAGACCGAGATCGACCCCACGCAGAGAGCCGCCAGGTCGGACGGCCGCTCGCCGGCGAACATCCTGACCTCGACCTTCAGTGATGAACTGGCCGTGCACTTTGGCGGACGCTCGAAGATCTTCGGCGTCTCGGTCAAGGATCGCGGCGCGGTGTCGATGGCGGGGCATGCCGGGAAGGCGTTCTGGTTCTCGAAGAAAGGCGGCGAGTTCGTTACCAGTTCGTATTACTACGATCGCTACCCGAATTGGGTAACTGAATGGAATGCAGGCAAACGGGCCTTGGCCTATGACGGCAAGGCCTGGGAGCTGAGCCATGAACCGTCGAAATACCTGTTCGGTGCCGCCGACGACCGGGATTACGAGACCGACGTGGCAGGTTTCGGGCGAACCTTCCCACATGCTTACGGCACCGCAGACGATAAATACTTCACGACGAAACTGACCCTGAGTCCTGCCGGCGATGAGCTGACCCTGGACTTTGCCAAGACGCTCCTGGACAAGGAGCAGCTGGGCCTGGATGAAGTGCCCGATTTCCTGGCCATCAGTTTTTCTGCGACCGATTATGTCGGGCATGTCTTCGGTGCATCCAGCCTGGAGAGCGAAGACAACCTGGCGCGCCTGGACCGGGTCCTGGCCGACCTGTTCGCCTACATCGACAAGAAGGTCGGCCTGGCCAACACCCTGATCGTACTCTCCGCCGATCATGGTCAGCCGGAAGTGCCCGGGCACCTGCACGAGCACGGCATCCGCGACGCGCACTTTTTCGATACCAAGGGCCTGGACAAGACGGCGGCAATCGCGGCGCTGAAGAAGCAGTTCGGCATAGGCGAGGAGCTGATCGAGGCCTATTTCCACCCCTACCTGTATCTCAACCACCAGGTTATCGACGCCAAGGGACTGGACCGGGCGGCGGTGGAACAGGCTGTAGCTGCAGAGTTGCTTAAGTTCGATGGCGTCGCCTATGCAGTGTCGAGCAGCGCACTGCTTACCGACGCGCTGCCGGACACCCTGATGACGCGCTCGGTGTTACGTAACTTCCATGCCAAGCGTTCCGGCGATATCTATCTGGTGTTCGAGCCCAACGTTTTCATTAGTGATTTCGACGGTCTGACTGTGTCCTCGACCCACGGTTCCCCCTGGCGTTACGACACCTATGTGCCGGTGATGTTTGCCGGTAACGGTTTGCCGGCGGCGCGGGTTGTGCGCGCAGTTACGCCGTACGATATTTCCCCGACATTGTCCGCTTATCTTGGTGTGAAGCCTCCCTCGGGCGCCGTGGGTGCGCTGCTCCCGGAGGTGTTGAAGAATTAGGCTGACAATCTGCTGAGGGCCCGGTAACTGGCATGGTCCGGCTCAGCTATCAAGGATCAAACAATGAATGCATGCGAAGCGGTTCTGGATCTCAAGGCGCGGATGGCGCAGTCCATTATTGGTCAGGAACAGGTCGTCGAACGCCTGCTGTTGACTCTGCTATGCAACGGCAATGTGCTGGTCGAAGGTCTTCCCGGGCTGGCCAAGACACGGGCGGTAAAGGCATTAGCCAAGAATCTGGAAACGGACTTCAGCCGCATCCAATTCACCCCAGATCTGTTGCCCTCTGACATCACCGGTTCGGAGATGTATCTGGGCGAGGGTTCGGAAGAACGGTTTTCATTTCTGCCCGGCCCAATTTTCGCCAATATCGTACTGGCCGACGAGGTCAACCGGGCACCGGCGAAGGTCCAGGCGGCCCTGCTCGAGGCGATGGAGGAACGCACCATCTCGGTCGCTCGGCAGAC
>JAZBOH010000170.1:0-2091 GCA_036351055.1 Lysobacterales bacterium
CCAACTCACCCGCCAGCTGGAGGCACAGGCGAAACAGTGACTCCGGGTGAAAGTGGGGCAGGTCAGCGAGGTGTCCAAACAGGGGTTCGTAGCGGTTAACCAACTGCAACAGCATGTAGTCCGCTACCTGCGGTGTGCCCCCGCGACCGTCCGCGTCGACGCGCGCGGCAATGGCTTCCGCCCGGTGTTTGAGCAGACCCTGAATCTCCTTGATATAACCATTGAGCGTAATGTTGCCGCGGCAATCCATGCAGCTGGGAATGAAATCGCTGTTCAGGACCAGCTGCTGATCGCTCCTGACCTCAACAAGTTGCGCAATAGGGATGGAGGCGTACTCTTCGCGTTCATCATGCTCGCCGAGCAGTTGCAGTCGGGCCTGGGCCAGCTCGATGGGTGCGACGCTGTCCTCGGGAAGGCTTGAGTCACGCACATCCTCGATTTCCACCCCGTAGCGCGTTTCCCTTTCGTCGCTCTCCTCGCGGCTCGACTCCGTCGCGCTGGGACGACGCTCCAGCAGACACAGGTAAATGTTCTCGTCTTTGAGGTTGCTGCCCGGAACATAGGGTGGCGGCCCATCGTCGGCGCCGGGGATGGAGATCGTGGTCCCATCAGGAAGCACGGCGCGACAGGTGACGATCTCGATCTTGCCCAGGCTCAGGGCCTCCTGGCTGAAACTCAGCTCAACCACGCCCCAGCGGTACGGTGCCAGCGGTGCGGTCCGGTTCTCAATGAGCGCTTCGAAGTACCGGTCGTTTTGTTGAAAGTGCTGCGGACGAAGGAACATGCCCTCCGACCAGATGATTTTTGATGTCCAGGCCATGGTGAACGCTGCTCAGTCTTCGGTGGAAGTGGTCATCTGGAACTGGCCCAGCTGCACGGTAACGCGCTTGGTGGCGCCGGCGGCGATGGGCACCGCCTGTCGCCAGCTGGCGTTGTCAATATCGCGATATCCGGCAACGATGCCAATGGCGCTGGTGCCCGCGTCGAGTTCGAGTTCCGTCATGAAGTTACCGCCGGGGGCGATGACGGTCTGGGAGCCGTTGAGCCGGTCCTGGCCAAGGGCTGCTCCTGAGTTGTCCGTCAGGCTTACGTAGTTCAGGCTGTTGAAGGTCTCGACAGATTTGAGCTCCAGAATGTGGACCACGATGGGGGAAGGCCGGCCCTGGGAGTCCGGGTTAACGTCCTCGGCGGCCTGGATATTGATCACCAGTTCTTCTTTCTTCGGAGCGCCCCCACCGCAGGCCACCAGTGCGCCGCTGATAAGCAATATGACCAGCAAACGTGCGTCGGACCAGGTCAGATTTTTTTGCACCCCTTTTCTGACTGTCTTGCAGGTCGCGCTTGCTGCCTGAGTCTTCATTGTTCCTTGCGTCATGTTGCTTACTCCCCTGTTTTGTTCTTGAGCCGGCTCATTTGAGCCTCGTAGGCGCGTGTGAATTCGGAGCCAAACAGCTGCTGGAAGTCGTCTTCCGCCTCGTTCGCTATTTCGGCATACATCAAATTAAAGATATCCCAGTACTTGGCCTTTTTCGCGCCGGGCAGGATGTTGTCCAGCACAGAGTTCGATACGAGGCGCTTTTCCAGCGTGCCGGGGCTGAACCTTTTGAGCAAGCCCTGCAGGGCAGCTTCCATGCCCGCCATGACGGCCAGCTGGTGCGCATTAATGTCCTCGAACGCTTCACGGACAGCCTCTCCCCCCTGGAGATAGGCATGGTCATCATTCTGGCGCAAAAGGCGATGCAGCGCATCGTCCAGCATCGGTGAAAATTTGAGCGGGTTATTTTCCGAGGGGCGGATCATGGTCTGATCGAGGCGAAACTCGTTTTTAACCGATGCGCGGCCACTCAGGGCGCGCATCAGGCCCTCTCCGAAGGCGTGGGTCACCTCGCCGAGGAAGCGAAAAAATGCGGCCTCATCCTGGACGTTCAGCTCCGCGCTTTTAAGGCGTGCGCCCTCGGCGAACGCGGCAAGCGCTGAGCCGGGCGGAGCTGCTGCCGCAGCCGCAGCCGGGACCGCTGCAGGCGCAGGAGCAGGTGCCGGTGCCGGTGCTGGCGGAGGTGCCGGTGCCGGTCGGGGCGGTGGCGCGGCGGG
>JAZBOH010000171.1:0-4089 GCA_036351055.1 Lysobacterales bacterium
CCTTCGACTCGGTCACCCTGTACGGTGAAGACCCGCACCGGCGGCCGGATATCTATGGCAAGGTGGGTAATTCCGGGGTGTCGATCGCCACCCTGGACGACATGAAGAAACTCTATTCGGGTTTTGACCTGTGCGCGCCAAACACCTCGGTGTCCATGACCATCAATGGCCCGGCGCCGATGATCCTGGCTTTTTTCATGAACACGGCCATCGACCAGCAAGTCGAGTTGCACCTGCACAAGCACGGTCTGTGGGAAGAAGCGAAGAAAAAGATCGAGGCGCATTTCGAAGGCCGGGTACGGCCGCGCTACCACGGCGAGTTGCCCGAGGGAAACAACGCTCTGGGCCTGTCCATGCTGGGCATCAGCGGCGACAAGCTGGTTGACGCAGAAACCTATGAGCGGATCAAGTCCGAGACGATGACCCGCGTGCGGGGCACGGTCCAGGCGGACATCCTCAAAGAAGACCAGGCGCAGAATACCTGCATATTTTCCACCGAGTTCGCGATGCGCATGATGGGCGACATCCAGCAGTTTTTCGTGGACAACGGCGTGCGCAATTTCTACAGCGTGTCGATCTCCGGCTACCATATCGCCGAGGCCGGGGCGAACCCGGTCAGCCAACTGGCCTTCACGCTCAGCAACGGCCTGACCATCGTCGAGTACTACCTCGCCCGGGGCATGGATATCGACCGTTTTGCGCCGAACCTGAGCTTTTTCTTCAGTAATGGCATGGACCCGGAATACACGGTCATCGGCCGTGTCGCCCGCCGCATCTGGGCGCGGGCGATGCGCGAACGCTATGGTGCCAACCGTCGCAGCCAGATGTTGAAGTACCACATCCAGACCAGCGGCCGCAGCCTGCATGCGCAGGAAATCCAATTCAACGATATCCGCACCACGCTGCAGGCCTTGTACGCCCTGTTCGACAACTGCAACAGCCTGCACACCAACGCGTACGACGAGGCGATCACCACGCCCACTGAAGAATCAGTACGAAGAGCTGTTGCTATCCAGATGATTATTAACAAAGAATTGGGTTTGAACTTTTGTGAAAATCCCTGGCAGGGCAGCTTTATCGTCGACGAGTTGACCGACCTGGTCGAGGAGGCCGTGTACCAGGAATTCGAACGTATTTCCGAGCGTGGCGGTGTTCTCGGTGCGATGGACACCATGTACCAGCGCAGCAAGATCCAGGAAGAAAGCCTGTACTACGAGAGTATGAAGCACGACGGTAAACTGCCCATCGTGGGTGTTAATACCTTCCTGCCGCCGGATGGTCACGGCGAGGTCGGCGAAATCGAGCTGATGCGCTCATCGGACCAGGAGAAAGACCAGCAGGTGGCCAACGTCGAAGCCTTCCGCGAGGTGAACCGTGCCGACGGCGAAGCCTGCCTGGCGCGCTTGCAACAGGTCGCTCGGGAACGGAAAAATACCTTCGAAGCCATGATGGATGCAGCCAAGTTCTGCTCCCTGGGCAGCATGTCGCATGCGCTGTACGATGTGGGCGGCGAGTACCGCCGTAACATGTAAACCGGAGCCTTATTGGAAACCAGGCCATGACATCAATGAAATACAAGAATAATTGCATTGAGCGTTTTCTCGACTATGTGAAGATCGATACCCAGTCTTCCGAGGCATCGGAAACCTACCCGAGCACGCCCGGGCAGTGGGTCCTCCTGGAGAAGTTGCGCGACGAGTGCCTGGCCATGGGTCTTGAAGACGTCACCATGGACGATCACGGCTACGTGTTTGCGACCATTCCGGCCACCAGCCGGAAACCCGGTATCCCGGTGATCGGTTTCCTGGCGCACGTGGACACCTCGCCCGAGATGAGCGGCAAGGACGTCAAGGCCATTTTCCACCGCGATTACGACGGTGGTGACCTGGTCTTGCCGGACGATCCCTCCGCCGTGATTACGGCCGAGGGCAACCCGGCCCTGGCCGACCAGCTCGGTAATGACATCATCACCGCATCCGGCACGACCCTGCTGGGCGCCGACAACAAGGCGGGGGTGGCCGAGATCATGGCGGCCGCGGAGTACCTGCTGGCCCACCCGGAGATACCCCATGGCCCGGTGCGTATCGGGTTTACCCCCGACGAGGAAGTGGGCACCGGTACAAAGCATTTCGACGTGGAGCGCTTTGCGGCTTACTGCGCTTACACGATGGACGGCGAAACCCTGGGTGAACTCCAGGTGGAGACCTTTTCAGCGGACTCGATGACGGTGAATTTCCACGGATTCAATACCCATCCCGGGTTTGCCAAGGGCAAGATGGTCAACGCCATCAAGGTGGCGGCGAAATTTATCGACAGCCTCCCGGCCCAGGCGCTTTCACCGGAAACAACGGAAGCTTACGAGGGCTTTGTACACCCCTATACCGTTGATGCCGGCGTCGAGAAGACCTCCGTAAAGTTCATCGTGCGCGATTTTGACGCAGCGGGACTAAAGGAAAAAGAGGCTCTGCTCGAACAGCTCGCCCGGGAAGCGGTGCTGGCCTGTCCCGGTTCCAGCGTCGATACCATGGTCGAGGAATCCTACCGGAATATGAAAGATGTGCTGGACCACTATCCGGACGTTCGGGACAATGCGCTGGAGGCCATCCGGCGCGCGGGTCTCGTGGCACGGGTCGAGCCGATCCGGGGTGGTACGGATGGATCGAAACTGTCTTTCATGGGGCTTCCCACGCCGAATATCTTTGCCGGCGAGCACAATTTTCATTCGCGCTACGAGTGGATATCCACCCATGACATGCACAAGGCCGTCGAAGTGATCATCGAACTGTGCCAGGTTTGGGAAGAGCGGACTACTCCAGCCTGATCTTCATGTTGCCGATGTTCTTGTAAATGATGGACAGCGGTTTTTTGGCGGAAAGCGTGATGATGCGGGCGTTGGTTCCATACATGAAGTGAGAAGTCAGGTAGACGTGCAGGCCGCCACCGGAAGACAGGAGTCGGTCGATGGTCTCCCGGATCAATGCCTCGCGATTCGGCGTCAGGCTGAAACTGAAGTCGCCTACCTGTACCTGGTCGCTTCGAAACGTGAGCGGCGGCGCTGTTTCGTGCAGCAGTACCGCCCGGTACAACCGCCGCAGGTAGACTCTTGGTAATACAAAACCGGCCTGGTCTTTGCTTAGCAGCCAGTAAATTTCCTTCTCGTGGTCGGCGAAGCTGTCGTGCTCGCCAAACGCCTGGCACCAACCCCTGAAGTAAGCTGCGTAACGCTTGACTTCCCGTTCTAGCATGTCAGAACCTGAATCGCAGGAAGCCCATCGGGCCATCGAAATCGATGTCGTACCTTTGCGTGTAGTGTTTTTCCTCCACATCGACGTCCAGGCTGACGAACTGGAAGGCGCCGCCCAGCGAAAAGCGGTCGCTTATTGCGTAACTCACCATCAGGTGGGCGTTGGTCATCTGCCCGGAGTACTTGTCGTAGTCCATGCCAAACCAGCCAAGGCGGCCGACGAGGTCCCACCCGGGTAGAAACTCCCAGTTGACGTAAGCCAGGACATTCGGCAAGGGCGCCAGCGCATCGAGGTCGCCCTGGACTACCTCGACCTGTCCTTCACCGATGTTGACCTGGGCCGCGAGACGGGTGTCGAGTCCAACGGTATGCACGCCAAACCCGATTCCGGCATCCAGGGTCCTGGTTCGGAAGAAGGAATAGGTCGCCTCGAGGATATACCAGGTTGCATCGAACTGGCTTTCCACCCTGGCGCCAACCGGTATCAACGGCCCATTCGGAAGCTGGATTTCATCCTCCCAGCTACGAACGCCGTTCACATCGTAGCGCCAGTTGGCAAACCAGGCGCCCCAACGGGACTTGTCCGCACGCCAGGTCAGGGAGAGCCAATGCGATGAATCGGTTTCTTTCAGCCCCACGCGGTCGAAATCAATGAGGGTGACCGGTGGCTGGTTCGGTAAGCGGACGGCGAGGATGCCATCGGCGTCGATATAAGCGAGCCCCAGGGCCACGTTGAACCTGGACCAGCCCTCACGGGTACGTTCCACGTCGCTGTCAAACAGGTTCAAGTCGTTCTCATCCTGTTCTTCGGTCTGCACTTCCAGGGAGGCCGCCGGCAGGCTGAA
>JAZBOH010000172.1:0-8879 GCA_036351055.1 Lysobacterales bacterium
CGCAGCGCGGCGTGCGTCGTCGAAAAAGACCTCGTAAAAATCGCCCATGCGGAACAGCAACATCGTGTCCGGGAATTCCGCCTTGATGCCAAAATACTGCTGCATCAGGGGGGTATGCCTGGCTGTTTTGGAATTGTTCTTGGACGGGGCTGGTGAAGACATCGGGAGAAGTGTAACGCAATGTCCACAACCACCCAAAGCGGATAGCGGGGTCAAAAGACCGGGGTCAGAATTGCTCTGCTACTTTGACCCCCTGTCTATCGACGGCTTGAATAACCAGGCACTCCTGCTATGTTTAAATAGATTGTCTCGCTGGTGCATGGTCGGCAGGCAATTACATAAAAAACAAGCGGAGAGTTAAAGCACGACCGAAACCTACTGGCCTGAAAACGCCTTTCTCGCAAGGCGTGACAACAGCACGATATTCCCAGTTCTTCATTCGGCCCGGTCCCTCTCAACAGAGGTATCGATTCAGACAAAAGCAGGACTATGATCACGATGAGAAAATCATTCCTTAATCTCTTTATCGCCGCGTACCTGATACTCGGTAGCGCCTGGTGCAGCGTTGCGGCAGCAGACGTTGGTCGCAGCGGCTCCTGGTTCGACCCAACGCACAACGGAGAGGGCTTCATCGTCCAGTTCATCGACGACTCTCGCGCGGTGATCTACTGGTTCACCTACGATGAGGCAGGTGCTCAGCGCTGGTTCACCGGTATGGGCGAGGCCAACGGCAATGAACTCTACATTGCGGAATTACTCATCACCGACGGTGGTGTTCATGGGCCGGCGTTCGATCCAAACCAGATTGTTCGCACTCCGATAGGTGAATTGACCCTGACCTTCAACTCAGACTCCGCGGCGCTGGCGGAGTACATGATCAATGGAGTAGCCGGGCAACAGAATCTGCAGCGTCTGACGCGGCCTGTAGAAGCAGGGCCCGCGGGCGCTGTCAGCGTTCCGCACAAGAGCGGGTCCTGGTTTGACCCGACCCACAATGGCGAAGGATTCGTGGTGGAAGTGCTGCCGGATGGGCGATTGCTTGCCTACTGGTTTACCTACGACCTGAGCGGCCGCCAGGCCTGGATGATGGCCCTGAGTGAACGTTCAGTTGCGCAGGGCAGCACCCAGCTCGATTTGCTGCAGCCGGTCGGCGGTCGTTTCGGACCGGATTTTGACCCGGATGACGTGACGCGGGAACCCGTCGGCACGGCGCGCGTCGGGCTTGCATGCAACGGTGGCTTCCAGGACTTCACGAGCACCGACCCGGCTGATTTCGTGGATATCCGCTTTGGCCTTCAGCGCATTGTCGGTATTGGACAGGTTGCCTGTAATGACCCGGCCCTGACCAACCTGTATCCCCTGGTAGACGGTGAAGTTGCCATTCCCGACCACGCGGCCGGCCGTCACTTGCGTTGGCTGCTTGATCAGACCGCCGGTGCTTCCGCGTTTACCGATGCCATGATCATGGAGCATTTCTCGGACCAGTGGTTGGCCCAGAACAGTATCGAAGCGGCGCGTGCGCTATTGGAAGACATACGCTCTACCTACCCCGGTGCGCGGCTGACTGATCCCGTTGCAATGACATCGACTTCAATGACCGGGATATTCACCGCGACCACCGGGCTTGATGCCTTCTTCGTGCTCAATTCCAACCTGGCTGAAGGAAAGATCACAGGCCTTAACGTGTACAACTATGGCTACGGCACAGCATCAGTGGTCAGCGCCAGTGATGCGATGCTCGACCTCGAACAGGCGGCCGACCGGTTTACCTCGCTTTCCGCGCAACCATCCTTACTGCTTGCGCGTATCAACGCGGCCAACCAATGCGAGCCCTTGGTGACACGCAATGCAGATGTGCTGCGCTCCATTGCTTCGGTCTTCAAGATCTGGATCCTGGCCGGTGTCGTCGATGCACTCGAGGACGAGTCACTGTTTCACGACCAGGTCGTGCTGCTGGACGGGGCGAAACAGGTTAACGGTGGGCCGTTGAATGCAGAGCCTGCGGGAATGGAAATGACCATCGACGAGCTATCCACGCTGATGCTGGGCGTCAGCGACAACACGGCAACGGACATGCTGCTCGGACTGGCCGGGCGAGGCCGAATTGATGGCTTACATGCTGAATATGGTCACCAAACGCCGGAAATTCTGGCGCCACAGCTCGGTATCAGCGAGCAGTTCCACCTGTTCTTTTCCTTCCCTGAGTCTGAAGCGCTTGATTATGTGACGGGTACGGAAGCGTTTCAGCAGGACTTCCTCACCAACCGCATTGTGCCGCTGGGATCCAGGGCAACGGGCGGTGGTGGTTACAACAACGAATCATTGTTTATAGACGGCGCCTGGCAGGCCAGCCCGATGGACATCTGTGGCGCTTTCGCGCGTCACCGTCTCCACCCGCCGGGTTCGGACGCCGCCCTGCTGGTTGAACGGGCCCTGCAAGCCGGCGTCGCCCAGCCGAATGTTCGCGAGAACTGGGACCGTGTCTGGTACAAGGGCGGAAGCCTAACGTCCGGAGCCAACGGTACACTGGTATTGACGCACGCATTCATGCTGGAAAAAGAAGGGGAGCAGCCGATCGTGCTCGTTGGATTGTCGAATAACCCCGGCAGCGACATTGACCCTTTTGCCATCCAGTCCATTCTTGGCAGGTTTCTCGAGTTGGCGGCGGAGCTTTGAGACGGGTATCCCAAGCGGCTTTCTTCACTAATTAGCCCGCCCTCAGGGGGCGTGCCGGGCTGTTTTGGAATCGTTCCTGCACGGGGCTGGTGAAGGCGCCGGGAGAGGTGTAACGTAATGCCCATAGCCACCCAAAGCGGAATCGAGAACGAGGCTCCAGCCGGAAATGAAAGCTGCACCCAACGACGCGGAACTGGCCGACCTGGCCAGGGAACTCTCTGTGAAACTGCTCGACCATGGACTTGTGATGGCCGCGGCGGAGTCCTGCACCGGCGGCTGGATCGCCAAGTGCTGCACCGATATCGCGGGCAGTTCGGCCTGGTTTGAGAGGGGCTTTGTCGTTTACAGCTACGCCGCCAAGCGCGAAATGCTCGACGTTGACTCCATGATCCTGGAAACGGGTGGGGCCGTCAGTGAGGCGGCTGCTATGCAGATGGCCGCTGGTGCCGTGCGGGAATCGGAGGCCGACGTCTCCCTGGCCGTCACCGGTATCGCCGGCCCGGCCGGCGGCACGGCCGCCAAGCCGGTTGGCCTGGTCTGGTTCGCCTGGTCCGTCGATCGGACGGTCTCCACCGAGCGCATGATCTTTCGTGGCGACCGGGACGAGGTGCGCCGGCTGACGGTTGCGCACGCCCTGAAAGGCCTGGCCAGGCGTTTGTGAGCGCCCGCGGAACCCATCGCCTCTTTTTTGCCCTGAACCCCGGTGAGCGCGTGCGCCGGGAAGTCCATGCGGTCCAGCAGGCCAGCGGCGTCGAAGGCCGCGCGGTAGCGCCGGCCAATTTTCACGTGACCCTCGCTTTCCTGGGCATGCAGGAAGCGGACACGATTCCCCGTGTCTGCGAGGTGGCCTCCACCCTGACATTCGAGGCCTGTGACGTCGTACTGGACCGGCTTGGCTGTTTCAAACGCGCCGGTGTTCTGTGGCTGGGTGCGAGCAGGATTCCGCAGCGCCTGCAGCGGTTTCAGCACGACCTGGTCAGCGCCTTGCTGGACGCAGGCATCGGCTACGATCGCAAGCCCTGGAAAATGCACCTGACGCTTTATCGCAAAATGAGAAAGCCGCCCCCCAATATGGACTCCATCGAAGTCAGGTGGCGCCTGGAAAATTTCAGCCTGGTCGAGTCGGTCAGTGTCAATCGTGGGGTCGAATACCATGATATCGGGTGCTGGAAAGCCGGCCGGTAGGTGCGGACGCCACGACTTCTGTAAGAATTGAACGCAACCCCGGAATTGGGGCTGAAGCAGCGCCAAGGGCTGTGTCATAATTGCGTGCAAAATGGCGCCGCGGGCGCCTCGAAACACGCCGAATCAACGGAGAGGAACATGGATAAAAACAGAAAACAGGCACTGGCAGCAGCCCTTCAGCAGATCGAACGTCAATTCGGCAAAGGCGCCATCATGCGCATGGGTGACGGTACCGCGATGGACGGAATCGGCGTGGTTTCGACCGGCTCCCTGACCCTGGACAGCGCGCTGGGTATCGGTGGACTGCCGCGCGGACGCGTGGTGGAAATCTACGGCCCGGAATCCAGCGGTAAAACCACCCTGACCCTGCACGCCATCGCCCAGTGCCAGAAAGTGGGCGGCACCGCGGCCTTTGTCGATGCCGAGCATGCCCTGGATCCCTTGTACGCCGAGAAACTGGGCGTAAACGTCGAAGACCTGCTGGTTTCCCAGCCGGATACCGGTGAACAGGCCCTGGAAATTACCGATATGCTGGTCCGTTCCGGCGCCGTGGACATGGTCGTCGTCGACTCCGTCGCCGCGTTGACGCCAAAAGCCGAGATCGAAGGCGATATGGGCGATTCGCACGTCGGCCTGCAGGCCCGCCTGATGTCCCAGGCCCTGCGCAAGCTGACCGGTAATATCAAGCGCTCAAACTGCATGGTTATCTTCATCAACCAGATCCGCATGAAGATCGGCGTGATGTTCGGCAGCCCCGAAACCACTTCCGGCGGTAACGCGCTGAAGTTCTATGCCTCCGTGCGCCTGGATATCCGCCGCATCGGTGCGCTGAAAAAGGGCGACGAGGTGGTTGGCAACCAGACCCGTGTGAAAGTGGTCAAGAACAAGCTGGCGCCGCCGTTCCGGCAGGCCGAGTTCGAGATCCTTTACGGCGAAGGCATTTCCCGCGAAGGCGAACTGATCGAACTGGGTGTGAAACACGACATCGTTGACAAATCCGGCGCCTGGTACAGCTACAAGGGCGACCGTATCGGCCAGGGCAAGGAAAACGTGCGCCAGTTCATGAAAGACCACCCGGAAATGGCCGATGAAATCGACCAGAGGATCCGCGCGGAACTGATGCCCAAGAAAGAACCCAGGTCGGCACAGCCGGCTGCAGAAGAAGCGGTCAGCGAATAGCCGGGGCGGAGCCTTGGATCGCGAACAAGCCGAAGCGCCCTCACTCAATACGATGAGGGCGTTTGCTTATCGGTTACTGGGCCAGCGCGAATACAGCGAGTTCGAACTGGCCCAGCGCCTGCGCCGCAAGTGGGCCGGTACCGAAGGTATCGACAGCCTGGCCGAAGAACTGATAGAAGCCCTGGTCGAAGAAAACCTGGTTTCTGATCAGCGTTTCGTCGAATCTTTCGTGCGTTCCCGTGTCAACCGTTACCAGGGTCCCGTCAAGATCCAGGCAGCCCTGCGGGATAAAGGCGTATCCGATTCCCTGGTTTCCATGGAGCTGGAAGCCCGTTCCGGCGAATGGACCGAATTGGCGGCCGAGTGGCTGCAGCGGCAGCACCATGGCCCAATCGACTTCGATACCAGGAAAAAACTTTACCGCCGCCTGGCCAGCCGGGGGTTCACCCATTCCCAGGCGATGGATGCCATTGACCGCAGGATGTAGGTTGGTTTCCTCCTACAAGAAGAAATACCCCTTCCCGGATACCCCTGCACCCTTGCATTAGGTAAACTCCGCTATCACGTTGATACAATCGTTAATCAAAGGTTTACCGGATGAAATCCACTGCTGAAATCCGCCAGGGTTTTCTCGACTATTTTTCCGGCAAGGGCCACGAAGTGGTGCCTTCCAGCTCGCTCGTTCCTGCCGATGACCCGACCCTGCTGTTCACCAACGCGGGCATGAACCAGTTCAAGGACGTGTTCCTGGGCGCCGAGAAGCGTAACTACAACCGTGCGGCCTCCTCGCAGCGCTGCGTGCGCGCCGGTGGCAAGCACAACGACCTGGACCAGGTGGGTTACACCGCCAGGCACCACACCTTTTTCGAAATGCTCGGCAATTTCAGTTTCGGTGATTACTTCAAGGAAGGCGCCATCGAGTACGCCTGGGAACTAATGACCGATGTGTATGGCCTGGACGGCAACAAGCTCTGGGTCACCGTGTACGAGACCGATGACGATGCCTACGATATCTGGGCGAAAAAGATCGGCGTGCCCGAAGAGCGCATCATTCGTATCGGCGACAAGCCGGGTAAGCCCAAATTCGAGAGCGACAACTTCTGGGCCATGGGCGATACCGGCCCCTGCGGCCCCTGTTCCGAGATCTTTTACGATCACGGGCCGGATTACGAAGGCGGACCTCCCGGGTCTCCCGATGAGGACGGTGACCGCTATATCGAGATCTGGAACCTCGTATTCATGCAGTTTGACCGTGCCGCCGACGGCAGCATGAACCCCCTGCCGGCGCCCTGCGTGGATACCGGCATGGGCCTGGAGCGCCTGGCAGCCGTGTTGCAGCACCAGAACAGCAACTACCAGATTGACCTGATGCAGGCACTCGTGAGATCGGCTGCCGAGCTGACCGGCTGTGAAGACCTGGATAATGCTTCATTGAACGTTATTGCCGACCACATTCGCGCCTGCGCCTTCCTGATTACCGATGGCGTTGTGCCATCCCGCGACGGGCGCGGTTACGTATTGCGCCGTGTTATCCGCCGCGCTGTGCGCCATGGTTACAAGCTGGGCGTCAAGCAACCGTTTTTCCACAAAATGGTGGCTCCGCTGGCCGGCGAGATGGGTGATGCCTACCCTGAGCTCATCCGCAAGGGTGAACTGATTGAAAGCACTTTGCTGGAAGAGGAACAGCGCTTCTCCCGCACGCTGGACACCGGCATGGCCATCCTCAGGGGGGTCATGGAAAAGTCAGCCAAAGACGGCTCAGGCCAGATCGACGGCGCGACCGCCTTCCTGCTTTACGACACCTATGGTTTCCCCCTGGACCTGACCCAGGATATCGCCCGCGAAAACCGCTTGACCGTGGACGAAGATGGCTTCAACGCCGAGATGGCCAAGCAGCAGGAACGCGGCCGTTCGGCCGGGAAGTTTGCGCAGCAGGCGCAGATTTCCGCCGACGTGATCAAGAACCTGGCGCCGACCCGCTTCCTCGGTTACGACCAAGTGGAAGCGGACGATTGTATCGTGGCGGCCATCCTGGTCGACGGCGAGCAGGTCGAGGCGCTGGGGCAGGGCGACGAAGGCATCATCCTGTTGGACAAGACCCCGTTTTACGCCGAATCCGGCGGGCAGGTCGGCGATACCGGCGTGATCCGCGCCGGCGCCCTGCAGTTCGAAGTCATGGATACGATCAAGCTGGCCGGTGTATACCACGCCCATATTGGCAGGGTGCGCAGCAGTTCCCTGAAAACCGGCGAACGAGTCACTGCCGCCATCAATGTACAACGCCGCGAGGCCATCGTGCTGCACCATTCGGCCACGCACTTGATGCACGCGGCCCTGAAGAAAGTGCTCGGTGAGCACGTTGAGCAGCGCGGATCGCTGGTCGCCGCGGATCACCTGCGCTTCGATTTCACCCACCCGCGCGCCGTCACCGAGGTCGAGCTGGCCGAGGTGGAACGCCTGGTCAACCAGGAAATCCGGGTCAATCCGGACTCCGACGTGCAGGTCATGGCTTTCGACGATGCGCTCAAAACCGGTGCTACCGCCCTGTTTGGCGAGAAATACGGCGACCGCGTACGCGTGGTGAAGTTCGGTGCCTTTTCCACGGAACTGTGCGGCGGCACCCACGTGGACCGCATCGGAGATATCGGCCAGTTCAAGGTCGTCGAGGAAGCGGCCATCGCGGCCGGTATCCGCCGTATCGTGGCCGTCGCCGGCGAAGCAGCCGTTGCCCGTATCCAGACCATGGACGGGCAGCTCAGAGACCTGGCGCGTGTACTCAAAGTAGCTCCGGACGCCCTGGAAGACCGCCTGCGCCAGGTGCTGGAGCGTGGCAGGGTCATGGAAAAAGAGATTGCCGATTTGAAATCGAAAATGGCCAGCGCCAGCGGTGACGAACTGCTCGGCCAGGCAGTCGACGTCAATGGCATCAAGGTGCTGTCGGCACGGCTCGATGCGGTCGAACCCAAAGCGCTGCGGGATACCGTTGATCGCCTAAAAGACCGCCTTGGGTCGGCTGTGGTAGTGATTGGCGGCGCAGAAGATGGTAAGGTCAGACTCGCAGCCGGTGTCAGCAAGGATTTGACTGGTCAAATCAAGGCAGGCAATCTGGTAAACTTCGTTGCACAACAAGTCGGCGGCAGGGGCGGTGGACGTCCCGATTTTGCCCAAGCCGGCGGGTCCCAACCAGAAAACCTGGATGGGGCGCTTGACTCTGTACGGGAATGGATTAGCGAAAACAGCTAAGCTGTCGGGATACAGAACGAAGGGAAAGGCGCAGTGTCTACTGAGAGAACATGGCACTGCTTTAATCGTCTCGCGGATGGTTTTGGCATAAGCGTAGAAGACAATAATAGCGCGGATACATGATGTGTCCGAAACCAAAGGAAGGTTGTTATGCTTATATTGACAAGGCGAATCGGAGAGAAGCTTGTCATTGGTGACACCGTCACCGTCACCGTACTGGGTGTGAAAGGAAATCAGATTCGTATCGGCATCGAAGCACCGCCCGAGGTGCAAGTGCATCGCGAAGAAATTTACCAACGTATCCTGAAAGAAAGAACGGACGAATCGGACTCCCCGGCTTAGGTGACCACAGCAGGAGCGACGTAAGTCGCGACCATTTGCGTTGGAAGAGCGGCTTCAGCCGCGATTTATCGTGGATGAAGAAAAGGCATTATTTCACCTGTTATTCGCAGGCCATTGAGTATAAAATACCCAACCTCCGGAGAGGGCGTTGCGTGTCGCTAAACACGCAAATCATGCAATCGCGAAGCGATGCAAGACCAATCCTGATCCACGGGAGTGCTTGAAACAGCACGATATAAATCAAGTTTCGGAGA
>JAZBOH010000173.1:0-2158 GCA_036351055.1 Lysobacterales bacterium
CAGCGTAATGGAGCGTAAATCGGAAATCGGCCTGTTACGGGCGGTGGGGGCAAAGGAAACGGACATCATTCGCCAGTTCCTGGTTGAAGCCAGCGTGATCGCATTGATCGGTGCGGCGATTGGTGTGTTGCTGGGCATTCTGCTGGCATATACCATTGCAGCCTTTGCCGGTTGGGTAGTTGCCTGGTCACTGCTGGTGATCCTGTTGGCGGTGCTGGTCTGCGTCTCGATTGCGGTAGGCTTTGGTGTTTACCCGGCCATTTCAGCGGCCCGGATGGACCCGGTGCTGGCCTTGCAGTCGGATTAGCGCAGGAGATCACAGGTGTCGTTTACGCTGAAAATCATTACCGGGCTCGTGCTGGGCGTTTTGACCGGACTTTTTCTGGGCGGGATAGCGGCGCCCTTCAGCGTAGCCGGCGAGGCATTCATCGGCCTTTTGCAGATGACGGTGCTGCCCTACATCGTGGTCTCCCTGGTTGGCAATATCGGTGGCATCACCTGGGCTGAACGAAGGGGGCTGCTGAAGGCGGGGATCGTGGTCCTGGCCGTATTGCTGGCACTGGGCGTCCTGATCCTGGCGCTGATACCCCTGGCCTTTCCCACCTGGGACGCTGCATCGTTTTTCAGTTCGAGCCTGGTCGCGCAGCCAAAAATCTTCGATGTGGTTGAACTGTATATTCCTTCCAACCCGTTTGCCTCGCTGGCCGACAACGTGGTGCCGGCGGTTGTCCTGTTCAGCATCCTGCTGGGTGTCGGGCTTGCCGCGATACCGGGCAAAGAGGGGTTGCTGCACGCGCTCGACGTGATCGCCGACGCGCTCAATGCCGTGAACAAGCTGGTCATTCGGCTGACGCCGGCAGGTGTTTTCGCCATCGCAGCCGGCATGGCTGGAACGGTGTCGCTCGCGGAGATCGACAAGCTGCAGGCCTACCTGCTGACCTACACGGTGATTGCCCTGGAACTCAGTTTCATCGTGTTGCCCCTGCTGGTCACTTCGGTGACACCGTTCCGTTATCGTGAACTCCTCAGCGTTCCGAGGGATACTTTGCTGACCATTTTTGCCGCGGGAAAAATCATTATCGTCCTGCCGCAGTTGGCGGATAACATCCGGGAATTGTTCCGCCGCCACGATCTGGAGAACGACGAAGTCGATCACGGCGCCTCGATCCTGCTACCCCTTGCCTACCCGTTCCCGAACCTGGGAACGTTCACAATCCTGATGTTCATACCTTTTTCGGCCTGGTACCTGGGCAGCGAAATGGACTTTGGGGATCAGCTGGTATTCCAGGGAAGTGCCTTTCTCAGTAGTTTTGTCGCGCCCATCATAGGCATTCCATTCCTTCTGGACGTTCTGCAAATACCAGCCGACATGATGGAACTGTTCGTGATGTCGACGGTTTACACGGACCGCATCCGGGTTGTCCTGGGGGCGGTTCACCTGCTCAGCCTGGTAATCGTGGCCATCGCCATTTCGCGCGGTGTTTTCAAGGTGAACCTGCGGCGGCTTTTGTGGGCCATGCTGGTCTCTTTCCTTGTCCTGGCGGTGTCCTTGCTGGCCATCCGCTCCTACCTGACCCTGGCAGTTCAGGGTGAATACAGCGGTGACAGCGACCTGGTACAGATGCAATGGATGGACCGGCCGGTTCCGTCACAACAGTGGGACGACGAGCTACCACCTGCCGAACCTGCCGTCGGAGAGGCCGGCCGGCTGGCGACCATAGCCCGGCGTGGATCATTACGGGTCGGTTACCTGCCTGATTCCCTGCCATTTGCATTCCGCAACGAGGCCGGTCATGTGACCGGGTTCGACATCGAGATGGCAAACCACCTGGCTGCCGACCTGGGGGTGGGGTTGGAGCTGGTGCGGATCAAATACGACGCGATAAGCCAGGTGCTTGAAAGCGGGCAAGTTGACATCGTGATGTCGGGTCTCGGCATTACACCGGCGCGGGCACGCCAATGGGCTTTCCCGGCCTCGCCGATGGACCTGACGCTGGGTCTGCTGGTGCGAGACCACCGTCGAAAACAGTTTGCCGATGCGGCCGGTTTGCGCGCGATGGCTGACGTCAGCCTGGGGTTGGTTCAGCAGGACGAAGCGTTCGAACGCCGCGTGTCTTTGAAGCTGCCGCAGGCCGACATCGTGGAGATTTCCTCCCCG
>JAZBOH010000174.1:0-8405 GCA_036351055.1 Lysobacterales bacterium
ATCGCCAAGATCAAGATCGACGCGCTGGACCGCCCGCTGCCCGGCAAGCAGCCCGGCAAACTGGTCCTGGTGTCCGCCACCACGCCAACCCGGGCCGGCGAAGGCAAGACCACCACGTCGATCGGACTGGGCCAGGCCTTCTCCCGGCTGGGCAAATCGGTATGTGTCGCGTTGCGCGAACCCTCCCTGGGGCCCTGCCTGGGCGTCAAGGGCGGCGCTACCGGTGGTGGTTATTCCCAGGTCGTGCCGGCCAATCGCATCAACCTGCATTTCACCGGTGACTTCCACGCGGTCACCACGGCCAACAACCTGGTCTCGGCAGCCATCGACAACCACATCTACTGGGACAACCGGCTCGGCATCGATCCGAGGATGGTCGCATGGCGCCGGGTCATGGACATGAACGACCGCAGCCTGCGCCACATTGTTTTGGGCCTGGGCGGGCGTTACCAGGGCATTCCGCGCGAAGGCGGTTTTGATATCACGGCCGCGTCCGAGATCATGGCCATCCTGTGCCTGGCCAACGACATGGACGACCTGCGGCGGCGCCTCGACAACATCCTGATCGGCGCGAGTTACGCTGGTGAGGCGATCTATCTCGACGCGCTGAACATCACCGATGCCCTGATGGCCCTGTTGCGCGACGCCTTGCACCCCAACCTGGTGCAGACCCTGGAAGGCACACCGGTGCTGATGCACGGCGGCCCTTTCGCCAACATCGCCCACGGTTGCAACAGCGTGTTCGCCACGCGCATGGCGATGCACTACGCCGACTGGGCGATTACCGAGGCCGGTTTCGGTTTCGACCTCGGCGCGGAGAAATTCTTTGACATCAAGTGCCGCTCGGCCAACCTGAATCCCGACGCGGTAGTACTGGTTACAACGATTCGCGCATTGAAACTGCATGGAGGCGTGGACTACGCCGACCTGGAAAAACCGGACACCGCGGCTGTACAGCGTGGCCTGGAAAACCTCGACAAGCACATCGACAGCGTCGGGCAGTTCAACAAGCAGCCGGTCGTCGCACTGAACCACTTCCATTCCGACACCAAGGACGAGATCAGGCTGGTCAAGGAACGTGCGCGGCAACACGGCGTGCGCTTTGCCGTATCCCGGCACTTTTCAGAGGGTGGCGCCGGCTCGCTCGACCTGGCGCGCGAGGTGATGGCCGCGGCGGAGAACAGGACGGTCTACAAAACACTTTACGACCTGGATATCCCGGTGCTTGAAAAAGTCCGGGCCGTCAGCAAGGCCATGTACGGCTCCAGCGAGGTTTCTTTTACCAAGGATGCCGAGAAGGACCTCCGGCGTGTGCAGGAACTTGGCCTGGAAAACCTCCCCGTGTGTATCGCGAAAGCGCCAAGCTCCCTGTCGGACGACCCCGAACTGCGCGGCCGCCCGCGCGATTTCCAGGTCACGGTGCGCAACATCCAGATCAACTCGGGTGCCGGTTTTCTGGTCGTGCTGACCGGTGAGATCATGCGCATGCCCGGGCTGCCGCGCAAGCCGCTGGCCGAGTCCGTCCGCTACCATGCGGACGGCACCGTGGAGGGTCTGGGCTAGGTCAGGAATAAATCACCAGGTCGCGGTGCAGGCAGCGCACCGTGACCGGCGTCAGCCCTTCCAGTTCCCCATCCGGCGCCAGCGGCAGGGCTTCGGCGGACTCGATGCGGATTTCCCGGGCCCGGAAGGTTTCCACCTCGTCGTATTCGACGTGTTTCCCCTGGTAAATGGAGGGGAACAGGCGCAGCACCCGCAAGCGCGACAACCGCCCCACCAGGGTGATGTCCAGCAGGCCATCATCCGCTTCCGCGCCGGGTGCGATCAGGAACGAGGTGCCCGTGTAGCGCGTATTGGAAATTTCAACAAACAGGCTGTCGCGTTCCAACTCCGCCCCATCCAGCGTAATTTTCAACTGCCGGCAGTGCATCTGCACGGCTTTCCACAGCGTGGCCACGGAATAGGCGGCGCGGCCAAATACCTTGAGCCGCTGGGAAGACTGCATCACGTCGCCCGGCAAGCCGGCGCCGATGATGTTGAGAAAATGGAAAGTCCCGCCGGCTGACTCCACCCTGCCGGTATCGAAATGCCGTGTTTTCTGGCCGGCGATGAGGTCGATGCCTTTTTCCCAGTCACCCGGCGCCAGGCCAAGGTCGCGGGCAAAAGCGTTGCCGGTGCCGATGGGAACCACGCCCAGCGGCGGCCTGCGCCCGGCTTCGTGTGAGTACAGGCCATTGAGCACTTCAAACAGGGTTCCATCGCCACCGGCGGCGATCACGCCGTCATAGCCGCCCAGGTCCGCTTGCGCCAGCCAGGCCCGTGCATCACCGGGCGCCTGGGTCAGGTGAAGATCGACTTGTGCCAGGCGTTCCAGCGCTGCACGCACCGGTTCACGCAGCCGCGCTGCGCGGCCGGCCGCCGCGTGCGGATTGAATACCAGCAGATATCTCAAGCAAGACCCCGTTCGTTTTACCCGGCCTAATCATAACGTCAAATCCATTGCTATACTTGCACGCAACCACGCACACCACAGCAACGGGGGAGAGCCCTTGTTTACCTTGAACATTATTCCAACACTCGAAGAAAAGCTGGTCGGCTGGCTCGGCGATGTGCCGCAGGCCGAGCTGATCGCCGACGTCATCCTGGTCCTGCTATTGATCGCCGTGTTCTGGTTGTTCTATATCGTCGTATTGAGCGTGTTCAGGCGCCTGTCGCAGAGGGTGCTGGGGGAAGACAGCCATGTCCAGCCCCTGCGCATCCAGAAGCAGGAGATCCTATCGGCAGCGGAAGTCGCAGCGATCCTGCACCGCAGCTTCCAGGCCGTCAGCTGGCTCTTTCGCATTTATATCCTGTTGACCTTGCTCAATACCGTGCTGGCCCTGTTTGATTGGTCCCGCGAGCTGTCCAATACGCTGACGAGGCGTTTTTTCAATGTCGTCGGGTCCGTCATACAATCGTTTGTCGACTACATTCCCGACCTGATCACGGCCATCGTCATCATCGCCGTGTCCTACGGCATCATCAAGCTGTTCAAGCTGGTTTTCGATGGCATCGCGCGACAGCGCATCAAGGTGCCTGGTTTCTATCCCGAGTGGTCAAGAACGAGCTTCGGCCTGTTGCGCCTGATGATCATTGCGCTGACCCTGGTGGTGGTGTTCCCCTACCTGCCCGGCTCCGATTCACCGGCCTTCCAGGGAGTTTCCATCTTTTTCGGTGTGTTGCTCTCCCTTGGCTCGACCACGGCGGTAGCCAACGTGGTGGCCGGTATCGTGATTACATTCACCAGGGCCTTCCGCAAGGGAGACTGGGTCAGCGTCGCCGGGGCCGAGGGCAAGATCGTGGAACGCACGGCTTTCGTAACCCGCATCCGCACCTCGAAGAACGTGGAAATCTCGGTTCCCAACTCCGCGGTGATGTCGGACAAGGTGATCAATTTTTCGACCCAGTCACGCAATACCGGCATCGCGCTGCACACCGGCGTGACCATCGGCTACGACGTGCCTTGGCCAAAGGTGCAGCAATTGCTGCTCGCCGCGGCGCGAAAGACCGAACACATCGAGCCGGAGCCGCCGCCTTTTGTGCTGCAGACGGCACTGGACGACAACTACGTCGCCTATGAACTGAACGCATTTACCAAGCAAGCCGGCTTGCGGCCGAGAATTTTCTCCGAACTGCACGCCAACATCCTGGACGCCTTCCATGCGGCCGGCGTGGAAATCACCTCGCCGCATTACCGGGCGGTCAGGGACGGTAATACGCCGGCCATGGCGGAGGTGATCGTGCCGGAACCGGGGGAAGAGACTGCTCGGGCCTGATCCCGGGTCAGAATTTGTATGCCAGCGACGAGATAACCCCGTAGTCGCTGTTCGATGCTTCCTCCGAGATGGGATCGCTGTCGAAATTGGCGAATATGCTGAACACCCAGTAAAGGTCGCTGATAAATTCCAGCCTGAAGTCGGCGTTGAGGTCGGCGCGCCATCGCCCCCAGTCCGTGATGCTGGGGAACACCGTGAAGCCGGCATCAAAGCTGCGCTCGGGATCCGTATACCTGAAATATTCATAGCTGACCCTGCCAACCGCCTCCAGGTTGCTCTCGGGATCGCCATCCACCGGAATTTCATGGTTGATATCGAGGCCGGCCGTCAACAGGAACATCTTGTTGTTGGTACGGACCGGAACCCAGCCGTAGCCAACGCCGGCGAGCGCACGCAGATCGATCCCGAGTTCGTCGTTGCTGTCCATGTTGGCGAAGTAAGCAGTGAAACGCTTGTTGGCCCTGAACACGTTGTGACCGATATAGGCGTTGGCACGCTTTGTATCATTGTTCCCTCCGCTGACGGTGGTCAGCTCGGACGACAGCCCCACCGTGGTGATGAACCCCGGGTCACGGTAGGTCCCGTCCACGGCGATGCTGTACTTGCCCACGCTGCTCGCCTTGTCCCAGCTGAACCCGAGGCTGGAATAAATATCCAGCCGGCCCAGGAAGGAAGACTCCACCGGGTACATCAGGACCACATCCATGCTGCCGACCTCGACCGTGCCCTGTTCGGTTTCGATCGACACCATGTCGTTGTCTTCCGATTTCCCCAGGGGGCCGAAGAAGCGCTGGCCGTCGGCCAGTTGGACCGATTGCCCGGTGTCGCTGATGATGGTCTGGATGTCAGCCCACTCGATGTAAACGGTGCCCATGGAGTCGGTGCTGAACTCGAGCTTGCCGCGCAAAAGGCCTTTCACCTCGCCGGTGACTTTATCGCCGCTATGCAACACGACAACGTCGGTCTTGGCCGCATGAGCTGGTGCGCTCAACACCAGCCCGAACAACAAATACAGTAAGCCGGGCAATAATCTGATCATGTGGATGCCTGAAAATTCGTAAAATTCTGGGTTTCGGTCACCTGGAGATTCTATACTGTCTGTTCCAGTGGAGTCAGGCAACAGTGAAATACAAACCCAGCATCACGGTCGGGATACTGTCCATCACCATCGGGTTAATGTTCGTGGCCACACCGAACCTGGCCGCCGAATCCAGTGGTCTGCAGGTGGTCGGGACGCTCGAGGACCGGAGGATCAACGAGGCCAGCGGCCTGCAAGCCGGCAAAAACGGGGTATTTTTTACCCATAACGACCAGAAACGCGACGTGTTCGTGGTGGATGGCAGCGGCCGCCACCTCGGGGCATTCAAACTGGACGGCGCAAAGAGCAAGGATTGGGAGGACATCACCCGGGTACCGGCAGCCGACAAGGCCCTGCTGGTCATCGCCGATACCGGTGACAACCAGCACAAGCGCAAGGACGTCGAACTCTATTTCTTTGAAGAGCCCGAACCCGGCACCTTCGACCAGGACCACGAAACCGTGCACAAGCTGACCGTGAGCTACCCGGAGGGCCCACGGGACGTCGAGTCCGTCGCCTACGACCCGTCGAGCGAATCCATCCTGATCCTGAGCAAGCGTGACGTCCCGCCGCGGCTTTACTCGGTCCCGCTAAAGCAGGCCCTGGCCGAAAAAGAGCTGCAGGCCAGCTTCCTCACGGAAGTCCCCGGCTTCAGGCCACCCACGAAAATGGACATCCTGTCCAACCCCAAACGCGGCATGTGGGTCTCCCAGCCCACCGGCATGGACATCTCCCGCGACGGCCGCACGGCCGCCGTCATCACCTACCGCAGTCTCTACCTTTTCCACCGCGCCGAAGATGAAACCTGGGCCGAGGCCTTCCGCAAAGCACCGGAAGAATTCATCGGCCCACCAGGCACCCACGACGAGGCCGTGGCGTTCAGCGAGGACGGCAAGGCGGTTTATGTGACGACGGAAAGGAGGCCAGCGCCGATCTACCGGCTGGAACTTCCCTAGGCGCCCCCTCAAACCAGGTCGTGGTGGCATATACCCCCTTTCAGGGGCCTTTGAAACAGGATGTTTCAAGAGGAGCGACACGGGGATGTGCGCGCTTGCGCGAGCACAGGCAACGAAACAGGTACGGTTTCGCAGCGCAGGCAGCGAGGCAGGAACGGTTTTCAGCGCAGCTGAAAGAAGAGCCTGCTGAGCGCCGTTGCGCGCAGGCGAAGAAGTGCCTGTTGAGCGCCGTCGTGCGTGTCCCCTGAAAAGGGGTATATGCCACCGCGACCGGGTTAAGAACTCCGAACCAGCTATCGCGGCTGAAGCCGCTCCCACAACGCCCGCGGCTTATGTCGCTGCTACAGGGCGTTGTGGGATTGCATTAGAGCGACAAAGGCCTCTTCGTCGATGACTTCGATGCCGAGGGATTCGGCTTTGCGGAGTTTCGAACCGGCGGCTTCGCCGGCCAGGACGACCGAGGTTTTTGCCGAGACACTGCCGGTCACCCGGGCCCCCAGCGATTCCAGCATCGACTTCGCGCGCGCCCTGGGCATGCCCAGCGCACCGGTCAATACCCAGGTCTGGCCGGCCAGGGGTTGCTCACCCTGGTTGACCTCGACCGCCTGCCAGCGCAGCCCCGCGGCTTCGAGATCCCGCAGGACCTGCAGGTTGTGGGGCTCGCGGAAAAAGGCGAAGACGTGGCCGGCCACGATCGGGCCGACGTCAGGCACCTCGACCAGTTCTTCCTCACTCGCCTGGGCAATACGGTCCAGGCTTGCGAAATGCCGCGCCAGTGACGCCGCCGTGACCTCCCCCACCTCGCGAATGCCCAGCGCGTACAGCAGCCTGCCCAGGTCTGGCGACTTGCTGCGTTCGAGCTCGGCCAGCAGCTTATCGGCCGACTTGTCGCCCATGCGCTCCAGGCCGGTGAGTCGTTCGCGGTCCAGCGTGTACAAATCGGCGATGGAGTTCACCAGGCCGGTTTCGACCAGCTGGTCCACCAGTTTTTCACCCAGCCCTTCAATATCCATCGCCTTGCGCGACGCGAAGTGCTGGATGCTGCGGGTGCGCTGCGCACCGCAAAACAGGCCGCCGGTACAGCGGAAAGCCGCTTCGCCCTCTTCACGCTCCACCGCCGAACCGCAAACCGGGCAGGATTCCGGCATTTCGAATGTGTCCGGTTCGCCTGAACGCCGTTCCATGACCACGCGCGCCACTTCCGGGATCACGTCGCCCGCGCGCCGGACCACGACCCAGTCGCCGGCGCGGACATCCTTGCGTTGGATTTCATCCAGGTTGTGCAGCGTGGCATTGGTTACGGTCACGCCGCCGACAAACACCGGCTCGAGACGGGCCACGGGGGTCAGCGTACCGGTGCGACCGACCTGGATGTCGATGCCGACCAGCCGCGTGATCTCCTCCTGGGCGGGGAACTTCTGGGCAATCGCCCAACGCGGCGCCCGGCTGACAAAACCCAGCGTCTTCTGCTGCTCGCGCATTTCCAGTTTGAACACCACGCCATCGATGTCGTAGGACAAGCCGTCCCGTTTAGCACCCAGTTCATGGTAGTAGTCCAGGCAACCCTGCGCGTCGCGCACCCGCCTGATCTCGGGATTGACCGGGAAACCCCAGCGCCTGAGGCACTGCAACTGTTCGTAATGGCTTTCCGGCATGCTATCGTCGGCCACCGCACTGTAGGCGTAAAACGCCAGCGGGCGCTGCGCCGTGATGCGGGAATCCAGTTGCCTGAGGCTGCCGGCCGCCGCGTTGCGCGGGTTGACCAGTTCTTTCTGCTGCGCTTCACGCGCCCTTCGGTTGTAGGCGCGAAAGCCCGCCAGCGGCATGTAGATCTCGCCGCGTACTTCCAGCACGCCAGGCCATCCGGCCCCGCTCTGCAGCTTGAGCGGGATCGCGCCGATCGTACGCACGTTGCGGGTGACGTCTTCACCGGTGGCGCCGTCACCGCGGGTCGCTGCCTGTACCAGGCGGCCGTTCTCATAGCGCAGGGAGATCGCCACGCCATCCAGCTTGGGCTCGGCCACGTAGTCGGCATGGTCCGTTTCCAGGCCCTTGAGCACGCGTTCGTGGAAGGCTTCGACCTCGTCGCTGGAAAAAGCGTTCGCCAACGACAGCATCGGTGTCTGGTGGCGGACTTCTTCGAAACCGTCCAGGGGCTCACCACCCACGCGCTGGGTGGGCGAATCGGGAGAACACAGGCCGGGGTTTTCTTCTTCCAGCGTCTGTAACTCGCGCATCAGGCGGTCGTATTCGGCGTCTGGCACCGACGGTTCGTCGAGCACGTAATAACGGTAGTTGTGCCGCTCGATCTCGGTTCGCAACTGGTCGATACGGGCCTGCGCCTGGCTCACGGTTTCACCCCGCCCCGCTGCTACCGGACCGTGCTTTTCTTGCGATCGTATTCCCGCATTTCTTCACGCGTCTGCGCCTCGCGCTGCCGCGTGAACGGGCTGCGCTCCTCGTCAAGCATGTCAGCCTGCAGGATTTCACCGATTCGCCGGGCGGTTGCGAGCATCGCGTCCCAGGCGTCCAGGGCGGGAATCGGGGCCGGCAGGG
>JAZBOH010000175.1:0-2190 GCA_036351055.1 Lysobacterales bacterium
CGTGAACAGCATGGTCAGCGCTTCGCTGATCAGATCGTCGGGCAGGGTCCACATTTCATCGGGGCACAGGGGGTTGTTGAACACCAGCAGCCAGGGGGGATACTGCACAAATTCGCGGGGAAAAAATCTTTCGCCCGTACTCAGTATCTGTTTCACCCGCGGCATATCGCCCCGATGAAAAGCAATGCGCAATTCACTGAGCGTCTGGTTGTAGTTGACAAAATACAGAGAGTTTCCCGGTAACACGCTGCGCCGTTTCTTCTGCACCGACTGCGCCATGGCTTCAAAGTGACCGCCCTTGACCGAACGGCGCGTGGCTTCCTCAAGCATGAGAAAATGGCAATGCAACTGGCTACGCTCGCCTTTAACGATCAGGTTCTTTCTCATCAGCCGATTGATAACCTCGGTTAAAGTCACCTGGGAGAAATTTCCGTCTTTGAACGCCGGGAGGTTACATTGACGGACGTAGTCCATGAGCGCGGTTTTATTGACCCCGTCGTAAATAATGGACATCAGTTGCAGGATGCCTCGATCCATGGAAGGGCTATCTTCATAGGCGGCGATCAGCGATTGACGCAAGGTTTCGTTATCGGGAGAGGACATGGGGATGAAGATGATAGTAAGTTTAGGAATGTGAATGAACTTAGCCTGCCAGTAATCGCATAGCCAGGCAAGATGGCGATCGTTGATTCAGTCGATCTATTTACAGGGGCATTGCAAACTACCCCGCCATCCCCAGTTCAAGGTATAATTTTTCAGAGATTTTCCCCCGCATCGCGGGAACTCACCGCAACCATACTATTAAAGGGGCTTTTCCGTGCTCGACACCTATCGTCAACAAGCCGCTGAACGCGCCGCCATGGGTATCCCCGCGCTCCCGCTGAGCGCGCAACAGACCGCTGACCTGGTTGAACTACTCAAGAATCCACCGAAAGGCGAAGAAGATTTCCTGCTGGAACTAATCACCCACCGCGTACCGGCGGGCGTTGATCAGGCTGCTTACGTCAAAGCCGCCTTCCTGGCCGCCGTGGCCAAGGGCGAGGCGCAATCACCGCTGATTTCCCGTGTTCACGCTACTGAATTACTCGGCACCATGCTGGGCGGCTATAACATCCAGCCGTTGATTGACCTGCTTGATGATGCGGAATGCGCGCCCGTCGCCGTCAAAGCCCTGTCGCATACCTTGCTCATGTTCGACTATCGGCATGGGGTCAAGGAAAAAGCCGATGCTGGTAATGATCACGCGAAGCAGGTCATGCAATCCTGGGCCGAGGCCGAATGGTTCACCAGTCGTCCCAAAGTGCCGGAAAAAGTAACGGTTACCGTATTCAAGGTCACTGGCGAAACCAATACCGACGATCTGTCTCCCGCTCCCGACGCCTGGAGCCGTCCCGACATTCCACTGCACGCCCTGGCCATGCTGAAAATGGCCCGGCCCGGCATCGAACCCGATGAACCCGGCAAGCTTGGTCCCCTGAAGCAGATCGAGGCGCTCAAAGGCAAGGGTCACCCCATCGCCTATGTTGGCGACGTCGTGGGCACCGGCTCCAGCCGTAAATCCGCGACCAACTCGGTGCTGTGGTGGACCGGCGAGGATATCCCCTACGTCCCCAACAAGCGCTACGGCGGTTACTGCCTGGGCGGCAAGATCGCGCCGATTTTCTTTAACACCCAGGAAGACGCCGGCGCACTGCCGATCACCGACTGCGATGTCACCAAAATGAATATGGGCGATGTCATCGACATCTACCCCTATCAAGGCGTGGTGAAAAATCACGACTCCGGCGCTGAACTCAGCCGTTTCAGCTTCCGATCCGATGTGCTGCTGGACGAAGTGCGGGCCGGTGGCCGCATTAATCTGATCATCGGTCGCGGCCTGACCGACTGGGCGCGTGAAATCCAAAACATGGAACCCTCCACCGTATTCTGCCGCCCGGTCCCGACGACGGATTCCGGCAAAGGCTTCACCCTGGCCCAGAAGATGGTCGGTAAAGCCTGTGGCGTGGCGGGCGTGCGCCCTGGCATCTATTGCGAACCCAAGATGACCACCGTCGGTTCCCAGGACACCACCGGCCCAATGACCCGCGACGAGTTGAAAGACCTGGCCTGCCTGGGTTTCTCGGCGGACCTGGTCATGCAGTCGTTCTGCCATACCGCCGCTTATCCCAAGCCGGTCGATGTGCAGACCCA
>JAZBOH010000176.1:0-7026 GCA_036351055.1 Lysobacterales bacterium
CGTCGATGCAGACCGAGGTCAATCTGCCCTTCATCACCGCCGATCAGGCGGGTCCCAAGCATCTGAACATCAAGTTGACGCGCGCCAAGCTGGAAGCGCTGGTCGATGACCTGGTGACCCGGACCATCGGCCCGTGCCGCACGGCGCTCGACGATGCCGGCCTCAAGGTCAGCGATATCGACGACGTGATCCTGGTCGGCGGCCAGACCCGCATGCCTAAGGTGCAGGAAGCCGTTGCCGGTTTCTTCAACCGCGAGCCGCGCAAGGACGTCAACCCGGACGAGGCGGTCGCGGTGGGCGCAGCCATCCAGGGCGGCGTACTGGCCGGTGAAGTCAAAGACGTACTGCTGCTGGATGTCACCCCGCTGTCACTCGGTATCGAGACCCTCGGCGGCGTGATGACCAAGCTGATCGAGAAGAATACGACGATTCCGACCAAGCACTCGCAGACCTTTTCGACCGCTGAGGACAACCAGACGGCGGTAACGGTGCACGTGCTGCAGGGTGAGCGTGACATGGCTGCGGCCAACAAATCGTTGGCCCGCTTCGACCTCGCTGGAATCGGTGCGGCACCGCGCGGCATGCCGCAGATCGAAGTGACTTTCGACATCGACGCCAATGGCATCATGCACGTCAGCGCGACCGACAAGGCGACAGGCAAGGAGCAGAAGATCGAAATCAAGGCGGGTTCCGGCCTGTCCGATGAGGAGATCGACCAGATGGTTCGCGATGCCGAGGCCCACGCCGAGGACGACAAGCGGTTCCACGAACTGGTGACGGCGCGCAACAGCGCCGACGCCATCGTGCACGCCACCCGGTCCAGTCTCAAGGAAATGGGCGACAAGATCTCCGAGGACGAGCGCAAGACCGTTGAAAGCGCCATCGAGGGGGTCGAGGAAGCCATGAAGGGCGATGACAAGGCCAGCATCGATGCCGCGGTGGAAAAACTGTCCCAGGCGGGCCAGGTGATCTACCAGAAAGCTGCTGAGCAGGCCCAGGCCGAACAGGCTGCCGGTGCGGCGGAAGCAGGCGCCGAAGCAGCGGCCGATGATGACGTGGTCGACGCCGAGTTCGAGGAAGTGGACGACGACAAAAAGAAATAAGCAGTATCGCAGAGTGAGAAGAACCCCGGCCCGGTGCCGGGGTTTTTCGTTGCCGTGGGAGCGGCTTTAGCCGCGATCTGCACGCGCAATACTGAAATCGCGGCTAAAGCCGTTCCCACTGGTACAGACTGGCTCTTGATTTAGCGAGCAAGCAACCTCAAATCTGACGCAGACGGAATAAGAACAAGCTGGCATGGCAAAAGCTGATTACTACGAAACACTGGGCGTGCAGAAATCCGCGGGCGACGACGAGCTGAAAAAAGCCTATCGCCGCCTGGCGATGAAGTACCACCCGGACCGCAACCCGGATGACGAGTCCGCCCAGGACAAGTTCAAGCAGGCAAAAGAGGCCTACGAAGTCCTGAAGGATCCGCAGAAACGCGCCGCTTACGACCAGTTCGGGCATGCGGGCGTCAACCAGGGGCCGGGCGGACCCGGCGGACCCGGTGGTTTCCACGGGGACGTTGGCGATATCTTTGGCGATATCTTTGGGGATATCTTTGGGGGCGGCGGAAGGCGCAGGCCACAGCGGCAACGCGGTTCGGACCTGCGCTACTCGATGGACCTGGACCTGGAAGAGGCCGTCAAGGGCGTCAACCGTGAAATACGTGTCCCGACGCTGGGCGAATGCAAGACCTGCCACGGCAGTGGTGCAAAAGACGGTCAGAAACAGACCTGTACGACCTGTGGCGGCGTGGGGCAGGTGCGCATGCAACAGGGAATATTCTCTGTCCAGCAGACCTGTCCCGCTTGCCAGGGTAGTGGCCAGCAGATCAGCAACCCCTGCACGGACTGTAACGGACAAGGCCGCAAGCACGAAACCCGCACACTTTCGGTCAAGGTGCCGGCCGGCGTCGACAACGGCGACCGAATCCGCCTGGCGGGCGAGGGCGAAGCGGGTGCGCATTCCGCGCCGCCGGGCGATCTCTATGTCGAGGTCCGCGTCCGTCCACACGATATTTTCGAGCGTGACGGCGACGATCTTTACTGCGAGGTTCCCGTGCCGTTCACCCTGGCCACCATGGGCGGTGAGCTGGAAATTCCGACCCTGAACGGACAGGTCAAGCTGAAGATTCCAAACGAAACCCAGACCGGGCGTATGTTCCGTCTCAAGGGCAAGGGTGTGAAATCCGTGCGCAGCCACCGCACCGGCGACCTGATGTGCCGGGTAGTGCTCGAAACACCCGTTAAACTGAACCGTGCACAGAAGGACCTGCTACGCAAATTCGAAAAGACCCTGACTGCCGACAACACGGTGCATAACCCGCGCTCACAGTCGTGGCTCAAGGGCGTGCGCGAATTTTTTGACCGCATGACATCCTGAGCATGATTCGTATCGCGATCCATGGAACCGGCCGCATGGCGTCAGCCATCGCGGGCAGCGCGGCGGGCCGCGACGAAATCGAAATCATCGCCCTGGCCGGGCCGCAGCCGCCGCAGTGGGAGACATGCATTCCCTGGGTTCCTGCGTTGTCTGAAATCACCACGCTGCCTGATTTTCTGATCGACTTCACATTGCCCGCCGGCACCCTTGCGGCCGCTGAATGGTGTCGTGACAACGCGGTGCCCCTGGTCAGCGGCGTCACCGGGCTGACCGCAGAGGTCACCGCCGCGCTGGAATGGGCCGCGGAAAAGGCGCCAGTGCTGTGGTCGCCCAACCTGAGCCTGGGTGTCAACCTGTTGGCGGACCTGGCGGGCAGGGCGGGCGCTGTCCTGGGGGCGGACGTGCCGGTCGCCATTGAGGACATTCACCACCAGTGGAAAAAGGACGCGCCCTCGGGCACGGCGTTGATGCTGGGCGCCCGGGTTGCCGGTGAGCGTGGCGGCGACGGTTCCGCCATTGAATATTCCTCGGTCAGGGAAGGCGAGGTGATTGGAGTGCACACGGTGCACTTCACGATGGACGGCGAAGAGTTCGAACTCGTGCATCGAGCCCGCGACCGTTCGATCTATGCGCTCGGCGCGATCAATTCCGGGTGCTGGCTGATGCAACAGGCGCCGGGAATGTACTCCGCCGGCGACTGGCTGGCTGCAATCTGACTTGTTTCGGTGCGAAACCGCTTCTTCTCCATTGTCATAACCGGTGTGCTTCGTTAGAATTTGAACGCTTAGAACGAATAACAAGCGCACGATTTTTCTAAGCGGGAATAGCCAGGGCGGCTTTCCCGTTTCGCGTATCTGGAGTGTAAGATTTGACTGATCAGGCAGTGCTGGCATTAGAGGACGGCAGCGTTTTTCGCGGCCGGAGTATCGGGTCGCCGGGGGAAACGACCGGTGAAGTTGTTTTCAACACGGCCATGACCGGTTACCAGGAAATCCTGACGGACCCGTCGTATGCAAGACAGATCGTTACCCTGACCTACCCCCATATCGGCAACACCGGCTGCAACCCGGAAGACGAGGAGTCGGCTCAGGCCGCTGCGGCCGGCCTGATCGTACGCGACTGCCCCGCGGTTCACAGCAACTGGCGGGCCACGGAGAGCCTGCCGGATTACCTTCGCCGCAAAGGCATCGTGGCGATTTCCGATATCGATACGAGACGCCTGACCCGAATCCTGCGCGAAAAAGGCGCCCAGGGCGGCGCTATCGTGACCGGTGACAAGGTCAGCAAAACGCGGGCCATCGAACTGGCCCGATCCTTTCCCGGCATGAAGGGCATGGACCTGGCGAAAGAGGTGACCTGTACCGAGTCCTATGAATGGGTAGAAGGCAGCTGGAGCCTGGACAGCGGCGAGTTCGCCGTGGCCGACCCGGTGCGCCACGTGGTGGCCTACGATTTCGGCGTCAAGCGCAACATCCTGCGCATGCTCGTCGACCGCGGTTGCCGCGTAACGGTGGTTCCGGCCGCCACGCCGGCCGTCGAGGCCCTGGCCATGGGCCCGGACGGGATTTTCCTGTCGAATGGCCCGGGTGACCCGGAGCCGTGCGCCTATGCCATCGAAGCCATCCAGGAATTTATCAGGCTCGAGGTCCCGATGTTCGGGATTTGCCTGGGGCACCAGTTGCTGGGCCTGGCCGCCGGCGCCCGGACCATGAAAATGAAATTCGGGCACCATGGCGCCAACCACCCGGTGCAGGACCTGGAAACCGGGCAGGTCATGATTACCAGCCAGAACCACGGCTTTGCAATTGACCCGGACAGTCTGCCGGCCAACCTCCGCATGACCCACAAGTCCCTGTTCGATGAATCATTGCAAGGTATCGAACTGACCGACGCCCCCGCGTTTGGTTTCCAGGGGCACCCCGAAGCCAGCCCCGGCCCGCACGATATTGCCGGCATTTTCGACCGCTTCATCACCAGCATAGACGGATAGGGACCAGCCGATGCCGAAACGTAGCGACATAAAGAGCGTCCTGATCATCGGAGCCGGCCCCATTGTCATCGGCCAGGCCTGTGAATTTGACTACTCCGGCGCCCAGGCCTGCAAGGCACTGCGCGAGGAGGGTTACCGGGTCATCCTGGTCAACTCCAACCCGGCCACGATCATGACCGACCCGGAAACGGCCGATGCGATTTACATCGAACCGATCCAGTGGCGCATCGTCGAGCAGATCATCGCCAACGAGCGTCCCGATGTGCTGCTGCCGACCATGGGTGGGCAAACGGCGCTGAACTGCGCGCTCGACCTGGCGCGTGAAGGCGTACTTGAAAAATACGGTGTCGAGATGATCGGCGCCTCGCGTGAAGCCATCGACATGGCGGAAGACCGCGAGAAGTTCCGTGACGCGATGACCGAAATCGGCCTTGAGTCACCGCGCGCCTATATCGCCCACAGCCTCGAAGAGGCTTTGCAGAAGCAGGCTTCCATCGGTTACCCCACCATAATCCGGCCCTCGTTCACCATGGGCGGCTCAGGCGGCGGTATCGCCTATAACCTGGAAGAGTTCGAAGCCATCGTCAGGCGCGGCCTGGAACTGTCGCCAACCACCGAGGTGCTGCTGGAAGAGTCGCTGCTGGGGTGGAAAGAGTTCGAGATGGAGGTGGTGCGCGACCACAAGGACAACTGCATCATTATCTGCTCGATCGAAAACTTCGACCCGATGGGCGTGCATACCGGTGACTCCATCACCGTGGCCCCGGCGCAGACCCTGACGGACAAGGAGTACCAGCGCCTGCGCGATGCCTCCATCATGGTGTTGCGCAAAATCGGTGTCGACACCGGTGGCTCCAACGTGCAGTTCGGCATCAACCCGGTTGATGGCCGGGTGGTGATCATCGAGATGAACCCGCGTGTTTCCCGCTCTTCCGCCCTGGCGTCCAAGGCGACGGGCTTCCCCATCGCGAAGGTCGCCGCCAAGCTCGCGGTGGGTTACACGCTGGATGAACTGCGCAATGACATCACGGGCGGCGCCACGCCGGCGTCGTTTGAACCGGCTATCGACTACGTGGTGACCAAGATTCCACGTTTCGCGTTTGAGAAGTTCCCGGCGGCCGACTCCACGCTGACCACGCAAATGAAGTCCGTGGGCGAAGCGATGTCCATCGGCCGTACCTTCCAGGAGTCCGTGCAGAAAGCGCTGCGCAGCCTGGAGACCGACCGTGATGGGTTCAACGAAATCCTGGAAGGCGATGACGCGGAATCCCGCCTGGCTGTCCTGACCCGCGAACTTCGCGAGGCTGGGGCAGAACGGATTCTTTACGTGGCCGATGCCTTCCGGGAAGGCCTGACTTTCGAGCAGATCCGCACGCTGACCGGGATTGATCCCTGGTTCCTGGCGCAGATTGAAGACATCGTCAATACCGAGCAATGCGCCAGGAAGCAGCACCTGGAAGATGTTTCGGCAGAAATGATGTTTCGACTGAAACGCAAGGGCTTCGCCGATACCCGCCTGGCCACGCTTTTTGGCGTGAGCGAAACGGCGGTGCGCGCACACCGGCATTCACTGGGCATACGGCCGGTTTACAAACGGGTCGATACCTGTGCTGCTGAATTTGCCACTTCCACCGCCTATATGTATTCGACCTACGAGGAAGAATGCGAATCCGAGCCGGGCGACCGCAAGAAGATCATGGTCCTGGGTGGCGGGCCGAACCGGATCGGGCAGGGCATCGAGTTCGATTACTGTTGCGTGCACGCCGCGCTGGCGCTGCGCGAGGACGGCTTCGAGACCATCATGGTCAACTGCAACCCGGAAACGGTTTCTACCGACTACGATACCTCCGACCGGCTGTATTTCGAGCCGCTGACACTCGAAGACGTGCTGGAAATCGTGCACAAGGAACAGCCGTTTGGCGTCATCGTGCAGTTCGGCGGCCAGACCCCGTTGAAACTGGCCCGCCCACTGGAGGCCGCGGGTGTGCCGATCATCGGCACGACACCCGATTCCATTGACCTGGCCGAAGACCGCGAGCGTTTCCAGCAGTTACTCGAAAAACTGGAGTTGCGCCAACCGCCCAACCGCACGGCCACCAGCGCCGAGCAGGCCGTTGGCCTGGCCGAAGAAATCGGTTATCCGCTCGTCGTGCGGCCGTCCTATGTCCTCGGCGGGCGCGCCATGGACATCGTGCACGCCGAAGATGAACTCAAACGCTATATGCGCGAAGCCGTGCAGGTCTCGAACGACTCACCCGTGCTGCTGGACCGCTTCCTGGACCACGCCAAGGAAGTGGACGTCGACGCCATCAGCGACGGCGAAGACGTGTTGATCGGGGGCATCATGGAACATATTGAGCAGGCGGGTGTTCACTCCGGTGATTCGGCCTGCGCCTTGCCGCCTTATTCGCTCTCCCCGGAGATCCAGGACGAAATGCGGCGGCAGATGCGCCTGATGGCCAAGGGGCTCGGCGTCATCGGGCTGATGAATGCGCAGTTCGCCCTGCGCGGCGACGAGATCTTCGTGCTGGAAGTCAACCCGCGGGCCTCGCGCACCGTGCCCTTCGTGTCGAAGGCGACCGGCATGCCCCTGGCCGGCATTGCCGCCA
>JAZBOH010000177.1:0-2928 GCA_036351055.1 Lysobacterales bacterium
TGCTGGGATAAGCCGTGAAGGTATTTTCATGAACCGGGTCGTCGAATTTGTCGAGAATGACCGTTACAGCCTGATCCGCATGGATGACGGCAAGGCGAACGCAATCGATTTCGTCATACTGGATCAGCTCGACGAGGCATTGAATCGTGCCGAGGTCGCGGGGAAGGTCCTTGTGATTACGGGTCGGCCAGGCAAGTTTTGTGCGGGATTCGACCTTTCCATCATGCGAGCGGGTGGTGATGACATGAACCGCTTGCTGCAGGGCGGGGCCGAACTGGCGCAGCGCTGGCTGAAGTTTGCAACGCCAATCGTCCTTGCGGTCAGCGGGCATGCCCTGGCAATGGGTGGGCTGCTCCTGCTTTCTGCAGACTACCGAATCGGCATGCGCGGGGACTTCAAGTACGGACTGAACGAGGTCGCAATCGGTCTCACGATGCCGAGATTCGGGGTAGAAATCGCCCGCGGCCGTTTGTCACATGCCTATTTTGGACGGTCCGTTGCCTGCGCGAATCTCTTCGACTTTCAGGAAGCAAAAACAGCCGGATTTCTTGACGAAATCTGCGCACCGGACGAACTGATGAGCCAATCGGCCATGGTTGCGGAGCAGCTGGCGACGCTTGACCTCGTGGCATACCGTGAGACCAAAGCCCGGGTTTGGAAATATCTTTATGTGGCGCTGGAAGAGGCTATCAAAAGAGATTTTATGGATCAGAATCAGGCAATTTGAGCGCTCAAAGATCAGAAACAGTATTCCCTGCAACTTCCCTGATCCCGCAGTTCCCCGGCGCAACTTCGCTTGTCTTGAGGCCATTTAATACGCGTATTTGAAGCGATTCCCCTCTGTAATCGGAACCAATAGTGCTGATTTTTCATGTCTGCACAAATTACCCCGCGCAGTGGCGGGGTTTTGGCAGTAGATGTGGCGGTTTCGTCTACCCCATTGTTACGTGGGTGGCTTGCGGTCCCTTGGGTCCGTCTTCCGTGTTGAACGTAACTGCCTGGCCTTCGGCCAGTGCTTTGAAGCCCTCAGCCTGGATAGCGGAGAAGTGTACAAACACGTCTTTGCTGCCGTCGGAAGGAGAGATGAAACCGAATCCCTTGGATTCGTTGAACCACTTAACAGTACCTGTCGTCATTTTGATTTACCTTTGAAATAGTGAAAAATTGATCAATCGCTTATCTCAAAAAACCAAAAAAAACACGAATGCTGTTTCGAAATCTGAGAAGACTAATAGGACTTCTTGCTAGGAATACTAAAAGGACCTGCAACTAACCTACATGTCAGGCTGGGTCGCCTTGGTTTGCAAGGGGTATGACACTGATATCGACCTGACTGCGGCACGATACTCCCCGGCGCCAACTAATACAAGCTAAATATCTGATTTATTTTTAAAAAATTTTCGAACCCGCGCTGATCACGGCTCGTGACATCGCCAATTGCATCTTCGCAGCCGAGCCTTTATCTCGTGATCAGGTTCGCCCGGGCAGGCACCCGCCGGGCATACATGCGGTCTCTCCTATGTTATCGCCAGGTTCAGAACTGTGTAGGACGCCGGCGGCACCTTGAGTTTCATCACCCGGCCGGGTTTTGGCGCGTCCAGTTGTTGCGGAACGACCAGCCCGGGCCTTTCGAAGGTGTTGACAGCCTTCAGGTCCGGGCCGGTCAGCGTTTCACAGGCCAGCACCCGGGTCGGCTCCGGATCGAACCAGTCGAGCACCAGTTCGCGTTCACCGTCGAGGTCGCGGTTGAGGATAAACACACTGGCTTCGCCCTGTTTTTCGTCCAGGGTCACTGCGATATCCAGGAACGGAACAAGATCGTTCCGAGCGAGATCCGGGCGTAGTCCGTCGGCGCGGATGGGGTAGGTATCCGATTCGACAAGCAAGTCCATGACGCGGCCTTTCGCATATTTCAGCGCCCAGGCATAGGGGTAGTAAATCGACTGTCGCAACACGCCGTTGTCGTTGGTCATCAGCGGCGCGATCACGTTGACGATCTGCGCCAGGCAGCCGACGCGGACTCGGTCAGAGCGACGCAATAATGTATTGACGAATCCGCCGACCAGCAGGGCGTCTTCGAGGTTGTATTCTTCCTCGAGCAACTTCGGGGCAAACTGGCGGTGGCCGTTTGTAAAATCACCACCACGCGCCCGGTACCAGACATTCCATTCGTCGAAGGACAGCCACAGCCGCTTGTGTGACTTCATGGTGCCCTGCACATAGTCACAAACCGCGGAAATCTCCTGGATCTGGCGTTCCATGTCGAGATTCATGGCCAGGTAGCGCGCCGTGCTTCCGCCGGTCAGTTGCTCGGTATTGCCGTAATAGTTGTGCAGGGAAATGCCGTCCACCTGGTCGTAACATTCTTCCAGCACCTCGCGGTCCCAGGTCAGGTAGGTTGGCAGGATGGTATTGCTCGACCCGCAGGCGATCAGCTGCATGCTGCGGTCGATGACGCGGATCTGCCGGGCCGCATCGCGGGCCTTGCGGCCGTATTCCCGCGCAGTCATGTGGCCCATCTGCCACGGGACGTCCATCTCGTTGCCCAGGCACCAGTACTGAACGTTATGGGGTTGCTCGAATCCGTGTTCATGACGAAGGTCGCTCCACTTGGTGCCACGGTCCACGTTGCAGTATTCGACATAAGCGACGGCTGTTTCCGGCGTGCCTGTGCCGAGGTTGAAGCCAAGCAGTGGCTCAGTACCGACCAACTGGCACCACTGGATGAACTCGTTGGTTCCGAACTGGTTGGTCTCGATGGAGTTCCATGCCCGCTCGAGCACCGTCGGCCGTTCATTTTTCGGGCCGACACCGTCGAGCCAGTTGTAACCGGAAACGAAGTTGCCCCCGGGGTAGCGCATGAGGGGCACATCCATTTGTTTTACTTCTTCGATTACGTCGGTGCGGAAGCCGTGTTTGTCAGCGAAA
>JAZBOH010000178.1:0-3352 GCA_036351055.1 Lysobacterales bacterium
GGGCGACACGCTGATGCTCGGCGATACCCGCTTCACGGTCGAACTGAGACCGGCCGCCGGGGACAATAGCGGATGAGCGACGCGTTGACGCTCGCTCCCGGAACCCGTGTCGATTCACTGCGCATCGACCGTGTCCTTGGTCAGGGCGCATTCGGCGTTACCTACCTCGTCACCGATACGGTGCTGGACGAGTCATTCGCCCTGAAAGAATACCTGCCGCGTGACCTGGCCCGGCGCGGCAAGGGGCCAGTACTGGCGCCGGTAGACGCTGAAGCGGAAGCACCGTTTGCACACGGCCTAAAGCGCTTCCTGGCCGAAGGCCGGACCCTGGCGCGCCTGGACCACCCCGCCGTGGTCCGCGTGGTGCGCTGTTTCGAAGCCAACGGCACCGCCTACCTGCAGATGTCCTGGTACCGGGGCGAAGCCCTGCACAAGTTGTTGAAACGCGGCGGGACACTGGACCGGGAGGAGGCGCTTGCACTTGCGCGGCCCCTGCTGGACGCACTGGCATACATACATGGGCACGGCGTCATCCACCAGGACATCAAGCCCGCCAATATCTACATCACCCAGGATGGCAAACCCGTGCTGCTGGATTTTGGAGCGGCAGACGGGCCGTCCGGCGAAAAACAGGGCAGCGAAGGTTACGCGGCGCCGGAACAGTCCGAAGCGGGAGCGAGCGTTACAGCACAGACCGATATTTATGGCCTGGCCGCCACAATTTACCGATGTATCAGCGGCCACCTGCCGCCTGCTGCCAGGCAACGGAAACAGGCGGTCGAATCCGGTCAGCCGGATCCCCTGCTACCGCTCGGCCAACTGGTCCCGGCTGCTGAATTCGGCGCCCTGACCCGCGCCGTCGAAACAGGGCTGGCGCTGGACCCTGTGGCCCGCCCGAGATCCATCGCGGACTGGCAGCGCGAATTTGGCGGCGACCGCAGCATCTCCTCCCATAAACCGGTTGTCGAGAGCCAGCCGGAAGAGAAGGAATGGTTGCCGGTCATATTACTCGGCGTTTTTATCGCCGTGCTGGCAGCGGCGCTGATCTACCTGTTTCTGCCCGGAGACGAATCTGCAAGCGAGACCCGCCCGGGCATGACGTCAGAAAACCGGATGCCGGAACGATCGCCCGAGGAAGAGGCGCGCTGGAGAGCTGCATTGAGCGCAGATACCGCTTATGGTTATCAGCAGTTCCTGCTTGAATACCCGGAATCCATCCACAGCGACCAGGCCCATGTTCACCTGGAGCGCCTGGACCACCAGGCCTGGGGGCGAACAAGCATGGAAGGCACGCGCGCCGCCATCGAGGCCTACCTGGAGCAGTTCCCGGAAGGGCTGCACCGCGCTGACGCCGATATTCTCCTGAACGAGATCCGCCTGGCCGAAGAGGCGGAACAACGGCGGCTGGACAAAGCACAACGGCTGGACGAGGCTGCCTGGGAAGAGGCCCGTAAGACCCGCACCCTGGCCGCGGTGGACGCATACCTGGCCGCCTGGCCCGGCGGCCTGCACGAATCCGAAGCCCGTGATTTGCGCGCACAAATACAGGGCGGCATCAATGATCGCCGTGCCTACCAGGCCGCGCAGAAGCTGAACAACAAACAGGCTTACCAGTCCTACATCGATGCCTTCCCGCGCGGCGCCAACGTGGCCGCGGCACTGGAGGCCATCGACAACCTCACGCTACGGCCGGGCAAGGCCTTTCGGGATTGCCCGGATTGCCCGTCGATGATGGTCATTCCAGCCGGTTCGTTCTGGCAGGGATCTGACCCTGATGCGCCCCTGGCCCTGAAAAAAGAGACACCGCGGCGCATGGTTACTCTGGCCGAGCCGTTTGCAATCAGCGTCTTCGAGATCACCTTTGAACAGTGGGACCGTTGCGTGGCAGACGGCGGTTGCAGCAGCAGGCCCGGGGATAACGGCTGGGGCCGCGCCAGCAGGCCCGTGATCATGGTTTCCTGGAACGATGCCCAGGAATATGTCGCCTGGCTGAGCAAACGAACCGGGCAAAGTTACAGCCTGCCGAGTGAGAGCCAGTGGGAATATGCCGCGCGCGCCGGTGAAGAAAGCGATTGGCAGGGCGGTAATCCCGCCCTGGTCTGCCAATTCGCCAACGTGGCCGGAAGCGAATCCGGCTTCCGCTGGCAGCACGCGGACTGCGCTGATGCCGTCGCCATCAAAACACTGCCGGTCGGATCCCTGCGCCCAAATGCTTTTGGGCTTTACGACACCATTGGCAACGTGTCCGAATGGACCCTGGACTGTATGAACCTCTCCTACCTGGACGCACCTGCCGATGGCAGCGCCTGGAGCCGCGGCATATGCAGTTCACGCATGACCCGCGGCGGTTCCTGGTTCACGGGCACCCGCGAAATACGCCTTTCTGCCCGCTTCAACCTCAAGAATGGCGACCGTAATGACTTCACGGGGTTCCGCGTGGCACGCAAGATCACGGAGTGAGGGCGTCTCGCTTCACCGTGTGTTCAGGCTTATGGTGCATAATTTGTTTATGAGAAACATATTCTCCAGCATCTTACTCACCGTATTGACCGCCTTGTCGGCGACAGTCGCGCTGGCGCAAGAACCGCGGGTGACCGGCGACCAGGACGGATCCAGCCAGCAGGTGGAGGAAAGCGACGAAGCTTACCGGCGGCGCATGGAACTGGAAGACGCACGCCGCGCCAACCCGACCTATACGGACCCCGTCGACAGCTATCAGCGCGAGCGGGAGAAAATCGACAAGCTTCCTGAAGAATCGCGGGAGAATATCCGTGACCAGTTGATCGACGTCATCATGGAGAACAACGACTGGCAGCCGGGTGACGCGCTCAAAGAGTATCCCTACGAGCCCACGGCAGCAGCCCAGGCAGATGCCGACCTGAGGAAGCAGGAACAGGAAGCCTGGGACGAGCAGATCGAAAAATACCACGCCCGGGAGGCCGAGGCTTTTGGCGCCTACCGCGGACCGGCGGGCCCGGGCAACCCGGATGGACAGGAAGGTGGCAGCGAAGGCGCCGAAGGCGGCCAGCAGGGACAGGAAAACGGGGCGAGCGGCGGCCAGGGTCAGCAAGGCGGGGAAAGCGGCCAGGGCAGCGAAGGCCGCAATGGTTCGGCCGGCACTTATCAGCCGCAAAACAACGAGGCAGAGGACGAAGACAGCACCGCGGGTGTGTCCGAAAGCGCTCTCGATTTCCTGATGGGGCGGCGAACAGGCTCACCGCAGGGCTCACCGCAGGGCTCACCACAGGATCCGTCACAGGATCCGTCACAGGACCCGTCACAGGATCCGTCACAGGACCCGTCACAGGACCCGTCACAGGACCCGTCACAGGACCCGTCACAGGACCCGTCA
>JAZBOH010000179.1:0-8805 GCA_036351055.1 Lysobacterales bacterium
ATGAGCATTTACGACGCCGCCATGCAGTATCAGGCCGAGGGCACGCCGCTGATCGTGATCGCTGGAAAGGAATACGGCACCGGCTCTTCACGGGACTGGGCGGCCAAGGGCACCAATCTGCTGGGCGTCAAGGCGGTCATTACTGAGAGTTTCGAACGCATCCACCGTTCCAACCTGGTTGGCATGGGTGTTCTCCCGCTCAATTTCATGCCCGGTGACAGTGCAGATAGCCTGGGCCTTACGGGTAAAGAATCCTTTGATATTGATGGGCTTGGCGATGGTTCTTCAGAAACTGTAACAATTACTGCCACGGCTGAAGACGGTTCCGTGAAGACCTTCCAGGCCAAGGTGCGCATCGACACACCGAAGGAAGCCGAGTATTACCGTAACGGCGGCATCCTGCACTACGTACTACGGCAGCTGGCGGCTTAAAAGCGACATAAAAACTGTGGGAGCGGCTTTAGCCGCGATTATTTTCGACATAAAAACTGTGGGAGCGGCTTTAGCCGCGATTATTTTCGAAATAAAAACTGTGGGAGCGGCTTTAGCCGCGATTATTTTCCGGCCTTGATCGCGGCCAAAGCCGCTCCTTCAGTCATTATTGCCTGGCTGCGTCGTGGAACGGGCGGATGACCCGCAGATACCGCTCTGCTTCGGCGGTGCTGATCTTTTCTCCGCCTTTCAGAAACTCCAGTTCATCCCCGAGCATGCGTGCGGCCGGCACGCCGTTCACCAACAGGACGCGGTTACCGGGCCGTGAGGGCGTTCTCACACCGGGGGTTATAACGCCACCCAGGTTGAGCGGATCTGCCGCGCTGATCACGCTCAGGGCCCGCTCGTCATTGTCTTCGGCCTTGCTGCGCAACAGGCCGACCGCCTCGGGCAGCGCAAACTGTTCACCCGAAAAACCGTCCACGAAACGCCCGCCGAGCACTTCGCCGCGGTCTTCCATGCGGCGCAGATAGCCCAACAGGTAACGCCAGGGTGGTGTCATGCTTTCCCGTTCCAGCACCGCGCGAAACACCACGCCGTACCGCAACAGCAGTGCTGAGCAAACCGTTGCCAGCCGGGCCTGGTCCTGGAAAAGCAGGGATTCATCACCGCTGGCTGGCGGGGTGGACAGGCTCCAGCGCCCCAACAGGGACGGCCCCGCAGCCCGGCGCGCCCGCGTCAGCCTTTTCACATGACGCCGTTTTTCCATTTCCGGCCGAATCAGCCAGCGCAGGGGTGAAAACGCGTCCGCGGTCACCAGGCCGCGGGCCACCAGTTCCGCGATACCCTGCTCCATCTGGACCTGAAGGAGACCGGCTTCGCGGCCAATATCCGCTGTGAACATCGCCCCCCGTTTCTGCAACACAGCCAGGATGCGTTTTGCCGTTCCCCCGGGCGCTGGCGCGGCGGCCGTTGATTCTGTGCGCCAGGCATCCAGATTGGTGCGCGGCACGAACGCGATGGGGCTGGCCGCCACCAGGCTGGAGCCTCCCTGCCCGGTGGAAGCCGGCCGGAACCAGGACAGGTAGCCGCTGAGGAACTGCTCGTCAAGGCGCTGCGGCGAATAATCCGCGCAGCGGTGTGCAAGCAGACCCGCCTCCCAGGCGGCTACCGGTGCAGCCCACCCTTCCAGCTGGGCCAGTGATTGCTCCAGTTCCCCCGCCGGTTCGTCAAAACCGTGCCAGCTCAGCAGGAAGCGCATGAAGGCCGCCGGAGCGACCGGCCGGGCCGCGCGTCGCCGGCGTTCCCGGCTGTAACGGTGGATTCGGGCCAGCAGGCGCCGCTCGCACCACGTTTTCCCCTGCTCACCCGGTGCATGGCCATTGTTCATGACCAGGGCGTAACCCTCGGACTGGAGCGCCAGCAATCCCGCCTCGATCTGGGCAACTGGCAAGGCCAGGTCGCCACACAAGGTACCCACGGTAACCGGGCCGAGGCCGGAAAGCCGGGAGCGCAGGATTTCCACCAGGGCGGTTTCCGGTTCAGGGGAAGGGCTGTGGAAAACCCCGCTGGGGTCCGGGCTGGCGGCGGCATCCGGGTGCAGGACCTTGAACTCAGCCAGGCGTTCGGTGGCAATCCACCATTTGTGCTCACCGGCCCGCAGCAGGCAAGCCCGCATGTCATCGGCCAGGGCGCGGAACCAATGGGGCCACTGGCCGGCGTCTCCGGCTGTTCCCGTGCTGGCGTTGCCGGTGTTGAATTCTGCCTCGGTCAGGAAACCCAGTTGCAGCAAACCGTCGTGCAGTTCATCGGGGTTTCGCGGCTGTATCCAGGCCTCGGCCCGGACCTGGTCCGTCGCCTCAACCGAGATGATGCTGAGCGTGGCCGCACTGCCGAGGTCGTCGGGCGACTGGCTGATCGCCCGTGTGCGCCGTTCTTCCGCCTCGCCGTCATCCAGGAAAGCGTAGGGGCGCGCATTGATGATTTCCGCGGCCAGCGGCGACGGGGCGTTGAGGTCCACGCAGTGAATGTTCACTTCGCCTGCTTCGATCCGCTGCAGCAAGCGAATCAATCCGTCGATATCCATCGCGTCGTTGAGACAGTCCACCAGGGTCTGCTTGACCAGCGGATGGTCGGGCACTTCGCGCTCGCCGCGGATATTCTCCAGGCAGGCCAGTTGGTCTGGAAAAACCACTGCGACCAGGTCTTCGGCCTGGTTACGCTGCCACTGCGGCGGCAAGCGCTGGCCGTTGCGCATGCGCTGCACGGCCAGGGAAATCGTCGCGTTCCAGCGCCAGCGGACCTCGAACAGCGGGGCGTCCAGCAGGGCCTGAACCAGGACATTACGGACCGTAGCCGGTTTCAGGTAGGCCGGCACTTCGGCGGTTTCGAAACTGTGGGTCTCACCGAGCGACAGGATCAGGCTGTCCTCGAGTGCCGAGGCCTGCAATTCAAAGTTGAACTGGCGGCAAAAGCGCTTGCGCAGGGCCAGTCCCCAGGCACGCATGATGCGGGAACCCAGCGGCGCGTGCACCACCAGGTGCATATCACCGGTATCGTCAAAAAACCGTTCCATGACGACCTGGCCGCGTGTCGGCAGGCAACCCAGCGCTGCGTGCCCGGCGGACAGGTATTCCGCCACCTGCGCGGCGGCGCCCGAACTAATGCCGAGTCCGCCAAGGTGCCGCAGGACAGATTCCTGCCCCTCGTTTTCGAGAATTTCACCGATTTCCCGGCGCAAATCTGAAACCGCTGCGGACAGTTCATCACTGCGGCCGGGTTTGTCACCAACCCAGAAGGGAATCGTGGGCGGCTGACCTTTCGCGTCCTCCACCAGCACCCTGCCCGCTTCGATCTTCAGGATCCGGTAGCTGGTGTTGCCGAGTTGGAAAATGTCACCGGGCAGGCTTTCGAAGGCAAAATCCTCGTTGACGGTGCCCACCCGGAATCCCTGCGGCATCATGATCACTTCCTGGTCGAAATGGTCGGGGATGGCGCCGCCGTTTTGCAGGGCGGCCAGGCGCGCGGCGGGACGGGCCCGCACCCGGCCGTTGACCGCGTCGTGGTGGATGTAGGCGGAGCGCCTGCCGCGCCGCGTGGCAAAACCGCTGGCCAGCATGGCGATGAGGTCATCGAAGTCTTCCTGCCGCAGTTCCCGGTAGGGCCATGCCTGGCGCACCAGTTCAAGCAGGCCGGCACAATCCCAGTCCCTGGCGCTGATTTCCGCCACCAGCTGTTGCGACAGGACATCCAGCGGCGCTTGCGGGATCAGGATCGTGTCCAGGACGCCTTCGCCGACAGCTTTCAGCAAAGCGACACTCTCTACCAGGTCGTCGCGTGAAACGGGGAACAAGCGTCCCTTGGGTGTTGCGCCGACCGCGTGCCCGGCACGGCCAACACGCTGGATAAACGCTGAAACACTGCCCGGTGAACCGACCTGGCACACCAGGTCCACGTGCCCGATGTCGATGCCCAGTTCCAACGATGCAGTGGCCACCAGGGCACGAAGGCGCCCGCCCTTGAGCGCCTGCTCGGCCTCCAGCCGGTGGTCCCGCGACAGGCTGCCGTGATGGGCGGTCACGGCGTCTTCACCGAGGCGCTCTGCGAGGTGTTTTGCCATTCGTTCGGCCAGGCGGCGGGTGTTGACAAAAATCAGGGTGGTCCGGTGGGCAAGGACCAGGGCCTCGAGGCGGTCGTAGATTTCTTCCCATACCTCGTTGGCCATCACGGGCGTCAACGGGGCGCCCGGCAACTCGATATCCAGGTCACGTTTTCGCTGGTGCCCGGTGTCAACGATTTCACAGCGTTCGCCGCCAGCGAGGAAAGCGGCGATGGTCTCGATGGGTTTTTGCGTGGCTGACAGGCCGATACGCCGCGCGTACAGGCCGCTGCGCTCGCGGGTCAGTGCATCCAGCCTGGCCAGGGAAAGCGCCAGGTGGCTGCCTCGCTTGCTGCCGGCGATGGCATGGATTTCGTCCACGATCACCGTGCTGACATCGGACAGGATATTGCGGCCCGAGTCCGAGGTGAGCAACAGGTAAAGCGATTCAGGCGTCGTAACCAGGATCTGTGGCGGCTTGCGGCGCATCTTCTCACGGTCACCCGGCGGCGTATCACCCGTACGCACCATCGCGCGGATGCCCGAAGGCTGCTCGCCATGTTCGGCCAGCCAGCTATCGATACCCGCCAGGGGTTCCCTGAGGTTCTTCTCGATGTCGTTCGACAAGGCCTTGAGCGGCGACACGTAAAGCACCTGGACCCCGTCAGCCAGCGGCCCGCGCTTGCCCTGCTCCACCAGGTCGTTTATCGCGCAGAGAAACGCGGCAAACGTTTTGCCGCTGCCGGTTGGCGCAGCAATTAGAACGTTCTGACCAGAACCAATAACCTTCCAGGCCGCCGCCTGCACCGGCGTTTCCGACTCAAAACGACGCTCGAACCAATTGCCAACCGACGGGTGAAAAGCAGAAATTTCCATCCGCCCATTGTACCCACCCTTTTCTCAATCCCCGAGAACCCAAGGGAACCCGAACAAAAAAAACAGAAAAAGAGCCAAAATCAAAAAGGTACCGGATACATTTTCGCGCCGAGCCAAAAAAGGGGCCGGATACATTTTCTCACCCAGTTCGGGCAAAAAAGGTACCGGATACAATTAACAAAATACCTCGCAACCCCCTATGAACCTTATTCTTGAGCCACCCCGAAAATGGGGCCCGAAAATGGGGCCGGATACATTTTTAATCGAAATATCCCGTTTAAATGTATCCGGCCCCATTTTGTCTTTACCGAAATATTCCGTTTAAATGTATCCGGCCCCATTTTGTTTTTCGGGCAGGCTCGCGCTCTTTTTGGGGAGGACTGCTGGGGTCAGGGGTCGTTGCTGGGAAGCGGGAGCTTGTCGAGGACTTCGTCCAGGGGTACGGGGTCCCAGTTGGCGGAGACGAGCAGCCAGTCACCGTCTTCCAGCCGCCAGGTAGTTTCAAAGTCGTAAACCTGGCCACTGTCCGGAATCCAGTTCGGGCCGCCGGTCACCAGCGCCCTGAATTTGGCCTCGGCTGTCTCGGGGCCGGTTTCCAGTACGCTGATCGGGAATAGCTGGCCCTGCAGACGTTCGTAACGGTTGAGTTGGAAGACAACCAGGGCGCGGACCTGGTCACGGTTCATGCGACCGTCCTGCGCGGTAAACCCGGCGCCGATATGCTCCATAAAGGCACGCCGCTCACCGCCCTCAATTTTCGCTTCCATCTCACGGATGGTGTGGATGACTTGTTGCTCCACTGTAAGCGGCTTGTCACAGGCAGTCAGCGCCAAGCCGATAGCGAGCAATAGAGAAAAAACCTTCACTCGGACGGGGAAAGCTGGTTTTCCAACAGACGAGAGGCCACGATGATCAAGTCGTGCTCGGTGACGATTCCGACCAACTTGTCATCACGGACCACCGGGAGACAGGCAATACGGTGTTCGCGCATCATGCGAATCGCCTCCACGGTTGGTGTATCGGGATTCACGGTCACCGGGTTCTTGTCCATGACTTCATCGACGGTGACCTTTTCCTCACCGCCAACGCGACGTTCTGAAAAGAGGCGCAACAAGGTTCGGTGCGTCACCAGGCCAGCCAGTCGCCCATCCGCGTCTTCCACCGGGATATGGCGCACGTGGCGCCAGTCCATGATGGTGGCCGCAAAGTCGACGATGTCGTCCGGGCGCACGGTAAACAGGTCCTCGGTCATGAATTGTCCGATGGTGCGGTAGCTGTCACGCCAGTCCTGCTCCTGCCGGTAACTCGCGAGGTCCCACTCGCTGATCGGCTTGCCACCGACCTGCTGCTCGACCATCGAACCCACCAGACAACGCAGACGCTGGTCGGCAGTACCATGCCCGCTCATCTCTTCCAATGATTCAAGAGCCCAGCGGGCGCCGGTACGACGATGCGTCACACGGTCTTCCAGCACACCGAGGTAGCGATCGATATCGTCCTGGTCTATGCCAGATTCCTGCAGGCCTTCGCGCGCAAGCGGGAGCAGTTGCTCCAGTACGAGTTGCTTGGCGGGCAAATGCGTATCGTTGAACCAGTTCATTTGCGCACGGATGCCATCCCGTGCAGCAGCCAGGAAATTCGACTTGACGTCGCCGAACGTCAGGAGCTTACGCACGTCATCCACGGTTGCGATCATGCCGGCCATCATGCCGAAGAAAAAGGCAGCGTTGGCAACTTCATCCAGTACCGTGGGCCCGGATGGAATCACACGGTTCTCGATGCGCAGGTGCGGGATGTTGTTCATGATCCCGTAACAGGGCCGGTTCCAGCGGTAAACCGTACCGTTGTGCAGCCGCAAGGCATTCAGTGCAGGTACGACGCCCCGTTCCAGCATGCCGAGCGGGTCGTCTTCGGTATCCGTGGTCAGCACCGGCCGGAAGCGCGCGATGTCCTCCTTGAAAATCTCGGTAACCGATTCTTCGATCCAGCGATCACCAAAATGCACCCGTGGTTTAAGACCCCGCTCCTGCTGCAAGTTGGAGCGCGTATCGATCGAATACTCAAAAACCGCGATACGGGTTTCATGCCACAGCCGCTTGCCCAGCAGGACGGGGGAGTTGACCGCCGCCGCCAGCAGGGGCGCCGTCAGAACCTGTGCAATATTGTAATTCTTGGCGAAATTCTCCGGGCTGACCTGGAAATGAACCTGGAAACTGGTATTGCAGGCCTCCAGCATCACGTTATCGTGCTGCATCGAGAGCTGGTCGATGCCATTGATGGTGAACTCGAAATCCTTGCCCCGCATCTGGCAAATGGCTTCGTTGAGGGCATGGTAACGCGGCGTGGGCACCATGGAGTCGAGACCGAGATTGTTCTTGGTCAGGGTGGGCAGGATGCCGACCAGCGCGATATCGCAGTCGAACTGCTGCGCGGTGGTGCGCGCCTTGGCGTAGATCTCCTGGAGTTCATTTTCCATTTCCCGCAGGCAGCTGCCGCCGAGCCGGTGCGGTGAGAGATTTGCTTCTAGATTGAACAATCCCAGTTCATGGGTGAACCGGTCGTCGTCGATGACGTCGAGAATATCAAGCGCCCGGAGCGCCGGCTTATGCGCCTTGTCGACCAGGAACATCTCCTGTTCGGCGCCGATCCGGCGCACTCCGGATTCGACCATGCCCGCTTCGAGCATTTTTTCCAAGGCATGCACTTCGACCAGCAGGGATCGCATGAACTCCTGGCTCGTTGCCTCATCGCTGAGGAGCTTGACGTTCTGTTCTCCCATCCATTAATACCCCGTTTCCGCACTTTTTTGCCAATCGGATAATATCAGGTGTTTGGTCATAACGGGCATTATAATAGACTGTACGGGACAAACCTTGAGGAGATATCGTGGACAAACCGTGGCTGAACCAGTACCCCGATGCGGTACCTGCAGAAATCGATCTGAGCGAATACAGTTCCATCCTGGACATTTACGAGCAGAGCCTGGAGAAATACGCAGACCGGGATGCCTACATGAATTTTGGCAAAACCCTGTCTTTTGCCGAGTTGGGCCGCATGAGCCGGGATTTTGCAGCCTTCCTGCAAAGCCTGGGAATGGTAAAAGGCGATCGCATTGCGCTGATGATGCCCAATATTTTCCAGTACCCCATTGCTATCCTGGGCGCCTTGCAGGCCGGCCTGGTCGTGGTCAATACCAATCCCATGTACACCGCCAGGGAACTGCGCCATCAACTCGAAGATTCCGGTGCAAAGGCCATCGTCGTTATTGAAAACTTTGCCGACGTCCTGGAAAAGGTGATCAAGGACGTACCGGTCGAGCACGTCATCACCACCCGCGTGGGTGGTCTGCTCGGTTTCCCGAAGGGCGCCCTGATCAACTTCGTTCTGAAGTATGTCAAGAAGGCCATTCCTTCTTTCAACCTGCCAGGTTCCATCCGTTTCGACAAGGCGCTCAAGGAGGGCTCACGACACCAACTGGCGCCTGTTACGAACACACTGGACGATATCGCCTTCCTCCAGTACACCGGTGGAACCACCGGCGTCGCCAAGGGCGCCATGCTGACCCACGGGAATATCGTCGCCAACATGTTGCAGGCCAAGGCCTGGATCGGATCGGAAGACCTCGGCAAGGATGTCGAATACGTTGTATCCGCCTTGCCGCTGTACCATATCTTCGCGCTGACGGCGAACTGCTTCGCCTTTATGGCCATGGGTGGTGTCAATGTCCTCATCACCAATCCACGGGACGCGGAAGGCTTTGTCAAGGAACTGAGCAAGGTCCCCTTCAGCTTCTTCCCGGGCGTCAATACGCTGTTCAACACCTTGCTGCATACACCCGGGTTCGCCGAGCTGGATTTCAGCACACTCAAGGCTGCGCTGGGCGGCGGGATGGCGGTTCA
>JAZBOH010000180.1:0-2386 GCA_036351055.1 Lysobacterales bacterium
CCGGCTCAATAGCCCGGGAATACAGCGGTTTTTTCCAGCAGATCGTTTCGATCTGCCCCCCAAGTTCTTTTACCAGTGCCTTATGTAACTGCTCACCAGCCCCAGGGCTTGCGTGCAGAACCGGAAGAACGACCGCCTTGCAGCTGAACCGTTCCTGACTCTCGCGAGAGACTCAGGGAATCCTCCTGGCCGGCAAGCTTAACCTGCCTGAACTTGGAGTCATGCATTGATTTACTGATCCGGTAAACCCAAACGCAGAACAGTGCGGCCAGGAATGCTCCGGATGCGATCAAGATGATTTCCAACATTTTATGCTCTCCTTTACACACGGCGTAAATCCCCTGCCGTGCCGACGGTTTGAACACTCACATCCTGTGGGTGACTTAAACCTGGTCTTGGAGACGCTTGCATTCCATTTTCAGGATGCAATTCCTTGTCATATTGCTCCGCTTTCGGAACCCTATTAGTACCTACAACGGAATTACCGTTAAGTTGGTATCAAAATCTCCAAAAGGCGATTTCAAAAAGGAATGCAATTTCCCGACGAAAGACCGTCAGAAGGTGAGACGCGGTTGTCACGAGACACGTTAGAATCGTAGACCATGCGTTACTTCTGCCCCAGAATTGAATTCTGGTGACTCCCCTTTCCCAGCCGGTGGAGCTTTTCCGCCCCTGCTGCCGTCGTGAGAATTGTACCCTTATACATGCACATATTATCTGAACAAGCCGTGAAAAGCGAGTGCTTTTTTGCTCAAGGCCGCCGACCTGGCAGCACACAGAGCTAACACGCAGCAGCTTTCGCGCAAGCATTAGACGCCGGGACCAAAGGAAAAACAAACATCTGATGACACATAGGCACACACCCGACCCAGGCGCCCTGGCCGGGACTCTTTCCGACGCGCTTGACCAGGAGGTGCATGTTCAGATGCTGAAACCGGTAGCAGGCGGTGACAGCCACAAGGCACTTCAAATGGTCACGGACCGGGGTGACTGGTTTATCAAGTGGAACGATCAAGGTGCGCTGCCGGCCTTTCGTGCAGAGCAAGCCGGCCTTGAAGCACTGGCGGCCGCCGTGCAGCCGGCCGCAGCCCATTCCAGAGCAAAAGCCATGACCCCGCCTGCTGGGCGCGATTTACTAATCCCCCTTCCCGTCGCTCTCGGCAATGATGAGCATCACGCCTGGCTGATACTTCCGTGGCTGCAGCTCCAGGCAGGGGGCGACGCGGAACGCCTGGCCAGGGGCCTGCTGCAGGTTCACCGTCACCAGGATAAAAATTTCGGATGGCAGCAGGACAGCTACCTGGGTGCCAGTCGGCAATGTAATTCACCACATACCGATTGGGCGGAATTCTGGTGGCAATGCCGCATGCTGCCGCAACTCGAGCAGGCATCGGCAAGAGGCCATGGCCAGTACCTGGGACCCCGGATCACTGCCCTGGAGCAAGCCACCAGGTCCTTGCTGAACCACGAGCCGCTTCCCTCCCTTTTGCATGGCGATCTCTGGGGAGGCAACCACGGCTATTGCCCGGACGGAATGCCCGTGATCTTTGACCCGGCCTGCTACCACGGGGACCGGGAAACTGACCTGGCCATGATGCGCCTGTTTGGCGGCTTTGATCCGCAGGTCCTGGACAGCTACCTGTCATCATGGCCATTACCACCGGGCGCAGGCACCCGCTGTGACCTTTACCAGGGCTACCATTTGCTGAACCACCTGAACCTGTTCGGCGGCGGATGGCTGGCCCGCGTTGAACAATGCATTGATGCGATACTGCGTCACTGAAACAGGCAACCAAGAAAACCAATGACCGAAATACGCCAGATAGACTTTCCGGAAAAAGACCTGCCCTTGCGCGCCGATGTCAGCCTCATGGGGCAGCTCCTCGGCGAAGCCCTGGTTGAGCAACATGGCGCGGACCTGCTGCACCAGGTCGAGGCCATACGCACCGCTGCCATCGCCTGGCGCGAATCCAGTAGCAGCGACCCGGTTGCACTTGAGCAGCTGCTTGCCAGCCTTGATATCGAGAGCTCACGACGCATCCTCAAGGCTTTCTCCACGTATCTCCGGCTTACCAATATTGCGGAAAAAACGCACCGCATACGACGCCGCCGGGAGTACCAGAAAAGCGCTGCAGACCCTCAACAAGGCAGCTTCGAGGCGGTATTTGCGGAACTCGCCAACAGCGGCGTATCAGCGGAAGCGCTGGGCGAACATTTGCGTTCCCTGCGCATTCGCCCGGTGTTTACCGCCCACCCCACGGAAGCGACGCGGCGCAGTTTCCTGGAAAAGGAATACTCGATCATTCACCGCCTGACAGAGCGGGTGACCGGCGACCTGACGCCACGCGAGAATCAACTGGTCCTCGCCCGCATCGGAGATGCAATA
>JAZBOH010000181.1:0-2549 GCA_036351055.1 Lysobacterales bacterium
CCAGGTTGAATTCCAGTCCTTGGAAATACCAAGGCGGATACCTATCGGATGTACCTTCTGACCCATAATCTTTTCCTGGTCCTGTTATTCGCTGTCCGCGACAATCACGGTAATGTGACTGGTGCGCTTCAAAATCTGCGTGCCGCGACCCTTGGCGCGGGCACGGCCGCGTTTCATGGTCGGACCCTCGTCGACGAAAATCGTCTTGATGCTCAGCTCATCAATATCGGCACCTTCGTTGTGCTCGGCATTGGCGATGGCTGACAGCAACACCTTCTTGACGATGTGGGCTGCCTTTTTCGGGCTGAAAGCCAGCAACTGCTCGGCCTTCTCCACGGGCATGCCGCGGACCTGATCCGCAACAAGGCGGACTTTCTGCGCCGAAATCCGGGCGCCATTCAATTTTGCTGTTACCTGCATGGCTCTGCGTCCTTACTTGGTTTTCCGGTCACCGGAGTGACCTTTAAACGTGCGCGTGGCCGCGAACTCACCGAGCTTGTGACCGATCATCTGTTCGTTCACGAGGATCGGCACGTGCTGGCGACCGTTATGTACGGCAATCGTCAGCCCCACCATTTCGGGGGTGATCATGGACCGGCGTGACCAGGTGCGGATCGGGCGCTTGTTGTTCGTTTCCAGCGCGTTCTCCACCTTGGCTGACAGGTGATGATCGATAAAAGGGCCTTTCTTGATTGATCTTGGCATCGTTCCGTCCCGTTACTTACCAGAGCGCTTGCGAACAATGAACTTGTCCGTGCGCTTGTTGCTACGGGTCTTGTGACCCTTCGTCGGTACGCCCCAGGGGGATACCGGATGACGGCCACCGGAGGTTTTACCCTCACCACCACCGTGCGGGTGATCAACCGGGTTCATGGCTACACCACGAACAGTCGGTCGCACACCGCGCCAGCGTTTGGCGCCCGCTTTGCCCAACTTTTCAAGGTTGTGCTCGGAATTGGACACCTCGCCAATGGTCGCGCGGCAGCGGGTCGGCACCTTGCGCATCTCGCCGGAGCGCAGACGCAGGGTCGCGTACTGACCTTCGCGGGCCACCAGCTGCACGGCAGCGCCGGCGCTGCGGGCAACCTGGGCACCCTTGCCCGGCTTCAGCTCTACGCAATGCACCACCGTACCAACGGGGATGTTGCGCAAGGGCAGCGTGTTACCCGGCTTGATGGCGGCTTCGCGGCCACTCATCACCGGGTCACCGGCACGCAGTGCTTTCGGCGCGATGATGTAACGACGTTCGCCGTCTGCATAAAGCACCAGTGCAATGTGCGCGCTGCGGTTCGGATCGTATTCAATGCGTTCGATCTTGCCCGCAATGCCATCCTTGTCACGTTTGAAGTCAATCACACGATAGTGCTGCTTGTGACCGCCCCCAATGTGCCGGGTGGTGATACGACCGTTGTTGTTCCGGCCACCGCTCTTGGACTTTTTCTCCAGCAGGGGCGCATGCGGCGCTCCCTTGTGAACGTGGTCGTGACGAACACGTACCACTCCGCGGCGGCCAGGTGATGTCGGTTTTGCCTTAACAATTGCCATGACATTCAATCCTTATGCCGATTCGCCCAGAAGGTCGATAACCTGACCTTCCTGAACACGAACGTAGGCTTTTTTCCAGTCTGAGCGCTTGCCCTGACGCATCTTGAAAGACTTGCTTTTGCCTTTCACGACGGCGACCTGAACGGACTCGACGTTCACTTCAAACAGTGCTTCCACGGCGGCGCGGATTTCAGCTTTGCTGGCATCCGTGGCCACGCGGAATACGTACTGATTGGCCTGCTCTCCGATGCGCGCGGTTTTTTCCGTTACCCGCGGTGACAGCAGAACGTTAAAAAGTCTGTCGTTGTTCATCCCAGCCACTCCTGAATCTTCGCGATCGCCTCTACGGTAACGATCACCTTGTCGGTGGACACGAGGCTTACCGGGTCAATACCGGCTACATCCACAACGTCCACACCAATAAGGTTGCGTGATGCCAGGTACAGGCTCTCGTTAACTTCAGCCGTGATGATCAAAGCCTTGTCGGCGCCCACTTCCTTGAGCTGTGCGACCAGGTCTTTCGTGCGCGGCGAGTCAATTTTCATCTCATCAACCACGATCAGGGCCTCTTTGCGAACCAGCTCGGAGAAGATCGCCTGGAGGGCGCCGCGGTACATCTTGCGGTTAACTTTCTGCGAGTGGTCACGGGGCTGCGCGGCGAAGGTCACGCCACCACCGGTCCAGATCGGACCACGGCTCGTACCTGCGCGGGCCCGGCCCGTACCTTTTTGACGCCAGGGCTTCTTGCCACCGCCGCGAACCGCTGAACGGTTCTTCTGTGCTTTTGTACCGGCACGTCCACCGGCCAGGTAGGCGGTTACCACCTGGTGCACCAGCGCTTCGGAGAAGTCACGACCAAAGGTCGCTTCCGAAACCTGGATGTCTTTACCGCCTGCAACATTAAGTTTCATGCTCGATATCCTCAGTGCTTGACGGACGGACGAACGGTGACCGTGCCACCCGCCGCTCCGGGGACAGCGCCCTTGATCAGCAGCAGGTTACGC
>JAZBOH010000182.1:0-3342 GCA_036351055.1 Lysobacterales bacterium
CACAGACCGTGGACCTGATGCCCGGCTGGGCGCCTGGTGTGAAAAAGGAATGGATGCAGGAGTGCCAGGCCTTCCTGGAATGGCTGCTGGACGATCATTTTGTCCTGCTCGGCCTGCGCGATTACGAGGTCGTCAAATCCGGGAAATCGGAATCCCTGGACGTGGTGCCCGGTTCCGGGCTTGGTATCCTGAAGGAGGATGAGCATACCCGGATGTCGCGCCCGCTGGACAGCCTGGCGCCGGCCGCCTTGCGGCACAGCCAGAAACGCCCCTTGATCATTACCAAGACTAACGCGCGTTCCACCGTGCACCGAGCTGGTTTCCTAGACTACCTGGGCGTGCTGAAAATCGACGCGCAAGGAAAGACTATCGGCGAGCGCCGCATCGTCGGCCTGTTCACATCGCGCGCTTATTACCAGAACGCGATGATCACGCCGATGGTGCGTGTCCGGGCCAGAAACATCATGAACCGTTCCGGCCTGCTGGAAAGCAGCCACGCCTGGAAGAGCATGGTGCATATCCTGGAAACCCTGCCGCGTGACGAGCTGTTCCAGGCGACCACGCCCCAGTTGCGTGAACTCAGCGAAGGTGTGCTCAACCTGCAGGAACGGAAACTGGTGCGGCTGTTCATTCGCCAGGAGCGCTATGGCCGCTTCTATTCCTGCATGGTCTACCTGCCGCGTGAGCGATTCAATACCGAGAACCGCGAACGCATCCAGGCCATCCTGGGGCGGGCGCTGCAGGGTGAACGTGTTGACTACACCGTGCGCGTGGCGGAATCCAGGCTGGCCCGGCTGCAGTTGCTGATTCGCCCGCGAGCGGATGCTGAAATCGATTTCGACGTCTCTGCGCTGGAACGGGAGATCGAAGTTGCGGTACGCTCCTGGACCGACGAGCTGGGGGATATCCTGGTCGAGCGGTTTGGCGAGGAAGCCGGCCTGGCGCATATGAAGCGTTTTGGCAGCGCATTCCCGGAAGCTTACAAGGAAGACGTGTCGCCCTGGGTTGCGGCCTTTGATGTGGTCAACGCCGACGCCGTGCAGCAGGGTGAAGCGCTGCGCATGAGCCTGTACCAGCCGCGTGAACCCCGCGGCGGCATCATCCGATTCAAGCTGTTTCGCAAGGACGCCCCGATCCCCCTGTCGAATATCATGCCGGTGCTGGAAAACCTCGGCTTGCACATCGTCAATGAGCGCCCCTACGAATTGAAGTTGCGGCAGGGGCAGGTGCTGTGGATCCAGGATTTCGACATGCAGCCGGCGCAGGGCGGGCAGGTGGACCTCGACAGCGTGCGCGAAATTTTCGAACATGCTTTCCGTCGCACCCTGGAGGGCGATGCCGAGAACGACGGTTTCAACCGCCTGGTGATTGGCGCGCAGATGCACTGGCGCCAGGTCGCCGTGCTGCGGGCCTACTGCAAATACCTGCTGCAGACCAATATTCCGTTTTCGGCCGCCTACATGGCCGATTCCGTGAGCCGTCACCCGGGCATGTCCCGCATCCTGGTCGAGCTGTTCGAAGCGCGCTTCGACCCGGCACGGGAACAGGAATCGGCCGAGCGGCAAAAACAGGCCCAGCAGCAACTGGAACAGCTGCTCAAGACCATTTTCAGGCGTGACTGCGCGTCCGACCCCGGCCTTGACGATTACATCGATGACCTGGTCAAGGCGCGTAAGCGTGGTCGGGACGCACAGGTCGAAGCCGCGAAACGGCTGTTCGAACGCGGGCTGCAGTTTGTGACCAGCCTCGATGAAGACCGTATCCTGTATGCCTTTTACGAGGTCATCAACGCGACCTTGCGCAGCAGTTACTTCCAGTCGGACGAAGCGGGCGAGGCCAGGGATTACATCAGTTTCAAGATCGATTCCGGCGCACTGCCCGAACTGCCCAGGCCACGCCCCTTCCGTGAAATCTGGGTTTACTCACCGCATTTCGAGGGTGTGCACCTGCGCGGAGGCATGATCGCCCGCGGCGGCTTGCGCTGGTCTGACCGGCGCGAGGACTTCCGCACCGAGGTCCTGGGCCTGATGAAGGCGCAGAACGTCAAGAACACCATGATCGTGCCGGTTGGCGCGAAGGGTGGCTTCGTGGTCAAGAACCCGCCCCAGGAGGGTGGTCGGGATGCAGTATTCGCTGAAGGCGTCAAGTGTTATACAAAATTCATCAATGCTTTACTGGATATAACTGATAATCTGGATAAGGATACGGTCGTGCCGCCGAAAGACGTCGTCCGGCTGGATGGTGACGATCCCTACCTGGTCGTCGCGGCCGACAAGGGAACGGCGACCTTCTCCGATACGGCAAACGCCGTGGCGGCAGAGCACGGGCACTGGCTGGGCGATGCCTTCGCCTCCGGCGGATCGGTTGGCTACGACCACAAGGCCATGGGCATCACCGCGCGCGGCGCCTGGGAAGCGGTCAAGCGGCACTTCCGGGAAATGGGCCTGGACACGCAGAAGGAACCTTTCACGGTGGTCGGCATCGGTGATATGGGCGGCGACGTGTTCGGCAACGGCATGCTGCTGTCCCGGCATATACGCCTGCGCGCCGCGTTCAACCACATGCACATATTTCTCGACCCGGACCCGGATGAAAAGACCTCTTTTGCCGAGCGCAGGCGCCTGTTCCGCAAACCGGGCTCCAGCTGGATGGACTACAAGCCGGAATTGATCTCGCCGGGCGGCGGGGTGTTGTCGCGCGCCGCCAAGACCGTGCCGCTCAGCCGGGAAATACGTGACTGGCTTGGCATCGAAGAAAGCGAAATCGCGCCGAACCTGCTGATCAAGGCCCTGCTCAAGGCGGAAGTCGACCTGCTGTGGAACGGCGGCATCGGCACCTACGTCAAAGCGAGCAGCGAGACCCACGCCGACGTCGGCGACCTGGCCAACAATGCACTGCGGGTTAACGGCAATGAGCTGCGCTGCAAGGCGGTGGGTGAGGGCGGCAACCTCGGCATGACGCAGCTCGGACGTGTCGAGTTCGCGCGGGCGGGTGGTTTCGTGAATACCGATTTCATCGACAATTCCGCCGGTGTCGACACCTCGGACCACGAGGTCAATATCAAGATCCTGCTCAACCAGGCCCTGGTCGACGGCAAACTGGACCAGGAAAAGCGCAAGGCGTTGCTGGCTTCCATGAGTGACGAGGTCGCCGACCAGGTCTTGCGCAACACCTACCTGCAAACGCAGGCGATTTCCCTGATGCAGTCCTTTTCACCGGCGCGCATCGGCACCATGGCACACTTCATCGACGTGCTCGAAGGCGAGGGCCTGCTGGACCGTGAACTCGACTTTCTGCCCAGTGACGAGGAGTTGCTGCAACCCCGTGAACGCGGCGCGGGTA
>JAZBOH010000183.1:0-39509 GCA_036351055.1 Lysobacterales bacterium
ACACCAGATCAGGTATATTTTTCACAGCTGCCTTTAACCCAGGCCGCTTAAACCAGAGGCTGGAATCCACTTATAGAAATGGGTTTGGCTGTCCAAACAAGCGGGACCACCTCTGTGGGGTATTCGATACTTCTTGGCTTAGGAGTGACGGCGTCCCCGAATCCGATGTCGGCCTGAAGCGGTATTCTGGCCCCGGCCAGGTCACCGAACAGTTTTACCCGCATTCCGCCGTATTCTGTGTCATCGTGGATCGCGTTGACTTAGACGCTATCCGCGATCAGTGTCAATCCATCACCCTCGACTGGAATCTCACAAAGTTCACGAAAAATGGCTCTCAGCTCCCCTTCACTGCTGTCACCGAAGCCCAGAAAGTCCACATCACGTGTGGGGCGGTGGGATTGGTCACCCCACAGCATGAACAGCATCGCCCCTTTCAGGACAAAGAGATCTCGGTAGTCGGATTTGCCGAGGCGGTACAGAAGCCTTTCCAGTCCATACCGGGTCAGAATCAACTGGAAATCCTTACCTCGCTCGCGTGCCAGATTCAGTAACCGGTCACGTATCGATACAGCCATGTTCTTCCCGCGCCTGTCTTTCACGTTGCGAGCGACTCCAGGTAGGGGCGCATGATATTTTGGACACGACAAATTTTTGCATAGTGCCAAAGATCATCCATGGTGCAACGCTGTGATCGAATGCATTCCCGTAGCGACTCGATAGCCACGTCCAGGCCGATTTTATTCCGGTATTTGAAACAATCCGCCACAGTTTTTTCAGGTGTAAATACTCGGACAGGCACCCCTTCAATCCTATGCTCTTCAATCCCGGCTCGGAGCGTGGGCTGGGAAAAGTGTACGATCCGAAGCGGCGGGTATTCCACGCGTGGTCGCCAGGCCTTCTCACCTATGGCCAGCCAGACTTCAAACGGGGCCTGGGTCGTGATGTCGTGATATTGCAGGGCGGACAGAAGGCAAACCACCCCTTTTGGCACGCGTTTGCAAGCCTCTGCAAGAGAGTGGTGCTCAGTGATCTCGCTGTCAGGAAGGACATAGAGCCCTCGGGCAATACGCTGTAGTTTACCGGCAGCGCAGAGGCGGCTGAGGTATGTCCGGGAGATGCCATAAGGATCCAGATCCCGGGGTCGCAGGACACCCAATTCCTCTGCCAGCTCAAGGATCCTTTCCGCTTGTGTAATCTGACTGGCCATGGTGGTTAGTATGTTACAAAACATCGGTATATATTTACAACCCCCTGTGTTTTGAAACAAATTAATTGTATCCATAAACAGTGGTAAGCGCGATTGTCTGTAAACAAAACCGAACTGGAAAGCCAATGAAAATGGTTAACTGAGAAAATGCCGATCAAACGGAGTGGAATTTACAGCAGATTTTGGACTTGATCTTTCAATGTGAGTTAACAGAAAATCTGGAAGATCTTCGCTACCTGCATCTTTGAGGGTTTTTACTTCCAAAGAAATCAATCAGGGGAAATGTAATGTTCAATCTATTGTCGCTAGTTTTTTTGCTTGCAATAACCACGACTGTGGTTGCAGAACCTGTTATTTACGTTTGCGAGAGGCCTGCTTGGGATTCTGTGAAGGGCTGTGGGCCAAACAATACCTACTACACCTACGCTTTCTACACGGACACTGAAGTCGTTCGGAACGATATTCAGGCTGATAAGAAAAGTTTTCGATATCAAAAGCCAGAATATGTCTTTGCGATGCGAAAAGGCTGTGATCTAAATAATGCGCGACCAAAAGTGGAGAAATTCGAAGCCACAGATAATGAGATTAGATTTGGATTTGCACAGATGTATTCACAATCTGTGAGTGCATATGAAACAGCAAAGCTGGACTTGGAAACGATGACGGCCAGACTGCAGAAGGTAAAGCACAATCCAGAGCTGAACTGTACTGCTTTTATCGGCGAGAAAATGATTGCGTCTCAAGATAATTTGGCTGATTTTTGGAATGCACTAAGTTCGCTTCCCCCACCAAGAACAGGGGTAACAAGACATCAACAGTCAATCCAATAGCGAACTTGAATAATAAAGTAGAATACATCTGACCTCCGCCGGTTCAACACAAAATTGTCTGGAACAATTTTGAACGTCGTAGCGCAGCGAAGACGGCCCCGAAGGGGCGGAGCACAGGATGACCGGAGTGAATTCGCCGGGAGCGAAGAGGGCGTTCAGGATTCTGTGTCAACGTAATTCCTGCTGATTCATAGGATCATAATTCCAAAGCATCATCAAGCCGGCCCTCGAAGAAGATGGCCAACTGCGACAACGTAAGGTTCCAGCTCTGGATCGGCATGGTCCATTTCTTACTGGCATTTTGTATCCCCAGGTACAGCAGTTTCAGCAAGCTGTTTTCGTTCGGGAAGCCACCCTTGGTTTTCGTCAGTTTGCGGAACTGGCGATGCACCGCCTCGATCGAATTGGTGGTGTAAATCACCCGCCGGATCTCTTCGGGGTATTTGAAGTAGACCGACAGATTTTCCCACTTGTTGCGCCAGGACTTGATCACAATCGGATATTTCTGACCCCAGCGATCTTCCAGCTCATCCAGGGCTTGCTCGGCCGCTTCGCGGCTCACGGCCCGGTACACTCGCTTGAGATCCACCATGAACATTTTCTGGTGTTTGGAAGCCACGTAGCGCAATGAGTTGCGGATCTGGTGGACCACACACAGCTGCACTTCGGTTTCCGGGTAAATGGTATTGATGGCATCGGGAAAGCCCGTTAGGCCGTCTACTGAGGCGATCAGGATGTCTTTGACGCCGCGGTTGCTGAGATCGGTCAATACCGACAGCCAGAAGTTGGCCCCTTCACTTTCAGACAGATACAGGCCCAGGACTTCCTTCTTACCCTCCATATTCAAACCCAGGATGGTGTACACGGCCTTGGAGACATAACGGCCGTTCTCCCGCAGCTTGTAGTGAATGGCATCCATCCATACAAACGGATAATGGCTGTCCAATGGCCGCTGCTGCCACTCCTTCACTTCGGCGATGATCTTGTCGGTGATCGCGCTCAGGGTGGCGGTGGAGACGCTGATGCCGTACAACTCTTCAACGTGGCCGGAGATGTCCCGGTAACTCATGCCACGGCCATACATGGATAAAATCTTGGACTCGATCTCATCGCTGACGTGGGTCTGGTGCTTCTTGACCAGCTTGGGTTCGAAGGTTCCAGATCGATCACGGGGCGTTTCCAGTTCAAATTCACCGGACGTGCTATTCATGGTTTTGCGGGACTTGCCGTTCTTGCGGTTGGGCGCCACTTCCTGAGCCAGGTGGGTATCTATCTCGGCTTCCAGAGCAGCCTCTGTGAGCTGTTTGACCAACGGGCCCAGCACACTGTCTTTGCCGGTAATGGGCTTGCCGGCCTTGAGATCGGCCAGCGCCTGTTCAAAATCGAATTTTTCTGTCATGGTTCAATCCTCTACTGCATAGGTTAAAGGATTGACACAGAATTTCTAACACTCCCGGAGCGAATTTGGACTTACGTACAAAGTGAAGTACGCCCCGAAGGGCGAGCCACAGGATGTGGCGAGTCTATCCCTCTCCCCCAGCCCCAGCATCCACCCAAACATCACCAATTTCCCCCTCGCACGTCCAAAACTCCTCCCGAATCACCCCCGTTAAACGTCTCTTCATCAACAACATCCCCCTCCAAATCGTTGGTCACGTGGAAGTACTGTGTATCCAATCTGAAAGCCGAGCGCGCGCGACGGCGTGTTGTCAAGATTCCATTACAGAAATTGTCCAGGTGGATTCGGTTTGGTACGCTCTAATCAAGTATTGCAGCACTTGGGGGGATGCCTACGGCCATGTTCGAATATTCAGAACTAAAGACCAGGCAGCGCGAAATCCGTGATGCATTCCCGACGGCGCTGTCGCTCCGCACCCATCGCGCCCTCAGCTGGCTTCACCGTGCCGAGCAGGAGACTGAAGACGAAGACGCCCGCTTCCTGTTTCTCTGGATCGCCTTCAACGCAGCCTACGCGAATGAGGCTTATGACGGTGGCGATCTCAGTGAGCGCGCCGTGTTTAATCAATTCCTGCAGCGCCTGGTGGATGGCGACCCTGAAAGGTTGTTGAACAAGATTGTCTGGCAGCAATTTTCCGGCAGTATCCGCCTGTTGATCAATAACGAGTACGTGTTTCAACCATTCTGGCGCTTCCAGGCAGGGTTGATAAGCGAGGCTGAATGGAAGGAACAATTTGCCACCAGCAAGGCGGCGGCCAACCGTGCGCTCGGCCACATGGACACGGCGAAGGTGATGGGAATTACTTTTGACCGGCTGTACACACTGCGCAACCAGATCGTGCATGGCGGCGCGACCTGGAACGGCGGGGTGAACCGCGCGCAGATGCGTGACGGTACGAACCTGATGGGGCAGCTTGTTCCGGTTGTCATCTACCTGATGATGGAAAATCACCACCAGGTCTGGGGCGATCCCTGTTACCCGGTGGTGGACTGACGGTTTCGTTTTCCAGGGCAGCCCGACCGGGCCGCCCTGATTCCAAGCGAACCGACTACTTGGGCTTGATATCCGCCCAGTCGCGCCTGGCGGACGAAGACATGACCCCGCCAGGCACCTTGTCCACCCATGCTGATTTGGATCCCATGTTCTTTGAGCAGGCCAGTGCAGGAGATCAATCCAGGTCACTGAACCCGGCGCCTGTATAAACACAGCATATAGAATTAGAAAAAATACATATTTGACTTATACAGGTCAGTTGTTATCTTACATTTTTGCACCGTTGCATTACCCCGCTTACTGGAGGAAAAGATGCCGATCACCAGAGATCCCGGTCATCCATTATTCGTGCCGGACGCCAACCGTGAGATAGCAAACGAAAGGGCGGCAAAGCTCGTTGATACCATCTCCGACTATCTCGCCGTGAAAGACACCATCCCGACCGGCTTCACCCGGTGGGAGCAGATACTCGAAAACCGGAAACGAATCCTCGACGTGCTGGGAGGAACGGACGAGGACTGGGACAACTGGCATTGGCACATCGCCAAAGGTATTGACGACATCGACGTGCTCTCGAAGATCGTTGACCTGACCGATGAAGAGATCGAGGACTTCGACAAGACCGCAAAGCTCTACCGGTGGAAGATCTCCCCCTACTATGCCAGCCTGATGGACCCGAAAGACCATCGTTGCCCCATCCGCATGCAGGCCGTGCCGGCGGGTCTGGAATATTTCGACCGGGAAGAGGAAACCGATCCCTATGCCAGCGTGTTCAATTCACCGGCGCCCCTGATCACCCGCTTGTATGCAGACCGCCTGATCATCAACGCGACGAACATCTGCAGTGTTTTTTGCCGACATTGCCTGCGCAAGAAAGACATTGCCCAGAAAGACATGATCTACAGCAAAAAAGACTTCAGGGCTGCGCTGGATTACATCGCCGAGTGTCCGGAGGTTCGGGACGTGCTGATCACCGGAGGGGATGCCCTGATCCTGTCCAACAGCATGCTTGACTGGCTCCTGGGCGAACTGGAAAAGATTCCGCACGTCGAAATGATGCGTCTCGGGTCCCGCATGATGGCAACCTTGCCCATGCGCGTGAATGACGGACTGATCGAGGTATTGAATAAGCGCAGGAAGCCGGTTTATCTGAATACCCAGCTGAATCATCCCCTGGAGGTGACCCCGGAGACCGAGGAAGCCGTTCTCAAGTTGATGAAAGCCGGTGTGATGGTTAGCAACCAGTCGGTCCTGTTGAAAAACATCAATCACAACGTGCACGTGATGAAGAAACTGGTCCACGAACTGATGAAGATACGCGTGAGGCCCTATTACATATTCAACTGCAAGAAACTGCAGGGCATCCGCCATTTCCGTGCATCCGTGCAGGACGGGCTGAACATCATGGAAAACCTGCGCGGCTACACGTCAGGGATGGCCGTACCGACATTCATCATCACCGCGCCGGAAGGAAAGGGCAAAACCCCGATACTTCCCACCTATTTGCTGAACCCGAACCGGAACGGAAAACTGCTGTTCAGGACGTGGGGCGGGCAGGTTTGCGAGTACGATGACGAACTACCGGACGAGGAATAGGCACAGTCCGGCACACAGGGCACAGGCAGATGGATTATTCGAAGCTCAGGCGTGAGGTCATTGCTTTCATCGACGCCCATGAGAAGGAACAGCTGGAATTCCTGGTCAGGCTCTGCGATCAGAACAGCTATTCCTTCAATCCGGACGGGGTGAACAAGGTCGGCGAGATGATCGTGGACAACTTGAACGGGATCATGCCGGTCCACGAGGTGGAAACGCTGGAGAAAGTTGGCAGGACTCATATTTTCAGGTCGTCTGAGCATGCGAAGTCCATCTACCTGCTCGGACACATGGACACGGTCTTCCCGCCTGAGCATGCGTTCCAGGCGTGCTCTGTCAATGGTGACGTTCTTGCAGGACCCGGCACCGGGGATATGAAGGGCGGCCTGGTCGTTATAATCTATGCATTGAAAGCGCTTCACCATGCCGGTGTTCTGAGGGAACTGAAAATATCAACCATCTTCAACAGCGATGAAGAGATCGGCTCAAAGTATTCCCGGCCCGTCATGGAACGTGAACGGGAAAGGGCCGCCATGTGCCTGGTGACGGAATGCGCCGGCCTCGATAACCAGATCGTCATTTCCAGGAATGGAAAGATGGGCGCCCGGATGAGCAGCTTCGGCAAGCCACAGCACGTCTCCGTGGGTAACCATGAGAAATCGAGCGCCATCCTCGAAGCCGCCAGGAAGATCATCGACATAGAAGCACTGAACGCCATTTACCCCGGCGTGAGCCTGAATGTCGGGAAGGTCAGCGGCGGCCTGGGGCCTGCCACCATCGCCGCTGAAGCCGAAGCCTACGTCGATATCAGGTGGGAGCATGAAGAACACAAGGACCGGTTGATCGGGAACGTGCAGTCCATCGTCGCACAGCAGGCCCTGGCAGGCTGTCACTCGGAATTCGAGGTCCTGAACTGGAGACCCTCCATGCCATACACGGGCCGCAACCGGGAACTGATCGACATCATTCAGTCCACGGCCGGGGAGATCGGGCAACAGGTCCCGGCGGAACACCGGCGCGGTTCATCCGATGCCAACTATTTCGGGTCTGCCGGCGTCCCCACCGTTGACGGTCTGGGCCCCATATCCCAATGGGACCATACGGCTGACGAGTACATCAGCATCCCATCCCTGCACGACAGAACACGGCTGCTGGCGTCCGTTCTGCTCAGGCTCGGAGAAAGTGCGGGATGACGGGGTAGCCGCTTTATGAACCAGGCACTCGGGGGCATGAACTTCTTCGGCCGGGCGATCCGGTGGATCGAACGGGTGGGAAATTACCTGCCGCATCCCTTTTTCCTGTTCATCATCCTGATCGGCGTTCTGTTCGTCCTGTCGTTCATCCTGCACCTGACCGGGCTGCAAACCACGGTCACCACCTTCGATCCGGAAACCGACCGGCAGGTCGTCGATACGGTATCCGTCGTCAACCTGGTCGACCGGGAAGTCTTCCAGAACCTGATCACGAATTTCGTCAGGACCTTCATCTACTTCGCCCCCGTGGGGCTGGTGACGGTAATGATCATCGGCGTGGGGCTGGCGGAGCAGACGGGATTTTTCTCCGCGCTGATACGCTTCATCGTCCGGAAGACGCCGCCTGCCTACGTCACCTTCGTGCTGGCAGTGCTCAGCATTTGCGCCAACATCGCCTCTGACGCCGGGATCGTGATCGCGCCCGCCATCGGGGCCGCCGTGTTTCTCGCCCTGGGAAGACACCCCATCGCCGGCGTGTGCACCGGCTACGTGGCCGTGTACGGCGGGTACTCCGCCAACGTCCTGGTCGCCGGCACCGACGTCGCCCTGGCCGGAATCACCGAGTCGGCGATTCGCTACATGGATGTCGACGTGCCCGTGCATCCCCTGATGAACTGGTACGTGATGATGGGCTCGACCGTCCTTCTGGCGACGGTCGTGACCCTGGTGACGGAGAAAGTCATCGTTCCCCTGCTAGGAGAATACGATCCTCCCGACGAATACCGACTGACCAACGCCCACGAGTCGCTCACCCTGGACGCCGCGGAGAAAAGGGGGCTCCTGGTCGCCGCGATTGCGATTACCCTGTACATCCTGGCCATCCTCTTGATGGCCGTTCCGGAGCACGGTCTGCTGAGGAACGACGAGGGCGGCCTGCTGCCGAAATCACCCCTGATCTCGGGCATCATTTTCATCCTGTTCGTGTTTTTCTTCGTCGTCGGCGTGTCCTACGGCTTCGGCAGCGGAAGCATCAAGTCCACCCATGAAATCCCGCAGATGATGGCGAAAGGCCTGTCGGGTGTCGCCGGTTTTCTCGTGGTCTGCATACCGGCCGCCGTATTCATCGACCTGTTCCACAAGAGCAACCTGACCACGATCATCGCCATCGAGGGCGCCAGCCTGTTCCGGGAGATCGATATCGGCATGATCCCGACGCTGCTCCTGTTCGCGCTGATGTGTGCCGTGCTCAACATTTTCATCACCAGCGGATTGACACAATGGCTGATCACCGCGCCCATTTTCGTGCCCTTGTTTTACAACCTGGGCCTGAGCCCGGCGATAACCCAGATGGCCTTCCGCATCGGTGATTCGACCACGAACATCATCTCCCCCATATCGGCTTACCTGCCCATGCTCCTGGGGCTGCTGGAGAAATACCGCAACAAGGACCAGAAAATCGGCATTGGCACGGCCATTTCGCTGATGTTGCCGTACTCCCTGGCCGCGCTGGTATTCTGGACCCTGTTCCTGGGCCTGTGGCTGTTCCTGGAGCTCGACCCGGGACCGGGGGTCTCGATATTCGTGGATCCCTAGGTGCCATCTGCGGCATGAGGAGAGAGCATCGCGTGAACAGAAGATTTTCCGCCATGGTGTTGGTCATCGGCCTGGCCCTGGCCTCTGTACCCGGGCAGGCCGCCGCACAGCGCGTATCCGAGTCGCAGAACGCCATGGTCGTGTCCAGCACGGTGGAGGCCAGCGAGGCGGGGCTCAGGATACTGCGGGAGGGCGGAAACGCCATCGATGCGGCGGCGGCGACGGCTTTCGCGCTGATGGTGACGGATCCGGCCATGTGCAGCCTGGCCGGGCGTTCCCAGATCCTGATTCGCCTGGCGAACGGAGACGTGGTCGGAATCGATGGCGCCACCCAGTCACCCGGGGGTGTCGGTGAACCCGCGAGGATCAAGCAGGGCTACGGTACCGTCCCGGTTCCGGGCAGCCCGGCGGCGCTGGAAGAGATGGTGACGAAGTACGGCACCTTCCCGCTAGGCAGGATCCTGCAGCCCGCCATCGAGCTTGCCCGTGACGGCTTCGTCGTCAACGAGGAGTATCACCAGTCATTCAGAAAGTACGGGGAGGATTTCGGCGATTATCCGGGCACCGCAAAGCACTTTCTGCGCAGCGACGGTTCCTTCTACAGCCAGGGCGACACCCTGAAACAACCGGCGTTGGCCAGCACGCTGGAAAGGATGGCGTCCGCGGGCAGCCAGGTCCTGTATGAAGGCAGTGCCGGGCGGCAGATCCTGGCGGACATGGAAGAGCATGGCGGTTTCATTACCCTGCCGGACCTGGCCCAGTACACGCCGCTCGCCGGTGAAATTGTCAGCGGTCACTACCGCGGCCACGAGATCATCGCCCGGGGCGGGCAGTGCGACGGCGGTTCCGTGATCGAGATGCTGCAGATCCTCGGGACATTCGAACTGGAGGACGATTTCCAGGATCGCTCGCGTTACTTCGAGCTCCTGGCCCATCTGACCCACATCGGGCACCAGGACGAGCACGTGCCCGACGAGGAGCAGGTGTCGCAGGCGATGGCGGCCCGCAGAGCACAGGACATCATCGAGGGCCGGATCGTTCCATCGGCGGTCCAGCAGGCCGAGGAGGAGGACCCGGGTGAAACCAATCACCTGAGCGTCGTTGATGCACTGGGCAACGTGGTCTCCCTCACCCAGTCCATCGGGCCGAGCTTCGGCGCGAAGGCGGCCCACCCCGAACTGGGCTTCTTCTATGCCTACAGTTACGACATGAACGACGACCCGGTTCCCCATCAGCGGGAGAAAACCAGTCAATCCCCCACCATCCTGTTGCGGGAAGGCAAACCGGTGCTTGCCATCGGCTCCGCCGGCAGCCGCCGCATACCGGGATCGGTGGTCCAGTCCATCGTCAACTACATCGACCACGCCATGAGCCCGGCACAGGCGGTCGCTTTTCCCCGCGTGTTCTACTTCGGTGACGATCTGCGCCTCGAGACGCCCGGTCTCGATCCTTCGGTGCCGTCGGACCTGAAAAACAAGGGCTTTACCGTGAAAGAATACGTGTCGCTCGACGGGTGGTTCGGACGCGTGCAGGCAATCTTCATCGACCCGGAGACCGGCAGGATCACGGGGGTCTCGGACCCCCGCGACTTCGGCGCGGCCCGGGGAAACTAGGACTGCGATTTGGAGATCGAACGGCCCCCGCAGGCGTCCAGTTCCAGGCACGGCATGGTAGCCACCCAGCACCACGTCGCCACCGATGCGGGCGAGGCGATGCTGCGCAGCGGCGGCAACGCGGTAGACGCGGCAGTGGCTGCCGCGTTCACTCTGGGTGTGGTCGAACCGGCCGCCTCGGGTTTGGGCGGCCAGACCGTGATGCTGCTTCACCTGGACGAGAACAAGCGCAAATTCTGCCTGGACGGTGGCAGCAGGGCTCCGCACCGCACGCCGCCCGGAGAGTTGAACCGGGAGGAACAGCTGCGCGGACACAAGGCGAGTACGGTGCCCTCGACGCCGGCTGTGCTCGCCTGGGCCTTGCAGCGCTATGGCAGCAAATCCCTGGAGGAGGTGCTCGAACCGGCCATCGAGGCGGCGGCTGCGGGATACCGGGTTTCGCTCCTGCAACATCAGCTGGCCGGGCGCGAGCTCGGGCACCTGAAAGAGTTTCCCGGGGGGAAGCTCTTTCTCGAAGGGGGTGAACGCCCCTACGCAGCTGGCTCGGTATTCAGGCAGCCGGCGCTGGCCGGTTGCCTGCGCCGGCTGTCCGAGGCCGGGATCGAGGACTTCTACCAGGGGGACATCGCCCGCCTGATACACCAAGACATGGTGGCTAACGACGGCCTGATCCGCGACGACGATCTGGCCCAGATACCCTGGCCGGTGGAAAGAAATCCGCTGGCGGCCCGCCATGGCAGCCACCGGGTGCTCACTTTCGGGCCGCCGGGGGCCGGCCGCGCGCTGGTCGAGGCCTTGAATCTTCTCGAGCAGTTTCCAGCGGCCATGCGCGACCCGGATTCCCCGGAGGGGGCGCTGCTGCTGACCCATGTCATCCTCAAGGCCAACCTGGACAGGAGCGACCGGCCGGAGGACCCGGCTCTCTACGCCGAGGAACTGGAACGGGGCGAGGCCATTACCCGGCCGGATTATGCAAGGTGGGCCGCCGGGCGGATCAGGTCGCGCATCAGAACACAAGGGGAAACGACCCACCTTTCCGTGATGGACAAGGCGGGAAACGCGGTCGCGTTGACGCAGTCCATCGAACGCGTGTACGGGTCCTTTTCCGCCTCGCCGAAGCTGGGGTTCCTTTACAACAACTACATGAGCGCCTTCGAATACCGGGACATCAGGCATCCCTATTACCTGCGGCCCGGCGCCAATCCCTGGACCTCGGTGGCGCCCACCATCGTTTACAAGGGGCCGAGACCCTGGCTGGCGCTGGGCTCGCCGGGTTCGGAGCGCATCGTTTCGGCCATCTTGCAGGTGCTGCTGAGACTTGAGCTGGGTTCCAGCCCTTTCGAAGCGGTGGCGGCGCCGCGCCTGCACTGTTCCATCAGGGGGAAGGTGTCTCTCGAGGCGTCGCGGATGCACGAAGAAATCCCGCGGCGGCTGCAGGAACACGGATTCGATATCGATGAGCGGCAGCCCTATTCGTTCTACCTGGGTTGCGTGCAATTGGTGCAGCGTGAGAACGACGAGTTCCTGGGCGTGTCGGACCCGCGTCGTGACGGATCCGCCAGGGGCCCGGACGCGTGACGCTGCCGCTGCTGCTCTCCGTGCCGCATGCGGGAACCGGGGTTCCCCGCCGGCTCGCGGGAAACTGCCTGCTTTCCGAAGCGCAGGTCGCGCGGGACGGCGACGAGTTCGCCGCTGAAATCTACGCCCCCCTCGAAACCGGCGTGCGTTACATGGTCCGCACCGACGTCGCCCGGGCGGTGCTTGACATGAACCGGGCCGAAGACGATCTGCGCAAGGACGGCGTGGTGAAGACGCACAGCTGCTGGGATGAACCTGTCTGGAAGAGACCGCTGGGCGCGAAGCAAAAGCAATGGCTGCTCGAGACTTACCACCGACCCTACCATCGGCGCCTGAGCGAACTGGCGCGGGACCGTGGCCTGCTGCTGGCCATCGACTGCCACACCATGGCGGAGTACGGGCCGCCGGTCGGGCCGGACCCGGCTGCGAAACGGCCGCAGGCTTGCCTGGGAAACGCCAACGGCCGTAGCTGTCCCGATGCATGGACGGCCATTCTGCAGCGCGCGCTGCAGACTCATTTCCCGGGAGAAGTGACGGTGAACCGCCCCTTCTCCGGAGGCTATATCACCCGCTTCCACGGCACAGAGATGCCCTGGATCCAACTGGAACTGTCACGCGGCGCGTTCGCCTCGCCCGAAGAAAAATCGCGCTGGGTGGCGGCATCGCTGGAGGAAGCCGCCGCGCAGATCGCGGGCAGCCGGGTTCGCTCGGGCGGAAGGCTTTGATCTTGACCTGAAAAAACGGAGCCGTGAAATCCACGGCTCCGCCTGGTTTATACCTTGTGCGGGCGGCTCAGAACTCGTAGCCGACCCGGGCCCAGTAAACCCGTCCGTACGTGTTGTGCATCCGCGAGAAGTACCCGAAGGACTCGTCCGCGAAGGGTGGCTCCTCGTTACTCAGGTTGCGGATACCGGCCGTCAGGATCAGGCCGCTGGCGCGGTCGAAATGCGAGAAGTCGTATCCCACGGTCACGTTATAGACCGTCCAGTCCTTGACCGTCCAGTACTTGGTGCCGTCGACCACGGTTCCCGGCTCGCCCGCGTCCTGGCAGGCCGCCGTGGAATTGCAGCTCAGGGAGGTATCGTAAGCCTCACCCACGTAACGCGCCATCAGGTTGGCGAAGAAGCCGCGGAATGTCCAGTCGATCTGGGCGGTCCAGCGGTCCTCGGGCGTGCCGTTGCGGCCCAAGCGGTTGACTGGCGCCAGGCCCTCCTGGTCGAAACGGGAGATGTGGGTCTGGTCGTACCGGATGCTGAACTGACCCGCAGCCGTTTCCGGCATGGCGTAGACGAAGCTCAAGTCGATGCCTTCGACCGTCCTCGGCAGCAGATTCTGGTACTGGCCGATGATGTTGACCGCCTCGCCGACCGGGATTCTCTGGTCGTTCGGATTGGCCGCGTTCCAGGCATCGAACGCAGCCTGGTCACTCAGGGTAAGGCCGGCGCGAACGACATTGGGGTTAAAGCCCTGGCCGGATTCGCGAAGCGCCTGGTCCAGCGCCAGTTGGTCTTCCTCGTCGATCAGGCCAACCAGGCCGGTCTGGTTGATTCTCCACCAGTCCATGCCAAAGCGCAGTCCCTGCCACCATTTACCGGCCCAGCTCGGGGTGAATACAAAGCCGACCAGCGTGGTGTCGGATTCCTCGGGTTCGAGGTCCGGGTTACCCAGGCGAGTGGTCCGGCGATAGGTTTCGCCGGTGTCGATGGGACGGCCGGTGACATCGGCGCGCATCGGGTCCTCGATGCCGTCGATGCGGCGCGTGATGTCGCCCTGGTTCATCTGGGGCAGCCCCGGTGCCCGGTAGCCTTCGGTGTAGGTACCGCGGAAAGAAAGGCCCTCGGTCGGTTCCCAGCGTAAACCGACTTTCGGCGACCAGTTGTCCTCGAAGTCGCTGGGATGCTCGTAACGCACCGCCAGGCTGATCTCGAAGGCGCGCGCCAGCATGCTTTCGTTGGCCTCGCCGACCAATGGAATGTACAGCTCACCATAGGTTGACCAGGTGTCGCGGGAGGCTGCCGAGTCCGACGTGGCGGACATGCCGATCACGTCGCTCTCGTCAAAGATCGCTCCGTTGGTGAAAGGCATGGTGCCGTCGAGCCGGGGATCGCGGTCGTCCTTGTAGGATTCTTCCCGCCACTCAGCGCCCAGTGCGATGCCGACATCATTACCGAAGGATTTGAACAAGTCACCGCGGTTGAGCCGGAAATCAGCCAGCGTGAGATCCGAAGTGCGCACATCAGTAGTGGCAATGCGGATACCGTCCAGGGCGGCCTGGGTGTTTCCGCCGGGCCCGACGAAGGGGTTGAGCGCATCGGGCCCGTTGACCAGCAACTGCTGAGTGAACAGGGACTTGGCCTGGCGGTTGCCTTCAGTATCGGTCGCCTTGGCATCCGAGTAGTTCAGGCCGGCTTCCCAATCCCAATCTCCCCAGTCGCCGCGCAGGCCGGCGGTAATGCTGAAGGTCTCGCCCTTCGCATTGATGATTCGGGGCCCCAGGTCAACCGGACGCCAGCCGACGATCAGAACCTCCTCGTCGAAGGGATTGTGGTAGGAGTCGGGAGGCACGATCAGGAAGGCCAGGCTGTCGTCGAGCGGGCTGGCGGCACGTTGCGTATCCGAATCCGACTCGTAGTACCACGCGTCCGCGAACAGTTCCATGGTATTGCCGAATTCGTGGCGGAAACTCGCCATGAAGTTGAAGCGCTCGACTTCGGGCGTCACCCATGCCGTGTCGTTGAAATTGTAACGGGCGGAGCCGCTGCCGGACTGGATTTCACCGGTGTCCGGATTGATGTGCCGGGTCGGGCCGATGAAAATACCGTCGTCGCGCAGTTCGCCAACGCGGAACCGTGCAAACGGCGTCAGCGACGAGGTATTGCGCAACTGGCTGTCACCGCGCCAGGATTCCGGAATCCTTTCGTTCTCGCGGCGGTCCAGTTCGTAGTACAGGTCGTCCAACTCGTTCATGTGCACATGGCTGCGCCTGTACCAGGTGGCGAACAGGCTGAAATTGGAGCGGTCATCGTTGAAGTTCCAGCCGCCGGCGGCCGTCACTTCCGTCTCGTCATAGTTGGTGTCTTCGCTCCAGCCATAGCGTCCAGTCAGGCGGATGCTGTCGTAATCGGAATAGGTGATGAAGTTCACCACGCCGGCGATTGCGTCCGCGCCGTACAGCGGCGCGGCACCGTCGCGCAGCACCTCGATGCGCTGAACGGCCGAGGACGGTAGCGAGTTAACGTTGTAAAAGGTCTGTGGAACGCTGTTGATGGCCTGGAAGGTTGGCCATACCACCATGCGCCGCCCGTTGATCAGCGACAGTGTGTTGGCAGATTCCAGCCCGCGCATGCTGATGCCGGCCACGTCGCCGCGCGCTGCGTTGGTGCCGTTGCTGTTGTCCTCGAACTCGAGGTCGCTGATTGCCGGAATGTAGCTCAGAACCTCGCCCATGTTCACGGCGCCCGTCGCCTCGATCGCTTCGGCGCTCATTACGGTCACCGGCAATACCGATTCGTCGACGCCGGCGATGTGGGTGCCGGTGACAATAACCTCTTCGAGGGTCAATTCTTCGGTTTCTTCCGCTGCGTTCGCATCCTGTGCGAACGCGTTGACGGAAAGGAAAAAGGTTGCCGGGACTGCCAGTCCCAACATGAAAAACATATGCTTAGTTTTCGTGACCATGGCTCCTTCCTGAATGGAATACTGGCGTCGGCGCCAGGAAAATTGGCGGTCGTGCTCTCGTTGTTTGCACCCATGCAAGGCTGTCGGGTGCCCGCCCCCGAAAAAAGCTTAGCGGCTTCTATTGTTCAAGTAAATAAAAAGTCTTAATCTATAATCTATATTTATATACTTATAGGATTTTAAAAATCAGGGCAGGAGACCGCGAAGCGACTCGTTCAGTGCTGCGCAGGACTGTTCGAAACACTCGATGAACAGTCTGACCGGGTTGCTGAGCCCGCGCCGGCTGCCGTGGATGGCCGTAACGGCGATGTCGGGATCCCCGTTGATGCGCCTGACGGTGATGGTGTCGGCCGCCTGGTCGTGGAGTAGTGCGCGCACGGTGACCGAATCCAGAATGGCGAATCCCAGGCCGCGCTGTACCAGGCGACCGGCCAGGTGGTGGGTGTGCACCCGGGCCACTACCTTCGGCGCAGCTTCGGCATCGGCGAAAAGATTGCTGCATACCTGTCCCACGGGCGTGGAATCGACCGGTGCGATGTAGGGCTTGTCTTTCAGGGCCTCGAGGCCGACGTACGGGTCGCTCGAGACATTCCAGCCGGACGGGTGGATCAGCAAGAGGTCCGCCTTACCGACGGTCTGGCAGGCAAATCCGGGCTCGACCACGTTGCCGAAGGAAAATCCGACGTGGTAGGCGCCGGTCTTTTGGTTCAACTGGTGCAGAAATTCCTCGGTATTGAGCGTGGAAACGGAAAATTTGAATCCTTTGTGGCGCTGCAGGAAGTCAGCGATCGCATCCGGCAGCAGTTCCAGTGAGATCGACGGTACGGACGCAACCCGGACGTGGCCGCCCACGCCCACTTTCAGACGTGCAGCCAGTGCATTGAAGGCGCTCAGGGCCTCGTGGGCACGTTCAGCCTCCTCGAACAACGTCATCGCCTCCTGGGTCGGAAGCAGTCGTCCGCTTTCGCGCCGGAACAACTGGATGCCGAGTTTTTTCTCCGCGTGCTGGATCGTGGTTGTCACCGACGGTTGGGATACACCCAGTTGGCGTGCGGCCTCGGTGACGGTGCCGCAAGTCATGACGGCGAAAAAGATCTCGATATGTCGAAAATTCATGGTCGGCGCTCCAGCGTGAAGGATCAAGGTATAAATATACTATATGGAACGAAAAAATATTGTAATTTGACTTATGGAATTTGGGATTGCCTAATTGTACTGTGCAAGCAGAAGGACTTTGATATGACTTCAGTGCTTTACCGCTCGCCCGCCCGTGACTATCCGGTGGCCGTGAGCGCGCAAGGTATGTACATTCGGGACGCTGGAGGCCAGCAGTACCTGGACATGAGCGGCGGTGCAGCGGTCAGTTGTCTCGGGCACGGTCATCCGCGCGTCGTGGAAGTGGTACAGGAACAACTGGCGCGCCTGTCGTACGTTCACTCGGCTTTTTTCACCACCGAACCCCAGGAGAAGCTGGCACAACGTCTGGCCCGGCGCTTCGGTGATTCCGATGCGCTGGTTTACTTCGGCTCCGGTGGGTCGGAAGTCAACGAAACTGCCCTGAAAATGTGTTGGCAATACTGGGTGGCGCGCGGAAAGCCGGACAAGAAAGTCGTCGTTAGCCGGGAGCACAGTTACCACGGCAACACCTTTGGCGTGTTGTCGGTCAGTGGCAACGCCGGAAGGCGCCGGGCTTCGGGCGCACCGCTGTTCGACTGGCCGCGTATTTCGCCCTGCTACAGCTACCGCAACCGACCCGCCGACGAAACCACGGAACAGTATGCGCTGCGCATCGCCGGCGAGTTGGAGACGGTCATCCAGCAAACCGGAGCCGACCGGGTCGCGGCGTTCATCTGCGAACCCGTGGTCGGATCCTCGCTGGGGGTTGTCGCCGCCGAGCCCGCTTACCTGAGGCGGATCCGGGATATCTGCGACCGGCACGATATCCTGATGATCGCCGACGAGGTCATGTGCGGCAGCGGCCGCACCGGGACCTATTTCGCCTGCGAACACGATGCCGTGCAACCGGACATCGCCACCCTCGGCAAGGGCATCGGCGGCGGCTACCAACCGCTGGCAGCCGCGGTTATCGGGGCAAAGGTGGCACGCACGCTGTACGATGCCGGTTTCGCGCACGGCCACACCTACATCGGGCACGCAAGCGCCTGTGCTGCCGGCTGCGCGGTACAGGACGTAATGGACGAAGAGGGCCTGCTCGAGCGCACCCGTGAAGCGGGCAAGAAATTCGGGGCACTGCTGAGCGAACGCTTCGGGCAGCACCCGCTGGTCGGCGACATCCGTGGAAGGGGCTTGTTCTGGGGCCTGGAACTGGTGTCAGACCGCCAATCGAAGCGTGGTTTCGAGAACGGCGGCGGTCTGCCGAACCGCCTTTTGAAGGCCGCGATGGATGCCGGAATGGTCTGCTACCCGGGCGGTATCACCGTTGACGACGCCATGGTGCCCCACATCCTGCTCGCCCCGCCGATGCTGCTCGAAGAGCGGCATATGCTCGAGTGCATGGACTGTATCGACCAGACGATTAGCGCGGTCCTTCATGGCTGATAACGGCAAACCGCTGGTCGTAATGTGTGCGCCGAATGGTGCGCGCCTGAAAAAATCCGACCACCCCGCGGTTCCGCTGACGGCTGAAGAACTGGCTGCTTGCGCCGAATCCGTCCTGCGCCTGGGGGCTTCGGTACTGCACCTCCATGTGCGGGATTCCAGCGGCAGACATTCGCTCGAGGCGGGGCGCTACCGGGAGGCGATCGCCGCCATCCGCGAGCGCGTCGGCGACCGTATGATTCTGCAGGTCACCACCGAGGCGCTCGGAATGTATGATCGCCGGCGCCAGATGGCCCTGGTGCGTGAGTTGAAACCGGAGGCCGTCTCGGTCGCCATGCGCGAACTGTGCCCGGACGAAGAGTCGGAGGCCGAGTCGGGCGAGTTTTTCCGTGAACTCCAAGACGAGGGCATCTGGCCGCAATTCATCCTGTATTCCGCCGAGGAGGCGGCGAGATTCGACGCCCTCAGGCGTGCCGGGTTCTTTGGCACCGCGAAACCGTTCGTGCTGGCCGTGCTTGGCCGCTACCGCGACTCGACGGAAGGTACGCGGGTCGGACTCGCCAGGTTCCTGGGGTCCGTGTCGGTCGGCGAGTTTCCCTGGGCCGTATGCTGCATCGGCCACTTCGAAGGCGATGTTCTGTGCGGCGCTGCGGAGTTGGGCGGGCATGTCCGCGCCGGATTCGAAAGTAACCGTTTCCTTCCCGACGGCCGCATGGCGGACGACAACGCCCATTTGCTGAAGGTGGAGCTGGAGATGATCGCGCGGTCGGACGCGGGTCGGCGGCCGATCGCGACCGCGGCGTGGATACGCGAAAACCTGGCGTTAATGACATGAACGGGAACACGGGCCATGGCGGGCTGGTGTTCCACTGGAGAACCCTGATCGCGCCTGCACCGGTGACCACGAAGGCGGCTGGCAAGGCCTGATCCCCGACCCGGGAAGCCCATTGATCGAATGAACTGACACCATGGAAAAACTGATTGTTGTGACAGCACTCACCGGAAACGTCCCCACCCGGGAGACGAGTCCTAACGTCCCGCTCACGCCCAGGGAGATTGCAGCCGACGTGCGCCGATGCGCCGACAGCGGTTCGTCGATGTTCCACGTCCACGCCCGCGACAGCGAGGGCAAGCCGACGCTGGACGCCGGGGTCTACATGGAGATCGTGCACGAAATCAAAAAGGTCGCCCCGGAGGTCATCGTCATGCTGTCCACGGGCGGGCGCGCCAGTAAAGACCCGAAGGCCCGCGCCGCGCCGGTGAGGCTGGCGCCCGAGATCGCATCGATCACGACCGGTTCCACCAACCTGCCGGGTATCATCTACGAGAACTCGCCCTCGTTTATCGAGTTCCTGGCCGGTGTGTTCAAGGAGAACGGGGTAAAGCCGGAAATCGAGGTGTTCGAGGCCGGCATGGTCAACAACGGCCTGTTCCTGGCAAAAAAGAACTATTTCGAACTTCCCATGCACTTCAACTTCGTGATGGGTGCGCCGGGCGCAATCCCCGCCACGGTCAAGAACCTGCTGTTCCTGTCGGAGAGCATACCTTCGAATTGCACCTGGTCTGTGGCTGGCCTCGGAACACGCGAAATTCCGCTGGCTACAGCGGCAGTGGTCATGGGGGGGCATGCCCGCGTGGGGCTGGAAGACAACGCGCGGATGCCGGACGGCTCCTACGCAACCAACCCCGGGCTGGTGGAGAGGATCGTGAGTATCGCCGGGCAGGTGGGCCGGGAAATCGCCACGCCGGAAGAGGCCCGGCGGATACTTACACTGGACCCGGCGTTCAAGGACCGGATCCTGGACCTGAACCCCCACTGACACGAGCGGCTGGCGGGCCAGCCCGAGCGTGAAGGCGCATTGAGAGAGGCGCGACACGATGAACAGAAACAAGTTTTTCCACGATCTGCTCACCACCATCGGGGACCGGGGCCGGAACCTGTTGAGCCCCGGGGCCGCAAAGTGTGTTGATGCCGCCGATTTGACCGGGCTGTGCCGGCAACTGCTGTCCACTCGTGGCGAGGCGTCCGGCATGGTGATGGCCCGCGAGGTTCATGCGGATTTCGCCGGCATGTCGGAAGAGCAGAAACTCGAGTTTTTCATCTCGCTGGCCCGGGAGTTTGGGGCCGATCCGGCGAAAGTGCTGGAGGCAGCACGCATGTTCGTAGACGACCAGTCGCCGCGGGCGCAGGCCCAACTGGCGCGGGCGGTCGAGCCGCCACGTCACGAGCTTTTCCGCAGGCTCAACCTGGCGCCCGGTGGCACGGCATCGCTGGTCGAAATGCGCAGCCAGTTGCTCAGGCACCTGAAGTCCGAGCCGGAACTGGCCGCGGTCGACGCCGACCTGGCCCACATGTTCACGTCCTGGTTCAACCGCGGGTTCCTCGTGCTGCGACCGATTGATTGGGCAACGCCGGCCCACATCCTCGAAAAAATCATTGACTACGAGGCGGTGCACGAAATCCACGACTGGGAGGAACTTCGGCAACGGCTCGAACCACCCGACAGGCGCTGCGCGGCGTTTTTCCACCCGTCGCTGGGCGACGAGCCGCTCATATTCGTGCAGGTCGCCCTCACCCTGGATATGCCGGGTTCGGTCCAGAACCTACTGGACAGGCAGCGCAAACCGGTCGACGCCACACGCGCGAACACCGCTGTCTTCTACTCGATCTCCAACTGTCAGAATGGTTTGCGGGGAATTTCTTTCGGCAGTTTCCTGATCAAGCAAGTGGTGGAAGACCTGAAGCGCGACCTCGGCGGGCTGAAGACTTTTGCAACCCTTTCACCGGCTCCCGGTTTTTCGCGCTGGGTTGCGGAGAGTACCGGCGTTGACAGCGAGGCCGGAAAACTGGTGGCCGGCACGGACTGGGTTGGAACCGCGCATGAAGCGCGGGCACGGGAAGTGCTGATGCCGCTGGCGGTGGAATATTTTCTGAAGGCGAAAAACGGCAGCGGAATGCCGCGCGATCCGGTGGCCCGCTTCCACCTCAACAACGGGGCGCGGCTGGAACGGATCAACTGGCTGGGCGACCGTTCCGCCAAGGGGTTGGCCCAGTCGGCGGGCATCATGGTCAACTACCGCTACCAGCTCAGGCACATCGAGGAAAACCACGAAGCCTACGTAAAAGAAGGCCATGTAGCCGCGGCTCGCCAGGTGCGCAGCATGCTGGTGACGGAAAAGGCCCGGGACGCAGCGCAGGCTGGAACCCGTTCTCGGCCGTCGCGCCCGGACTCATCCGTTAACTGAGTGCCAGGCCGTAAGGATCTGGGCCTCGCGTTCGGCTGTCAAACCGGCACGCAGTGATTCACGCCTCTCAACGGGGCGCGAGAAATGGAACTCAAGCGTGTCGACAGCCGACACCGCCAGGGGCCTGAAAGTCAGCCCCGCTTCCAGCTCCGGGCCGAGGTCGAAACGAGCGAATCCCTCCCTTCCCGGTGAGGGGGGCATCCAAACGGGCATCTCGCGATACGGCCTCACCCCGAGTTCCCCCAGGAACTCCTTCGGAACCCATGTAAATCGCGTCTCGGCCGTGGTGACAGACCGGATGCCGTACAGCAACTGGTCCATGGGCCGGGGAATGGCCGGTCCCACGCCGTTGAAGACACCTGAGATCCCGTTCTCGGCCATCCGTACCATCCACCCGGTGAGATCCCGGGCATCGATGATCTGTACCGGGTCTGATCCCGGTCCCGGTGACAGAACCTCTCCTCCCCGGTGGATCCGGACCGGCCAATAGGTGAACCGGTCAGTCGGGTCGCCCGGGCCGATAATCAGTCCCGGGCGGACCACGTTGGCGCGGTCCTGGAAGACGCCTTGGGTCTCGCGTTCGCAAAGTGCCTTTCGAAGGCCATATGGGAGTTCCGTGGCGCCCGGCTCGACCCCGGCGGTCTCGTACGTGAAGGTGGGCGCCCCGGAATGCATGGGGATGGCGCTCAGGTCTGAATAGGCTGAACGGGACGAAACATAGAAATACTGATCGACCGAGTCTTCCAGGAACTTCGTAGAGTATGCGACCCAGTCGGGATTGGAGGCGTTGTTGTCCATGCAGACGTCCCACTTTCGCCCCCGCAGGGACTCCAGGTCACCGTTCCGGTCGCCCACGAGTTTCTCGACTCCTGGAAAAAGCTGGGTATTGCTCTTGCCCCGGTTGAAGAGGGTGACCTCATGCCCGCGGTCCAAGGCATAGCGCACCATGTGGGGGCCGATGAAACCCGTTCCGCCCAGGATGAGTATCTTCAGCGGCCGGGTGGGCGACCGCTCCGGTTTTGTGGCTTCATTTTCCTGACCCACCAGCGAAGCCGGGCCAAGGCCCAGACCGATCGCACCCCCTGCCAGTCCCGCCACCTTCAAAAACTCACGTCTCGTCGCCGAATGCTTACTCATCGCCGTCCTCACCTTTCATCTCAAATGCTCGAGCCGGCCCGACCCGAATACAGTCTAACAATGCCGGTTCGCACGTGACATACGCTAGTGGGCCCGAATCATAGTATGGACGTGTCCGCGATACGCGGGGCACCCCAACCACTGTCCCCGTTGCCCGACTTTTAGAACCCAACTCTGCCTTTATTCGAGGCAAACCGGCTATTTGGGCTTGATATCCGCCCAGTCGCGACTGGCGTGGGCCCTCCGGTAATCCGGCTTGCTGCGCATCCGTTTGCGGGCCAGCAAAACCGCTTCTTTCTTGGACATCCCATCCCAACGCGAGGCGGTCGCCTCACGGACGGATTCGCGGCGCTGCAGGATTTCATCCTTGCACTCCAGGTCGTCAACCATCCGGCAGAACATGGGGGTTTCGACGTCAAAACTTTGAACGGCCTCGCCGAACAGGCCGCGTTCGTTGAGCATCATGGCCTCGTAGCCGGTGCGAGCCATCCAGATCTCGGCGATGACTTCGGCCACTGCCTTGTCACGCTTGTCCGGGTCGAACTCATCCGGCGATACGAATTTCAGCCTGAACGATTCGCAAGCCGTGCATTCCTCCAATGCCGTTTCCGGGTCCAGCCAGGTGGCGGTCACCGTGTACTCTTTCGCCATCGCCTCGCTCATGGCGGGGAACTCCACCAGGAACGCCAGGCGGCGGCTCTGGCCGGCCACCAGGTTGCCGACATAATACTCTTCGCGGCCGTTGACCGGCATTTTTCGATAGCGGGTCAATTGCTGCGCCTCGCGCATGCCCTTGCCTTTGATGTGAATGGAAAAATTGCGGGCCACGATCTGCGCCTGCTCGCCCAGTTCGCCCAGCAGGACTTCGACGATCTCGTAGGGTTCGCTTGACTGGTGCATCTCGCCCTGGCCGGCTTCGGCGATGGCGGCCATCTGCAGCAGGGAGTAGTGGGCGCCGATGCCGACGCAGGTGCTGGTGACATTGCGTTCCGCCAGGTCCGCGGCCAGTCCGGCCAACTTTTCCGGGCTGCACTCACCGACGTTGGCGCAGCCGTCCGAGAGCAGGATGACGTGGCCGCTTTCGAACCCATGCTTTTCCATTACGCCGGCCACGCAGCGTGCGCCTTGCAGCCAGCCGCCGGCCAGGTCCGTGGTCGAGCGTGCCTGTAAACCACGAATGGCGATCTCGGCGCGCTTGCGGCCACCGGCCGACATCAGTTCGCCGTCGACCAGTACTTCGATCCGGCTGTCGTAACACACGACCGAGAGCCGGTCGTCATCGTGCATCTGTTCGGCGACCCCGACAGCAGCATCGATAGCGGCTTGCATGGGTTCGCCGCGCATTGAGCCGGAGCGGTCGATGACCAGGGCGACGTTGACCGGCGGGCGATGGGTTTCTTCTGCCTGTTTCGGCTTGTGGGCTTCGATTTCCAGCAGCAGCCCGCGCTGGGCTTCGCTGCCGGTGGGTACATGCGCCTGGTCCCAGCGGGCGCGGATGGTGACGGGGCGGTTTTTCTGGTTCATTTTTTCTCCCTCTCCAGCACGGACTGGAGTAGTTCGCCGGCCAGTTGGATTTGCCGGCGTTGTTCTGAGGTGAGCGATTGGCGGGTGCGGATTTCGAGGTTGTGCCCAAATCTATGAGTATCCCACTCTGGTCTGTGCCGGGCCGATCGTGGTGCGGGTGCCATGACCCGCGCCAGGTATTTTGCTGCGCTTTCTGTTTCTACTTTATGAACCTCCTTGCCGGAAATTCGGCGTTCTGGTCTGGATAACGGGGCTGACGGAGTATCCAATGACGGCTCCGCTTCCCCGGGGGGCATTGTTGTCCGCATCGAGACCGACGCTTTGGGCTTGATGCGATAGGGCATGTCGAGCAGTTCCCGCACTTCTTCCGCGGAAAGAGACGCCAGCCACTCACGGAACTCCCTTAGCGAGGGCTTGACTTCGCCGCGCTTGGGGTCGTAATCGCGCATCAGGATTCTCTGGGCCAACATCAGCTGGTCCACGGTGGCCTGGTCGTAAAAGGACTTGCGCCCGGGGGTTCCGCCCGGGGCCTCGAGCACTTTGGCCAGGTAGTAGCGCACCGTGCGTTCTGGCAGCCCGGTTGCTTCCACGATTTCCTCTATGTCGTACAGCTTTGCCATGTTTTTACCTGTCCCGGCACAATATGTGTAGATAGGTGTAATATAGTGTAATAAAGTGAAATATCAAGGGCTGATTTCAATAACAGCGATTTTGAGGCATGGCGTTCTCAAAACCTGCGAAGGAATTTACCGTCACGAGACCATTATTTTTCTCAGGTATTGAGAATCAAGCGGGGTACATTGAAGCTGGGGTGAGGCCCTCAACGTTATTTTAGAAAGGGGTATACGCATGAAAAGGCACATAAGATGAGAACACTGTTTTTATGCATCCTGGACCTGCCGATATACCATGATGACGATGGCTGATACTCCCCGACTCTCAAAGTCCCGCATCATGTCCTCGCTCCAGTGTCTGAAGCGGGTGCACCTCGAGGTCAATCGCAGGGAACTGGCCCGTTATTCGAAACAGACGGAAGCGGCGTTCGAGATCGGCCACGAAATCGGGGGCATGGCGGTTCAACTCTATGGCGGCGGGGCCGGAGCTTACATCGACTACGACGGAGGCAACTTTTCCGCAGCTCTGGCGCGGACCCGGGAGTTGATGACTTTACCCGGAACAGGCCCGGTGTTCGAAGCCACCCTGCAGCACGAAGGTGTACTGGTGCGCGAAGACGTCCTGTTGCCACACGGCAACGACAGCTGGCGCGTGGTGGAAGTGAAGGCCTCGACCAGTTTGAAACCCGAACACGTCCAGGATTGTGCGGTACAGGCCTGGGTGCACCAGGGCGCCGGTTACCCGCTGAGCGGCATCTCGCTGGCGCATATCGACAACCTGTTCGTCTACACCGGTGACGGCAACTACGACGGTCTCCTGGTCGAAAACGACCTGACTGAACAGGTTTTGACATTGCAGTCTTCCGTGCCGGGCTGGGTGGAACGAGCCCGCGAGGCCGTGTCCGGTCCCGAGCCGCAGATTCCGGTAGGCCAGCACTGCACCAATCCCTACTCATGCCCCTTCATGCACTATTGCTGGCCCGGCGATACCGACTACCCGGTGACTGGCCTTGGCGGGGGCAGGAAGAAACTCGGTGTTTGGGTTATGGACGGCTACCGGGATATCCGTGACGTGCCTTCCAGCGAAATCAGCAGCGAGACCCAGCTTCGTATCCACCGCGTCACGCGGGAGGGCAGGGCGGAACTGCTTCCCGGCGCACGTCAATTTGCCCAGGACCTGGCTTATCCGCGTTTTTACCTCGATTTCGAAACCGTGGGACCTGCCATCCCGATTTTCGAGGGTACACGGCCCTACCAGGTGCTGCCGTTCCAGTGGTCCTGCCATATTGAAAGGGCTCCAGGCGAAATGCAGCACGCGGAGTTTCTGGACCTGACGGGTGAACCACCCATGCGCGCGCTGGCCGAGGCGATGATTGCCGCCCTGGAAACCGAGGGGCCGGTGTTGATGTACACCAGCTACGAGCGAACGGTCATCCAGGGCCTCGCGGATAGGTTCCCGGACCTGGCCGGACCATTGAACGCCATCATCGACCGCCTGGTTGATCTGCACCCGGTCACCAGGGAAAATTACTACCACCCGGACATGCTCGGCTCCTGGTCCATCAAGGCGGTGCTGCCGACCATCGCACCGGATATGGACTACGCGGATCTCGAGGGCATCCAGGAGGGCATGGGTGCATCAACGGCATACCTGGAAGCGATTGATCCAAAGACCAGCGCGGAGCGGAAAGAGGAGATACGCAAGGAACTGCTGAGGTATTGCAAGCACGATACGGAGGCCATGGTCAGGCTGGTGCATTTCTTTCAAGAAACCTGATGAAGTTTTCAAGCGACAAATAGCAGAGCTGATGCTCCCTGTATTTGTCAGGCAGAGTCGCTTTAAGCTGTGGGAAATATGTAAACTGTCCCCAACAAAAACGTGGTTTGAGACCGGTAGAACCCTAAAACAATGAAGCACCGCTCGAAATCCCAATATGTGGGCGTGGACGGCTGCCCGGCTGGTTGGTTCTACGTAGCAATCGATGAAAACGGTGATTACACGTCCGGCGTAGAACATCAGTTCAGACGGTTGGCGGAATCCTTCGAAGATGCTCGGCTGATTCTGGTTGATATTCCGATCGGTCTTCCGTTTTCTGGTCAAAAAAGCCGCTTTTGCGACGTGGCGGCACGAAAGGTCATTTCTCCTCGAGGATCGACAATATTTCCAGCGCCTGCACGGTCATCCCTTAGCAAACCTACATATGAGGCTGCCTGCGAAGAGAATCGGCGGGTGCTAGGCAAAAAGCTCTCGGTTCAAAGCTGGGCAATTGCCAAAAAAATCCAGGAAGTCGATCAATTCATGCGAAACCACTCTGTTCCTGCACCAGTAAGGGAAATGCATCCGGAAGTCGCTTTTTGGGCACTGAATTACGAGCGCCCGCTTCTCGAAAGTAAAAAGAAAATAGCTGGTGAAGAAGAGCGGCTGAACGTGCTCTCGAGGTTTTATCCCAGGGCAGTTGAGTGCTTCGAGGCCTGTAAGACACGTTATCCACGAAAAACCGTGGCGAAAGACGATATTCTGGATGCCATGGTCGGGGCCGTAACGGCGATGAAGGCTTCCAGCCTGGCATCGTTCCCACCCAACCCGTCGCATGATGAAGCCGGGCTGCCAATGGAAATTGTCTACGCTGACCTGGCTGCCGAAAGGCCGGAACTGCCGGGGATGTGTGCCGAGGAGTTTGAAGCTAAAGCAGCCGAAGTGCTGGGGCGGTACATATTCGCTTTTTCTGGATTCGAATTTAACCTTGCATTGACTCTGCGCAGCGCAGACCTGTCGTCTCAGATACCATTTGAAATGTGGGAAGATACGCTCACGTTTAAGCAGAAGTTGGACAAATTCATTGACCTTCTGAATGACCGTTTTTCATCTGACGCGGAATGCAAAACCGAAATTCTGGCCTGGCACCAGGCCGCAGATGCAGTGAGGATTAAGCGGAACGGCATCATTCACGGCAGATGGGGGTTGGATCCCCGGCGACAGCAGATCATGACCGTTGCCAAGGGCTATCCTGGAGCCGACGAATATAGTGTTAAAACATTTACTATTGCTGCGCTCGAGAGGGAGTTGGACGATATTTCGCGCCTTGACAGAGAGCTGTGGCGTATTCGAAAACGATGGAATCTAGTCTAAATAAGATCATCAAAGCAAGCGAAACCCCAGAAATTGGAGTTCCTTAGGTCCCACTCATGCGAAGGGAATCCGCAGTTATTTTCATCATTTCTCTGATCATCACCACCGGAGTTGTCGGTGGTCTTTACTACCTGAACGTTGGCAGGCCTGTTAAACAGGAAAAACAGCCGATACCCGAACCGGTGGTGCAAACAGCCGCTCCCGTTGGCGCTTCTGCAGCGAGTCGGAGCGATAAAATCATTAAATGTGTGGATGCGGAAATTGGTGAGTTTTACACCAACGCGACATCGTGCGAAAAGGCTGACCTGGAAAACCGAATGTCCCATGCGCAACCCACCTATGAATCAAGGGGACCAACAAATCCAACCATCGCCAGGCAGGCCGATTCAAGCACTCGTGGCCAATCCAGAGAAAAGCCAGATATCAGGCGTGTGGCAAAATCGGTTCCATCTGGTCTATCTGTTTCTTGCAAATTCTCGGCAGGTAGGGCGCTTGAAATTGAGAGAAATCTGAGCATCGTTGCAGATCCTGCTGACAGCATCTGGAAAGAAAACTACTGCAAATGGATAAGAGAAGCCCGTAAGGAAAAATGCGAGTTGGAGAGTGGTTTCTTCTACTACGAATCGATATGTTATTAGCTGCTTTAGTAAGCCTACGCGGCGACCTCCAGCGAGACGTTGAGTCCCAGGCGGTGCGCGATATCAACCAGGCTATCCAGCCTGAATTTCTCGATTTTTCCCTGTTTCAAAGCACAAACCCGGGGTTGGGTGATCTCCAGTTTCTCGGCAATTTTCACCTGACTCAGATTCAAGGAACCCAGTTCCTCCGTGATTCGGATAAGAAGTTCTGAGCGCAGACGGAGGTTTTGTGCCCTGATTGGGTTGTCCGCTGGGGCTGACTCTTTGTTGTCATGACCAAACAACCCCTGGTCAACACTGATTTTCGATGAATCGAGCTTAATCAGACAGAACGAGACAGATATACGAAAGCCCGACTTGGCTGGCATCTGCCTTGGGCGTACATTGACACTTTCTGCGCGCAGGAATATCCCGATGTTCACCCTAAAAACCTTTTTTCCCTTCGGTTCTGTAGTTGCCATCACAGTGTTGCTGGCCTCGGGCTTGTATACGCCGAAAGTTGACGCCGTTGATGCCGCCAATCCGGACCAGTCTGAAGAGACCGTTGCGGCTGTTGATGACCTTTTGAAACTGAGTGGTCCCTACCTGGGTCAGCAAGTCCCCGGTATGACGGCAGAGTTATTTGCCCCAGGCATAGTTTCTGTCACCGGACGATACGAATTTGCACTCAGCTTCGCCCCTGGTGGTGATCGCCTCTTGTTCACGGTGCAGACAGCAGATGACAAGGTCCTGGTTTTACACTCGCGCCAGGTCGAGAAGCAATGGACGCGGCCCAGTCCCGTCAACTTGAGCAATGGGACGCGACGTGACGAAATGGAGGCGTTCTTCTCTCCCGATGGCCGCCAGGTATATTTCGCCCCCTACGATGGGGGAATGGATGTGCGAATCTGGCAGGTGACCCTGGATGGGGATGATTGGAACAATCCAGCCCCACTGACCGGCGCCATTGCAGAAGACCCGGCGTTTTACCCGGTCATGGCGAATGATGGCACCTTGTACTACATAAATATCAAGGAACGACGCCCGTACTTCGCCCGCCAGTCAGAGGATGGCGACTGGAGTGCAGAACCAGTGCCAGTAGAGTTTGGGGGGCACGTCTATATCGAGCCCGACCAGTCATTTCTCCTGCTGGATGCCCGCGCCGAGGACAGTCTCGGTGGAGGTGATATCTACGTGGCATTTCCTGAAAAAGATGGTGGCTGGACAAAACCAGTAAATCTTGGACCCGGTGTAAATTCTGAACATGGCGAATCATGCCCAAGCCTGTCAGCGGATGGCAAATACCTGTTTTTCAGCCGTTACGACGAGGAAGGGGGGATCGCCCAGATCTACTGGGTAGACGCCGGGGTTATTGACCAGGCCCGCCCTTAGAGAAAACGGTGGGGTCCGTCCTCTGACTGATATTCCTTCAATTGCTCCCCATCAGCTTTTGGCTGAGCTCTCTTCACGCGGATCGAGTTGCCATCCACATCCTTGCCGTTGAGGTTTTTCATCGCTGCCTTGGATTCTCCGGGGGAGGGCATCTCGACAAATCCAAACCCCTTGGACAGGCCGGACTTTTTATCCAGGACCAGCGCGCAGTACTGCACCTTGCCGTAGACCTCGAATAAAGCTCGAAGTTGTTCCTCGGTGGTGGTGCGGGCGAGATTTCGAATAAGTAATTTCATGGGGGTCTGCCGTGTTGGAAGGTAAATTGACGCTGGGTCGAGAAGGTCTGCGTGTCATACTAGCAGGTAAAGAGCTTGCTCCCACCGCATTTACCCGGTCTTTGGCCGGCAGCACACACCAGGATCCAACCATGACCCAGAACGATATCTTACGCCGCATCCGGTACATTCTCGACCTTGACGATTCGAAGATGATCTCTGTTTTTTCCCTGGCGGGTCTCGAGGTAACGCGGGCGCAGATCAGCGACTGGCTGAAAAAAGACGACGACCCGGCCCATCAACAACTCAGTGACCTGGAGCTTGCCACTTTTCTCAACGGCCTGATCGTGGAAAAGCGCGGAAGAAAGGACGGGCCGCAAGCCGTGCCGGAAAAAAAGCTGAACAACAACATCATCTTCATGAAGCTTAAGATTGCCTTCGACCTGAAAGCCGAAGAGACGCTGGCCCTCCTGGCCTCGACTGGACTGGTTATCAGCAAGCACGAACTCAGCGCCTTCTTCCGCAAGCCGGGCCACAAACATCACCGTGTCTGCAAAGACCAGGTACTGCGTAACTTTCTGAAAAGCCTGCAGCTCAAGTACCGGGGCGCTTAAAGAACTGGCGCAGAGTTTCTGCCGTTCCCGGCATTGTTGATTTGCTCCTTGTACCTGCGCTGGAACTCCAGAAGTATTTCTTCACTGGCCGTCTCGTCCAGCCCCATTTTCACCAGGGTCATTCGAGCCAGCACAACGCTGGCTTCGACGTTTTCAGAAACCACTCCTGATGCTCCAAGGCGACTCAATTCCCGGCATACGTCCAGGTCATGGCCACGCGCAAAGATACTGGTTGCCGGGTACAGTTCATTCAGGGACGCGACTACCTCCTTTGTGCTCAGTGGGTCATTCAGGGTGACGATTATGACCTTGGGCCCCGCTGCACCAACGGCATGAAGAATTCCTGGCCGGCACACATCACCATAAAACACAGGTTGACCTTTCTTGCGTGCTATAGCGACTACCGAGGGATTGCAATCCAGGGCAACGAAAGCGATGCCGGCTCCTTGCAGAATCTCTCCGATTCGATGGCCGACACGGCCATAACCGGCCAACACGACCGGAGCCTCTGACGGGTCTTCGTCCTCTCCCGTTTCCGGTGGGCGCTCAGACTCTGCAACGCGCCGGGCAATTTGCGCAAGAACAGGCGTGGCGATCATGCTGAGCAATACGATCAGCAAAAGTTGCTGAAAGAGGTCTTCCGATAAAAGGCTGTTCTGTTTTGCCAGGGCAAACAACACCATGGCGAATTCGCCACTCTGTGCAAGCAGCAAGGCCACCGCCGTGCTGTACTTTCGTTTCAACCCGAATATCAGTGCCAGCGGAAAAAGTATGGCCACTTTGAGTGCTATCAGTAAAGTTGCAACCCCCAGGTAAACAATCGGTTGATCGAACAAGAGACCGAGATTGACCGACATGCCCATGGACATGAAGAACAGTCCAAGCAATAGTCCCCGGAATGGCAGTATTTCAGCCTGGACCTGGTGCTTGTAGGACGAGTCGGAAATAAGCAACCCGGCAATGAATGCTCCCATGGCCATGGAAAGACCTGCGCGTTCCGTTGCCACGGCGGCACCCAGGACGATCAAGACAGCTGAGGCAGTAAACAGCTCAGGATTACCTGAAAGTGCTACCCGACGAAGAATCGGGTTGAGAAAGTAGCGCCCAACGACCACAACAAGCACAAGGATCAATAACGATTCAGCCAGAGCGATTCCGACATCTTGACCGATGGTCAATTCCGGCATGGCGAGCAGTGGCACCAGCGCCAACAGTGGAACGACCGCAAGATCCTGTAGCAATAGCACGGCCAGAGATGCTCGCCCGTGATTGGATGACAGCAATTTCTGTTGAGCCAGGATCTGGAGTACAAATGCGGTTGAAGAAAGGGCGAGGGTCGGTCCGACCAACAAGGCCACCCGAGGCGACATGCCGAAGAAGTAATAGACCGAGGTGCTGATAAGGAACCCCGTCAGAAGAACCTGTAGTACGCCCATTCCGAATACCAGGCGACGCATCAGCCAGAGGCGGTTGGGCTTGAGTTCGATTCCGATAATAAACAGCAGCAGGACTACGCCGATCTCCGCAATGTGGCTGATTTCGCTGACTTTGCTGATCAACCCGAGCCCGGATGGGCCCACCACCACGCCCGCTGCCAGAAATCCTGGCACTGCGCCCAGCCTGGCAATCTGAAAGACAGGCACAACGATCACCGCGGCAACCAGCAAAATGATGATGTCTATGAAATAAGCGGTATACACAGTCCATGACTCTCAAGTCAGCGGTGGACCTGACCTCTATTTTTGCACGTCTTATACCGAAACCTGTCTGTAATAAGGAGTTTAAAGCATATAATGATCGAGGGACGAATCGGCGGGGTATGTATGGTTTTTCCAGACATTCCAAATGCACATGCGCTGGCGGTTCTCCTGTTGACGGTGCTGGCGCTGTTTCTGTTCACCCGCGAAAGAATTCCACTTGAAAGCACCAGCCTGTTCGTTCTTGTGACCTTGATCATCGGTTTTGAGCTATTACCGTTCAAGGGACCGTTCGGCGAGGTCGGCTCAAGAGATTTTTTCCACGGGTTCGGGCACGAAGCCCTGGTGTCCGTTTGTTCACTCATGATTGCGGGGCAAGGCCTGGTCCACACCGGCGCGCTCGAACCGGTGGCGCGGAGACTGACCCAATTCTGGAGGCGGTCGCCTGCGCTCGCCCTGCTGGCAACCTTGTTGGTCGGCGCGGTTTTGAGCGCCTTCATGAACAACACGCCTATCGTTGTGCTGATGCTCCCCATGCTGATAGGCGCCGCGGTACGCAGCCAGACCCCCACGTCGGGCATTCTCTTGCCAATGGGCTTTGCCACATTGATTGGCGGTATGGGTACAACGATCGGAACCTCGACCAACCTGCTCGTGGTTTCGGTGGCCGCGGACATGGGCATGCAGCGCTTCCAGATGTTCGATTTCTTGATGCCGGTGGTCATCGCGGGTGGCCTTGGCATTGTTTTTCTCTGGCTGGTTGCGCCACGCATGATTCCCCGGCGCCACCCGCCGATGAGCGATATTTCACGCCGGGTATATGAAGCCCATCTCGTCATCCCGGAAAAGAACCGCTACGTGGGCAAAAAGCTGGCCAGGCTCTTGCGCAAAGGCGGGGCCGAACTCCATGTCAGGCGCATCCTGCGGGGCAAAAACATCTACATCACACCATTGCCCGATGTACGCATCCATGCGGGAGACAAGCTGCTGGTTTCTGACACCATCTCCCAGTTACATGAGTTCCAGGCCTTGCTCGGCGCCCGGCTGCATACCGGGGACGACCTGGCGTCCGGTGACCGGCGGGATGAGTTGCAACTGGCGGAGGTCGCCGTGACATTGGGTTCGCGCCTGCATCGAATGAAACTGGGGGACGTGCCGCTGAAAGAACAGTACGGGCTCCAGGTTCTCGCTCTGCACAATGCCAGCGGGGTCCTGGACTATCGGTCGCCCGGCCTGCACGAGCACCGCCTCCAGGCTAGCGACGTACTCCTGGTGCAGGGCAGTGCAGAAGACATCAGCCGCCTCAAGATGAGCGGTGAGATGCTGGTGCTGGACGGTACGACAAACTTTCCCCGCACCCAGAAGGCGCCCATTGCCCTGGTGATCATGTTGCTGATCGTGGCCCTTCCGGCCTTGGGCATTTTGCCGATTGAAGCCAGTTCACTGGCGGGTGTGATGGCAATGCTCGGAACACGCTGTCTCAAGTGGCGCGATGCGACAAACGCATTGAGCGTTCAGATCATACTGATCATCGTTGCCTCCCTTGCCTTGGGATCGGCTTTGATGAAAACCGGGGGGGCGGACTGGCTGGCGCTGGTGTTCCTGTCGGTGACCTTCGGCGCCCCGGCCTGGCTGATCCTGGCTGGCCTGATGCTGCTGATGGCAATCCTGACCAACATCGTCTCGAATAACGCGGCGGCTGTGATTGGCACGCCGATCGCAATCAGTATCGCGATGGAACTTGGCCTGCCCCTGGAACCCTTTGTGCTGGCCGTGTTGTTTGGCGCCAACCTGAGTTTTGTCACGCCAATGGCTTACAAGACCAATCTTCTTGTCATGAACGCAGGCGGCTACAAGTTCATGGATTTCGTCAAGGTCGGCATACCTTTGACGGTCATCATGTGGTTTGCCCTTTCTGCAATCCTGTCCCTGTCCTATGATTTCTGAGTAAAAAGTATTCAGTTCCTCAGACCGCGCGCGCTGATTTCCTGAGCGCGGAAAGATAGCGATCAATGATCGGTCCATAACTTCGATTCAGCACATCCCTTCTTGCCTGCCGGCCGATCTGGCTGATTTCCGCGGGATGTTCCACTGACCACAGGATTCGTTCGGCCAGGGCCCGGAAATCGCCAAGGGGAAACAGCAAACCGTTGCGGCCGTCATCGACAAGCTCCCGTGCCGGAGCGATGTCACTGGCGATCAGCAGCCCGGCGCAGGCCATTGTTTCGATGCAGGCACGGGACATGCCCTCGCTCTCGGATGTCATCACGACCAGGTCGACCGCGTTGAGCAGGCCTGGCATTTCCTCGTAGTCCAGCCAACCCAACAGGTGAACGTTGTCTTTTGCAGGGGATCGATCAACGGCCAAAGCCAGCTTTTCGGCATCGGTGCCCTGCCCAAGAAAGATGAAATGAAGGTCCGGCCTGCCCTGCAAGGCGATTTCAGCGGCCCGCAGCAGGTCGAAGGGCCGCTTCCGTGGCAGCAAATTGGAAGGGGAGAGGATGATCGGTGCGTTCGTGGGCAGCCCCAGCTTGCGCAAGACGCTCACTTTATTTTCTGCAGGCCGGAAGTGCCGTGTATCGACTGCATTGGGAATACAAAAAGCCTGTGCAATCCCGCGTTCACGAACGCCGCTAGCCATGTATTCAGCGACCGCGATAACCTGGTCGGCGCACTGCAGGTGCTCGAGGAAAACCCGGCCGAGGTCGGCAGGATAGGAGCCGCCAAGGATCTGTGCCGTCGGGCTGCCGCGGAGTAACTGAATGCACCGCAAACCGGCGCCGTTCGCCAGCGGGATGACGATGGGGGCATAGGAGTCACGCCCGGAGATAATCACGTCCGGGCGAAATTGTTCCACTATCGGGTAAAACAGTTTTTCGATTTCGCGCTTTTCGCGGCTTGCGAACTCGGGATCCGGCCGGTACGGAAGCAGGTCCAGGTCGGGCATGGAATAGCGGTGAACCCGGTACTGGGGATGCCGGTGATCGAATTCGGTACATGCATCTGCCAACTTCTGCGAAGCGGGAGAAATGCAGGTGACGGCATGTCCCTTCCGTGTAAACCCATCGATAAAGTGCCCCAGGCTGATTTCGGCGCCGCCCGGGTAGGGCGGAATACTGCCAATGACCAGTATCTTCAGTTTCTGGCCCGGTGGACCGTGTTCGAATTCAGGTAAAAGCAGTTTCATGTTTGCGTGATGACCGGAGAAAGTTTCCCGCTCGGGCCAGGTGTTGGCTTCTCGCGTTTGATGACCAGGGAGGCGTTGTTTTTCAATACCCAGGTCATTGGCTTGTAGAAGTGCTGAAGTTCTTCCAGTTCGCGGAGAAAAACACGGCAGATTTCACTGTCGTCCATACCCCGTATCGATGGATTCACGCGGAGAATGAGCCTGGAAATCCCGTTTTCCTCTGATTCGGCCAGTTGGTAATCCGTGGCCCCTCCACCACACATTCGCGGCAGGATTTCTTCCAGCAGGATCGTCAGATCCGTCAACGCGAAGGTCGAGCCGAATACCGTTACTTTCCGAAAGCTGCGGATGCGGTGAAGACGAACCGTGTAACCCAGTGATTCCGCATAATCGGAAGGGCGGTAGGTGGAAATCTGCGCACTGTCGCCGATACCGGTGTTGATAAGGACTTTGGGGGCGGCCGGCCGAAGGTTTGTCAGGAGCAGAGGGGTGAACCCATGGCCACTTTCCGGAGGATCCTGCGGGAAGGGGGTGACGGCATAGGCGTCACGAAAAATGGCGACCTCGTCGGGGTGTTCGGCCCCGGGGAACTGCGCCCCGATCCAGCCGCCTTCGGAGGTGCCGTAGGTCGGTATCGTAACCGCCCCGCTGGCTGCGATTATTTGCTCCCGGGCGTCGCTCAACGGCTCGGCGCCCAACAGGAAATACACCCCCTGTAACGAACGGCCCGCCTGGATGGCCCGGCGGGAGAGTTCCAGGGCGCCGCTCGGCGTACAGTTGAGAATCGGGCGGCGACCCTGGTCCAGGTAGTCCAGCAGGCACGCAAGGACCGGCTCGCAAGCATGCAGCGGCGCGGGTTCCGCTTTAGGGTATCCGGCCCAGAAGGCGGTATAGCCGTGCACAAGACGGGCGCGGAACTTCTCGCCGGGTTTTGTCACCGGTGAAGAGATGAACCAGCGCTCATAATCTTTGCCGATCTTGGAGCACTTCAGGTAGCGTATGGCCATTCCGGCGTAATCGGCGGTCCAGAAGAGCAGCGGACTCTCCTCCAGGCCCCAGGCGCGAAAAAGAACCGCCCAGTCGACGCAGGACTGGGTGTTGTCTTCGAGGTCATTCCCCACCCGGACTGGCGCCCCGGAAGAACCGCTGGACGCAGTCGAGAGACTCGGTCGCATGATGGGATTATCAAAATCTTCCGGCTTGAAATGGAAGGCCTGTCCTCCCCGCCGTGCAGCCTGCCGCCCCTTGAATTCATCCCAGGTCACATAGACTCCACGCGACCTGAATTCCTCGAGGGCAGGCTCTACACCGAGTGTCCGGATTCGCCCGACCACATCAGCCCGGGTCAGGCCGGCGTAATCGAAGAGCTTTTTGTAAGGGCTGCGGGCATAGGAAAATACGGCCGATTCGAGTTTATCGATCAACCGCTGCTCACGGCCAACCACGTTGTCTCGAACGGTTGCTTCGGCTTCGTCAAAGGAGATCGGGCTGCGCAGAAACGGCGGTAAGCCTATGAGAAAACGTGCAAAAGACAATAATTCGGGAACATTGGATCCCCGTATTGATTTCAAGATTTCAGTTTCCCCCTGAGAGCGGACAGGCAATAAACAGCGCTTTGAAGCCGGGCATTATAAACCAGGCGCTGCCCGTTCAGTCTATGATGGTACTAAGGGCCTTTATCCAGGAGCGATTGAAATGGGCAGAGAACAGAAAAGTAACAAGGAAACAAAAAAGAAAGCGGCGCTGACGCCAAAAGAAAAGAAGGCGGCCAGGAAAGCCAAGAAAAATTCCTGAACGGTATTTCACCTGTAGAGGCGACCCGGCGGTCCGGGTCACCCCGCCTGGTTTTCAGTCCGTCCGAATGTCTCCCTCAGGGTCCATTTTCTTGAGGAACTTGAACATATCGCTGTCCGTGGACAGGATCAATGTCGTGCTGTCGGAAATGATGGATTCATAGCTCTGCATGGTACGGGTGAATTCGTAAAATGCGGCGGCCTCGGGGCTCTGGTTATAAGCGGCTGCATAGATTTCCGTAGCTTTCGCGTCTGCCACGCCACGTATTTCCTCGACCTGCCTGTAGGCTTCCGACTGGATCTTGTTCAGGTCGCGCACCCGGTTTCCGCGGATTCTCGCGGCTTCGCCATTGCCTTCCGACAGGAAGCGTTCCGCAATCTGGCGCCGTTCACTGATCATGCGGTCGTAGATCTTGGGACGCACGCTCTGGTTGTAGTTGATGCGCTTGAATCGAATGTCGAGCAGTTCGATGCCAAACACTTCCACCTTCTTCGCGGCTTCCTCGAAAATCTCCTGCTCAACCAATGCACGGCCTTTCTGGATCGGCACCAATGCGCCCATGTCCAGCGCCTGCTCGGCCTCGGTCAGGAGCGCGTCGCGTAACGGAATCCGGTCCTTGGTGGTGCGGATAATTTCGATCAACTCGTGCTTGGCCACCGCATTGCGTGTTTCACTGCCCAGGATGTCGTCCAGCCGGGACTGGGCGCTGCGTTCATCGCGCAGGCGCAGGAAATACTGCAGCGGATCCGTGATCCGCCAGCGCGCAAACAGGTCAACCGATATGTAGAGCTTGTCCTTGGTGGGCATGTCCGAAGGCGGGCCATCCCATTCCAGCACCCGCTTGTCGATCGGGTTGACCTCCTGGATAAACGGGAGCTTGACCTTCAGGCCGGCGGTGGTCACTGGTTCTCCCACCGGTTTGCCGAACTGGGTAATGATCATTTGCTCGACTTCGTTCACCGTGTAGATCGAACTCATCAAGACATAGGCCACGGCGCCCAGTGCCACTACGCTACTGATTAATTTTGCCTGGCTCATGGTTTTTCTCCGCTGATGTCATTGAGGTTGAGCAAGGGCAAAATCCCCTGGCTCTGTTCGTCAACAATGATCTTGGAACGAATGTCGGGCAGGACCACCTGCAGGGTCTCGATGTAGATACGGCGGCGCGTGACTTCGGGGGCCTTGCTGTACTCCTCGAACAGGGCGTTGAAGCGGGCCGCATCGCCCTCGGCCTCGTTGATTCTCTTCAGCCGGTAACCATCGGCCTCGCGGATTCGCTGGTCTTTTTCACCTTCGGCCAGCGGGATGACCCGGTTGTAATCGCGCCGCGCTTCGTTGATCAGCCTTTCCTTTTCCTGCTGGGCCTGGTTGACCTCGTTGAACGATTCCTGCACCGGTCCGGGCGGATTGATGTTTTTCAACTGCACCTGGTCGATGCTGATGCCCATCTCGTACTTGTTTGACAGGGCTTCCATCTTGACCAGCGCTTCGTTCTCGATTTCCTGGCGGCCGATGGTGATGACCTCGTCAACCGTGCGGTCGCCAACCACTTCGCGCATCACCGATTCGGAGACATAACGCAGCGTGGCCCTGGGTTCGCGTACTTCGAACAGGAATTTCGCGGGGTCTGCGACCCGGTACTGAACCACCCACTCGACCAGGGCGGCATTCAGATCGCCGGTAACCATCTCGGTTTCGCGTTTTCCATCCTTCGGGCTCTGGTACGCATCACGGGCGCCGGGCGTGGTAAAGCCGAACTCCTGCTTCAACTGGCGTTTGACCGGAACGGTGGTCGCTATGTCGATGCCCAGGGGAAACTTGAAATGCAGGCCTGCCGGGACCTCTTTCACGTATTTCCCAAAGCGCTGGATCACCGCCACCGAATCACTCGGCACGGTGTAAAACGCCGACCACAGTCCAAGTCCGAACAGGACCAGCAGGGCAATCACCACCATCTTGCGTGAACCGCCGCCGAAAGCCTGG
>JAZBOH010000184.1:0-3744 GCA_036351055.1 Lysobacterales bacterium
CCTATGCTGATGCCGGAAAGTCCCTGATCGACCGGGGCGGTGACACCTCCCGCGCAGACATGCACTCGATATGTGAGCGGATCGGCGAACAGTCGCGACGGGCAGCCGAGGTCGTCCAGCGCTTGCGCAAACTGGTGCGTAGCGGGACCGTCTCGAAATCCCGTCAGGACATTAATCATATTGTCAAAAATGTTCTATTACTATTTGAATATGAAATAAAAAAAATTAACACAGAAATTCATTTTACCCCGCTGGCAACGCCGCTCGACCTCTATGTGGACGAAATCCAGATCCAGCAGGTCCTGGTCAACCTGGTGAAAAACAGCCTGGATGCCCTGGCTCAGCCGGGGCAGGCGGCAGGGCAGATCAAAATCGACCTGCGGCAGGACGGGCCGGAATTACAAGTTTCCGTGAGTGACAACGGCCCCGGCATACCGCCCGGCGATCACGACCGGCTGTTCGAATCGTTCTTTACCACCAAGCCCAACGGCGTCGGGCTCGGCCTTTCTATTTGCAAGAGCATCGCCACGGCACACGGTGGTCATTTGAAGTACACGAAGCCAAAAGAAGGCGGCAGCCGGTTTACACTGTACCTACCTTTGGAATCGATAGGATAGGCGGCATGAATTCCGACCCCCTTGTTTGCATCATTGACGACGACGAGGCCATCCGTGAATCCCTGCGCCTTTTGCTGTACGCCAGTGATATACGCAGTTTCGGCTACGCGTCGGCAGATGCCTTCCTGGCTGAAAAAGAACCTGCTTCGTTCGACTGCATGCTGCTGGACATCCGCATGCCTGGCACCGATGGCCTGGAATTGTTCCGTATCCTGGGCCAGCGTAAGCTGGCCTATCCCGTGATATTCATTACCGGCCACGGTGATATCCCGCTGGCCGTTTCGGCGATCAAACAGGGAGCGTTCGACTTCCTGACCAAGCCGTTCAGGGAAGGGGAGTTGCTGAGCAAGGTGCACGCCGCCATCGAGCACTACCGGATCGAACAGGAACGACTGCTCGAACTGCAGGAATTGAGAGCACGGGCGGACTCCTGCACGCCCCGGGAGCGCGACGTGATGAAATTGCTGGCGCGCGGCCTGTCCAACAAGGGAATCGCCGAAGCACTGGGTATCAGCCACCGAACCGTTGAAATCCACCGCGCCCACGTCATGGAAAAAATGGCCGCGGATTCACTGCCCACATTGGTGCGAATGATAACCGTTCTCGAAACGGGCTGCAGTTCAGCTGAGACCACCGGTCAAACGACTGATATCTAAACAGTATTGGCGAATAGTTCACTACAAAAACATCATTTCTACGTAGTTTCCCTGATGGACGAATTCAACGGGACCGGTAGCATTTGCAAAATGCCAGGGGAGCATGCCATTAACCAGGCGCAAACACAGGGTGTTCTGCTGCTGAACGAGCCGGACGAAAGCGTACGAGATGCGCTCACGTTACTCCTGCAAGCTGAAAACTGGACGGTCAGAAACGCAACGGATTGCGATAACCTGGACGCGTTGATGGCATCGGGTGAAATTACCGCGGTCATCAGTGAGGCCAGCTTGCCGGATTGCACCCCCGGAGAAATCCTGGAGCGCTGCAAACAATTCAGCGTTCCAGTCGTGTTCACCGGCCATGATCTTCCACTGCAGGGCGCGGTGGACCTGATCCGCCAGGGGGCCGTGGATTTCCTCGACAAGCCGTTTCCGCAGTCCCGTTTGCTTGATTTGCTGACCGGCCTCCTGAGGGCTGAAAATTAATCTTTTTTATAGTTGCACCATCGGAGAGAGACGTGAAAAACCAGAAACTGATCAATCGCCGCAATTTCCTGAAACTCGGGGTTACCGCCGGCGGTGGCGCGCTGGCGCTGTCAGCCATCCCGATCAACCTTCTTGCAGGCGACGAAGTGACCGAAGACGAACCCCTGGCGCAGGCCATGGGCTATGTCCTGGACGCCAGCACGGTCGATACCGCGAAATTCCCCAAGCGTGCCGGTGATGCCGGCGCCAAGCAGTTCTGCAACAACTGCGCGCTGTTTTCCGGGGAAGCGGACGCGGAGACTGCCCCTTGCAGCATCTTCCAGAACCGCCCGGTACGGGGTGCTGGCTGGTGTAACGCCTGGGTGGCAAAATCCTGATTCGTTCTCACCCGGCCGCAACAGGCCGGGTGTTTTTTTTACGCGCCGGAAGCGGTGCGCTGGCGTTTTACCCTTTGTGACTCAACAAACGGAAAATACTTATGACCTACAACGATAAAGTGGTGCGACAATTTGTCGTCATGACTGTGGTCTGGGGAATTGTGGGCATGCTGGTAGGTGTGATTATCGCCGCCCAGTTATGGCTGCCTGCACTTAATTTCGACATCCCCTGGCTCACTTACAGCAGGCTTCGTCCCTTGCATACCAACGCGGTGATTTTCGCCTTTGGCGGATGCGCGTTGATCGGCACCTCTCTATACGTGGTGCAGCGGACCTGCCATACGCGGCTGTTTGCCGGCGGACTCGCTTCCTTCGTATTCTGGGGCTGGCAACTCGTCATCGTGGCAGCGGCCGTCTCGCTCCCGCTGGGCTGGACCCAGAGCAAGGAATACGCCGAGCTCGAATGGCCGATCGACATCCTGATCGCGGTCGTCTGGGTATCCTACGCGGTGGTGTTTTTTGGCACCATCGTCAAGCGGCGCGTCAGCCACATCTACGTGGCCAACTGGTTCTACGCGGCATTCATCATCACCATCGCACTACTGCATATCGTCAACAACCTGGCACTGCCGGTGACCATGACCAAGTCTTACCAGGTCTACACCGGATCCGTCGATGCGATGGTGCAGTGGTGGTACGGGCACAACGCGGTCGGTTTCTTCCTGACAGCGGGCTTCCTGGCCATGATGTACTACTTCGTGCCCAAGCAAACGGAAGGCCCGGTCTATTCCTACCGGCTTTCTATCGTGCACTTCTGGGCACTGATTGCCATTTACATGTGGGCCGGCCCCCACCACCTGCACTACACGGCACTGCCGAACTGGGTGCAGTCGCTCGGCATGGTGTTTTCCCTGATCCTGCTGGCGCCCAGCTGGGGCGGCATGATCAACGGCATCATGACCCTGTCGGGGCACTGGCATAAGCTGCGCACCGACCCGGTCCTGAAGTTCATGATCGTGGCGCTCAGCTTCTACGGCATGTCGACCTTCGAAGGGCCGATGATGTCGATCAAGACCGTCAACGCCCTGAGCCATTACACCGACTGGACTGTCGGTCACGTGCACTCCGGCGCCCTGGGCTGGGTGGCGATGATGACCATCGGTTCCCTGTATGGCCTGATGCCGAGGTTAATGGGTGAAAAAGTCATGTACAGCGTCAAGGCTGTCGACGCCCACTTCTGGATCGCGACCATCGGTATCGTGTTGTATATCGCTTCCATGTGGATCGCCGGCGTGATGCAGGGCCTGATGTGGCGTGCATTCAACGATGACGGAACCCTGACTTACACCTTCATCGAGACCATTGCCGCGACCAAGCCTTACTACGCCATCCGGCTGCTGGGCGGCCTGATGTTCCTGAGTGGCATGTTCATCATGGCCTGGAACACGTTCAAGACTCTGACGCAGGGTGAACCCCTGGAATTCAAAGCGGCTGAACCTGCACACTGGGGAGACCACTAATGAGCCAAGGACACAAGAAACTCGAAAAAAACATCGCGTTGATGTCGGTTTTTATCGTGATCGCTGTCAGCCTCGGTGGCCTGGTTGA
>JAZBOH010000185.1:0-3372 GCA_036351055.1 Lysobacterales bacterium
CGCGTGTATTTCATCCAACGATGGACGGAAAAAAACCAGTTACTGGGATATGGCCCGGCAGGAACCGCACAGGCTGCCTTTCATGCCATAAGCAGTCAGGCGAAAAGCGTCTACACCCGGCCACTGTCATCCTTCGCCCGACTTCTGTCCAGCCTCAGCACCACGGTACTCGACACGCTGCAACCAACACCTACCTGGGCAATCCCTCCCTCTCCACTGGCACCACTGAGCGATTCAGACTTCATGAACCCGAAGGATTGGGAAAGCGAACTGGACGAACTGCTTGGCGATGGTACCCACGGTCAACTCCGTTACCTGGTGGACGGACCGGCGTTTTTTCCGGCCCTCATTCACGCGGTCAAAACAGCGCGCAGTTCCATCCGTATGCGCTTGTATATCTTCGACAACGACGACTACGCGGTAAAGATAGCGGACCTGCTGAAAAGCCGCTCCAAAGAGGTCTCGATACAGATACTGCTGGACGGCTTCGGTACCATTTACGGCGGTATGGCGAAACCCGAATACACCCCGGATCACGCGCCGCCCGGCCCGCTGTCCATCGCCAACTACCTGCGGGCGGATTCTGACATCAGTGTACGTATGCTCTCCAACCCCTGGATGCAGGGCGACCACACCAAGACGATCATCGTTGATGATAGATCCGCCTTTCTCGGTGGCATGAACATAGGGCGTGAGTATCGCTACGAATGGCACGACCTTATGGTGGAGGTAAAGGGACCGGTGGTCGATGTGCTGATCCGGGACTTTGAAAATGCGCGAGCCCAGGCCGGATTGCTCGGCGACCTGCAGGCCACCTTTCAACGCAGCGATCATCCTGTACGGGAACCGGGGGAGCAGGACTACCCGCTGCGCCTGGTATACACGAAAACCGGCCGATCGCAGATACTGCAGTCTCAGATCGCCGCCATGCGCCGCGCCGAAAATCGTATCTGGATTCAGAACGCCTACCTGACCAGTGACGCCGTACTCTACGAACTGGTCAAAGCTCGACGGCGCGGCGTGGATGTGCGGGTGATCATGCCCTACCGCAACGACTCGGGACTGATAAGCCGCAGCAACGTCCTGGCGGCCAACGTCATGCTGCGAAACGGCATCCGGGTTTACATCTATCCCGGCATGTCGCATCTGAAAGCCGCAATCTATGATGGCTGGGCCTGCCTGGGTTCCGCCAACTTCGACAGGCTCAGCCTGCGCCTCAACAAGGAGACGAATATTGCCACCTCGCACCCGCCGGCCGTCGAAGCACTGGTTGGTCAGGTGTTTGACCCAGATTTCGAACGCGCCGTCGAGCTGACCGAACCACTGCCTGCCGGCTGGTTCGATTATCTCAAGGAACAGCTCGCCGATCATCTGTAAAATGGAACACAGGTTTGTGCCCCTTGTGCCGTCCACCTGAAACGGTGGCCGCCAAACAAGGGGCCACATGGAGGGACAGATCATCTCAGGCCTTACCCGCAGGGACTTTCTCTTGGCTGCCCTGGCGCTCGGTAGCGGTTGTGCCACCAATCGAGGCAAAGAACCACCACTGGACGACCTTTATGGCCAGGTCGGACGCGACGACCAGCCGCCGTTGATCGTTATTCCAGGCGCCTTCGGTTCGCGTTTGCTGGATACGCGCAGCGGGCGTGAAATCTGGCCCCGATCCTCGGCCAAGCTGTTGTTCAGCAGCTACAAGGGGCTTGAGGTCGACATCGATGAATCCACCCTGGACCCGGTCGACACTGCCGTCCGGCCCTGCGCTGTATTCAGACAGGGGCTCGGTCGTGATTTCTACGGCCAGATACTCGACACCCTCGAAGGCCCGGGCGGTTACTCACGACGTCAGCCGGGTGAACCGGTCGAACCCAAGCAGCGGAATTACTACGTCTACCTGTACGATTGGCGACTGGACAATGTTGCCGCGCTGCCCGGCCTGCACCAGCTGATCGAACAGATTCGTGCCGACTACGGCCAACCCGATCTGCAGGTCGACATCCTGGCACACTCCAACGGCGGCCTGCTGGCACGCTACTACGCGCGCTTCGGCACCTCGGACCATCTCGATACCGGTGATGCCATCCCCTCCTATGCCGGCGCCCCGGCAATAAGGCGTCTGCTGATGGTCGGCACGCCAAACCTCGGCACCATGCAACCGGTGCTTTCACACGTGCGCGGAGAGGAGATGGGATTGCGAAAAATCCCGGCCGAGATTATCGCCACGATCTCGGGCGCCCCGCAGCTGATGCCACACCCGGCCCTCCCCTGGTTGATTGACCGCTGGGGGGACATCATCGCCAGGGACGTTTTCGATACAGAGACCTGGCGCGAATTCCAGTGGTCGATCTTCGACCCCGAGGTACGCGAACGAACCATTCGACGTAAAGGTGGGGGTAGGGCCGGCAAACGTTACCTGCGCACGCTGGAGTCCTATCTCGGCAGGCAAATGAACCGGGGCAGGAATTTCATGCTGCTTATGTCCCAGGAGACCGACGAGCGGGATGTCCGGCCTTTTGTGTTTGGCGGCGACTGCGATGCCACCGTCGCACGCCTGGTGGTGGAAAAGGTGCGTAAAAAAATGCGCGCCAGGGAGCACCCGAGCAAGATGACGAAACCCGTCGCGGGTCTGGACTATCAGGATCTGATCCACGACCCGGGCGACTCCGTGGTTACGCGAAGCTCCCTTATGGGGCGCTGGGAGAACGAACTGATGCCGGGCTTCCAGGCCATCCCGCAGCCGGCCGTCTCGCACTCCGTATTTCTATGCGAGCAGCATCAGTTTCTCACCGGAAACCCCATATTTCAGAACAACCTCATGCACGCCCTGTTCAAGCAGGAACCCTCGTAGCGCTGATTTCTTCCGCATAAATCACTTGATGTATATGTTTCAACTTATTGTTTTATATGTATATATAGATCGATAATTCAAGTCGCAACCGCGAATTCCACGTCGGGCAGGCGGCACCCCGATGACTATTCCGGCACGCGCTGAATTCAAGGAGCCGTATTCGCAGGTCACCTATTTTTCGCTACAGAGGCGCAGCTGGAAGGGTAAACTGCGCGACATTGGATTCGGCCAAAACACGAATTCCGCCGGCCCGGTCGTCTGCCGTCCAGACCCGGGACACCGATGCGCGTTTTTAGGAATTCTCAAATAAGAATCAAGGAATCTCTGCCGTGAACACGCCGCAACTCCCCAGCGTCGAACTGATCCAGGGCTCACCACAGCCGGAGCCGACCGGCCCGGCGCGCTGGCGGCGTTGGAAAGTCTTCTTCAGTGTGCTGCTGCTCTCATCCGCGGTAGGTCTCGCGATCGTCTATGGTCGCGATCCGATCTATCGCGCCGCGGCCTCGATACTCACCGTAAAGCCCAAG
>JAZBOH010000186.1:0-5313 GCA_036351055.1 Lysobacterales bacterium
CTCATCCCCCGCCCGCTTGCTGGCGTAGAGCAGGCGCGGCGCAAACCGCGTACCGCCATTGACCAGGGTATTGAGTGCATTGGCCAACTGCAGCGGGGTGACCACGTTGAAACCCTGACCGATACCGGTGATCACCGGCTCGCCCGGGTACCAGGGCAATCCATAGCGGCCGCGCTTCCATTCACGCGAGGGCAGTACCCCCGAGGTTTCACCGAGCAGGTCCAGGCCGGTCGGAATACCAAAACCGAACTGGGACAGGTAGTCGTGTATGCGGTCGATGCCCAGGTCCAACGCCAGTTGGTAAAAAAAACTGTTGACCGACTGCTCCAGTGCCTCGTAGATATTGACCGAGCCGTGCCCGCCCCGTTTCCAGTCCCGGTAAGGGCGCGAGACGTTGGGCAGGTAGTATTCACCACCCGAGAACACCTCGTCGCTGTCATTGATCACCCCCAGTTCCAGCCCCGCCAGGCCAATAAACGGCTTGATCGTGGAACCGGGCTCGTAGCCACCCAGCAGGGTGCGGTTAAACAGGGGGCGGCCGGGTGCGTTGAGGATGGCGCTGTAGTCTTTCGAACTGATGCCGTGCACAAACAGGTTGGGATCATAGGCCGGCTTGCTGACCATGGCCACGACGGAACCGTCGCTCGGGTCCAGCGCTACGACCGAGCCCGGGCGGTCGCCCAGCGCATCCCAGGCCGCCTGCTGCACCGCCACGTCGAGTGACAACACGAGGTCATTGCCATGAACCGGGTCCACCCGTTCCAAAACCTTGAGCGTTCGGCCCTGCGCGTTGGTTTCGACTTTTTCCAGGCCGCTGAAACCGTGCAACTCATTTTCATAGAACCGCTCGATGCCGATTTTTCCGATGTGCGTGGTGCCACGGTAGTTACCCCCCTGGCCACCTTGTTCCACACGGTTGAGGTCATCGACGTCCAGCCGGCCAACATAACCCAGCACGTGGGTCAGCAATTCGCCATAGGGATAATAACGGGCCAGGTAGGGCACTACCTCCACGCCGTTGAAGCGGTGCCGGTCAACGGCGAAACGCGCCACCTCCTCCTCGCTCAGGTTGAACTTGAGCGGTACGCTGTCAAAGGAGCGGTGGCGCTGTCGATTGCGCTCGAACCTTTCCAGCACGTCTTCCGGCAACTCGATGATCATCCCGAGTTCAGCGATGACCTGTTCGAGCCCGGCGATTTTTTCGGGAACCAGTTCGAGGCGGTACGCCGGGCGGTTCTGGGCAATCGGGCGCCCCCGGCGGTCGTAGATCAGGCCCCGGTTGGGCGCCACCGGGACCACGCGAACCTGGTTGCTGGTGGACCGGGTGGAAAATTCTTCGTAGGAAATGACCTGCAGGTAGACGAAGCGCAGGGCGAGCAGGGACAGCACTACCGAGATGATGATAAAGGCCGTCATCGCGCGTGAACTGAACCGCCGGGCTTCCTGCGCCTGGTCCTTGATCGGGCGGCGGCCCTGTTTCTTTCTCAGTGCGGGGAAATTCACGACATGGACCGGTGTCGCATTCTACCCCGGTAGCGGTCCAGCAACAGGAACAGCCAGGGCCACACCAGGGTTCCAACTACCGGTGGCAGCCAGTATTCAGGCGACGGAAGCGGATCGCCGCGCAGGATGATGATCCACAACAGGATGATACGGTCGTTCATCAGCAGGACAAACACCGAGAGCGCCTGTTGCCAGGGCGGGAAAAAGCGCAGCCGCGCGCGGAAACGGACCACCAGGTAGACAATAATGGTAAGACTCAGGGCATGCAAACCCAACAGGCTGCCGGTAAACAGGTCAAAGACCAGGCCAGTGAAAAATGCCATCCCGAGTGACACCAGGTCCTGCGTTTCCAGGCACCAGTAAATCATCACCAGGCCAGCCCAGTACGGCCACATGACCTGCAGCCAGGCCGGCAGCGGAAGCAGGGTCAGAAACAGGGCGATTGCCAGCGTAATGACGATTACCGGGTAGCGGTCGCGGCGGGCCATCATGATTATGGCCCCCCGTCCTGTGTTTCGCTGTCATTGCCGGGTGGTTCAGCCTGCTCTTCCGCTTCCGTAGCGGGTTCTTTTTCCAGGGTCGAGATCAGCAGAACCTCGCGGCCCCGGTCCAGGGCCGCCAGCGGCTCTGCCTCGACGTGTATGAAGGTCTTCCCCTCCTGGCGGTCAATACGACTGACCCGCGCCACCGGGTAACCGCCGGGGAACCGGTCGCCCAGGCCCGAGGTTACGACGAGGTCACCCTCGCGTACGTCTGCCTGGCGCGGCACATTGGGCATGTTCAGGGCGCCGGTTTCACCCGAACCGAAGGCCACGGTGCGCAGGCCCGTGCGGTTGATCTGCACCGGGAGCGCGTGGTTCGGATCGGAAATCAATCGAACATTGGAAAAGTGCAGGTGTACATCTTCCACCTGGCCCATGACCCCCGAACCGTCGATCACCGCCTGCCCGCCGACGACACCATCAACGGAACCGCGGTCGATCAGCACCTTGTGGGAGAAGGGATCGAGATCGACGTGCACCAGCTCCGCAAAGCGGTACTCAAAACTCAGGCTCTCGGCACCCGCGAACAGGGCGCGCAAGCGGCGGTTTTCCTCGACCAGGGTATCCAGGCGCTGCAGGTCTGCCTGCTGGCCCAACAGTTGTTCACGCAGGGACTCGTTTTCATGTCGAAGTGAGCGACGCGACTGGAACTGGCCGTACAGGTTGCGCAGGGCGCCGACCGGCCACTCCACCACGTGGTAAAACGGTTCCACCGCATTCTCCAGCACGCTGCGTACCTTGGGCACGTAGTGGCCGCGGTGATCCATCGCCATCAGGACCACGGCCAGCAAGCCATACAGCATGAGCCGGGCCGTCTGGGCCGCCGGCCCGGTAAAACGGGATCCAGTGCCGGCGCTTCCAGTGACCAAGGCTAGTTCGCGGCGAAGAAGTCGCCGTTATTCTGGTCCATCAACTCCAGCGCCCGTCCGCCACCACGCGCCACGCAGGTCAGTGGGTCATCGGCCGGAAATACGGGCAGTCCGGTTTCCTCGGCGATCAGGCGGTCCATGCCACGTAACAGGGCGCCGCCACCGGTCAGCACGATGCCCGTTTCCGCCACGTCGGCGCAGAGTTCAGGCGGGGTCTGCTCAAGGGCCGTCTTGACCGCCTCGAGGATGCTGGAAAGGCTTTCGTTCAAGGCTTCGAGCACCTCGTTGCTGCTGATGGTGATATTGCGTGGAACACCCTCGGCCAGGTTGCGGCCGGACACCTCGAGCTGTTCCGGTTCCTCGTCCGGCCAGGCGCAGCCAATCTCGATCTTGATGCGCTCGGCGGTGGTTTCGCCAATCAGGGTGCCGTAGTTGCGCCGCACGTAGTTGATGATGGCATCGTCGAACTTGTCACCGCCGACTCGAACCGAGTGTGAGTAAACCAGGCCGTTGAGCGAGATGACGGCGACCTCGGAGGTACCGCCGCCAATATCCAGCACCATCGCGCCACGCGCCTCGTGCACCGGGATGCCGGCGCCGATTGCCGCCGCCATCGGTTCCTCGACCAGGAACACCTCACGTGCCCCGGCGCCTTCCGCCGACTCCTTGATCGCTTTGCGCTCGACCTGGGTGGAACTGCACGGCACGCAGACCAGCACACGCGGGCTGGGGCGCAGGAAGCGGGACGTATGGACCTCGCGAATAAAATGCTGGAGCAGCGCTTCGGTCATGTTGAAGTCGGCGATGACGCCATCTTTCAGGGGGCGCACCGTGCGGATATTGCCAGGCGTGCGGCCAAGCATCTGCTTGGCCTTGGTGCCAACCGCGGCGACGTGCTGGGGTCCGCCGGGTCCGCGATCCATGCGCACCGAAACCACGGAAGGCTCGTTCAACACGATGCCCTGTCCGCGGACGAAAATGAGGGTATTGGCCGTTCCCAGGTCGATCGACAGATCGTTCGAAAATAGGCCTCGAAGACTCTTGAATACCATGATGTAAGAAAATTCCTTGAACCACTGCGAGGTGAGGGTAACTAATGTATCAGCAGGCCGTTGAACTGGCAAGCTGTAAACCGTTAAAAACACTTAATTTATGCGCCTTCCGGCCGCCTCCCAAAACCTGGCTTTCCGCCTCCGGAAGGCAAAATGGCGTCCTGTGATATATCAGAAATCCCGAGCAATTCGATAACCGTTTGCCCGCCTCGAGAGCAAATCCGTTAGAATGCCCGCGTTCGTATATCAGAAGTGAGAAAAACCATGTCTGCACTGATTTGTGGGTCACTCGCCTACGACACCATCATGGTGTTTCCGGACCAGTTCAAGGAACACATCCTTCCCGACAAGGTGCATATGCTGAATGTCGCCTTCCTGGTTCCCAAGATGCGCCGTGAATTCGGTGGTGTCGCCGGCAATATTTCCTACAACCTGCACCTGCTGGGTGAACACCCTTTCCCGATGGCCACCGTGGGCGACGATTTCGGCCCCTACCGTAAACACCTGGAAAACCTCGGCATTTCGATGCGCTACGTGCGGCACATGGAGGGGGAATTCACACCCCAGGCCTTTATCACGACCGATATCGACGACAACCAGATCACGGCTTTCCACCCCGGCGCCATGCAGCACAGCTACCTGAACCAGGTGGAAGACACCGACGGCATCAGGATTGGTATCGTGGCGCCCGACGGCAAACAGGCCATGATCCAGCACAGCCGCGATTTCGTGGCCTGTGGTATTCCGCATATCTTCGACCCGGGCCAGGGCATGACCCTGTTCAACGGCGAGGAACTGCGCCGCTTCATCGAGGAAGCGAAATACGTCATCGTCAACGATTACGAATTCCAATTACTGAAGGAGAAATCAGGAATGAGCGGCGATGAAATCGCCGCACAGGTCGAGGCCATGATCGTCACCCACGGCGGCGAAGGTTCCGTGCTGAGAACCCGTGATGGCGAAACGAAGATCGAGCCGGTCAAGCCCGACGACGTGCAGGATCCGACCGGCTGTGGAGACGCCTTCCGCTCCGGCCTGATCTACGGCCTTTTGAACGACCTGGACCTGATCACCTGTTGCCGGATCGGTTCCGTGATGGGCGCCATCAAGATAGCCGTCCAGGGCCCACAGAACCACAATCCGACCATGGACGAAATCCAGGACCGGTTCCGGTCGGCCTATGGCTACAGTTTTTGACGGGAAAGGTTGACAAAACACCGCCATACATAGAGAATTTGCGCCCCCCGATCGATTCGGGCGGCCAGTTCAAGGTGATGTAGCTCAGCTGGTTAGAGCGCGGCACTCATAATGCTGAGGTCGGTGGTTCAAGTCCACCCATCACCACCA
>JAZBOH010000187.1:0-32001 GCA_036351055.1 Lysobacterales bacterium
GCCCGCTGGCCGGACCGTTCGGTCGGAATGGATGCCTGGGTTCGTTTCGAATTCGATCGTCATGGCAGCCTGGCCAGGGTGCGCATGAACCGCGTTTTCGACTCGCCGGACGCCACCATCGATTACTTTGAATACCTTGATTTGCAAGCAATTGAATAAATAGAGCCTGGAAACCATGCGCCCCACCAAAGCCTTTATTAACCTGGACGCACTGCGGCACAACCTGGAAGTCGCTGCCGGCCACGCCCCTGCCTCGAAAAACGTTGCCGTGATCAAGGCCAACGCGTATGGGCATGGATTGGTCGAGGCCGGGTTTGCCTTGCAGTCCCGCGCGGATGCCCTGGCCGTTGCGACCATCGACGAGGCCCTGGAACTGAGGAGCAACGGTGTTGCAGGCCCTCTGCTGGTGCTTCAGGGCGTGACGGGCCGCGACGACGTGCAAGAGGCCGTGGCCGGAAACCTGTGGCTGATGCTGCACGACCGGGGACAGGTGGAGAAGGTATTGAGCATGCCTGGAGACGATTCCATCACGGCCTGGCTTAAGATCGACAGCGGCATGCACCGGCTCGGTATCCCGCTGGCTGAGGCCGAAGATGCCTGCGCCGCCCTGCTGGCCTCGCCGAAAATCAGCCAGCCGCCCGTGCTGGCCACCCATTTTGCCTGCGCGGACGAACTCGACAGCCCGGTTACGCCGAGACAGATCGAACGTTTCCTGTCTTTCGCCCGGACCCAGGGCCTGCCGCTCAGCATGGCCAACTCGGCCGGAATTCTGCATTGGCCCGCATCCCGCGCCGACTGGAACCGGCCAGGTATCATGCTCTACGGCTGTGACCCGAGGAATACCTTCACCGCCGGTGTCGCAGGACTCAGACCGGTGATGAGCCTGCGCTCGGAAATCATGGCCATTCGGCGGGTCGAGACGGGAGGCGGCGTTGGCTACGGGCAACGCTGGAAGGCCACGGCGCCGTCCCGGATCGCCACGGTTTCCGCCGGTTACGGTGACGGTTACCCGCGCCACGCGCCGGACGGCACACCGGTGCTGGTCAAGGGAAAACGCGCTGCATTGGCCGGTACCGTATCGATGGACATGATCACGGTGGATATCACCGGACGGGAGGACGTCAAGGTAGGCGACCCGGTTGAACTGTGGGGTGAAAACCTGCTGGTCAACGAGGTCGCAGCACACGCCGGCACCATCGGCTACGAACTCCTGGCCGGCATGACCCGGCGGGTGCCACGTATATTTTCCGGCTGAAAACCGGGGTGGGGCTGAAAACCGGGCTGAAAACAGGGGTCAGAGTAAGTCCCTTACTCTGACCCCATGTTTACCATGTTTAACCCCATGTTTTCCTTGTTTAAAACAGCAACAACTTGCAGAAAAACACCGCCGCGATCGCGCCGACAAAATCGGCAAACAGGCCCGCGGGGATGGCATGACGGCTGCGCATGACGCCGACCGATCCAAAATACACCGCAATGACGTAAAACGTGGTTTCCGAGGATCCGAACATCGTGGCGCCAATCTTGGCGTACATGGAGTCGGCGCCGTGCTCGTTCACCAGGTCGGTCAAGAGACCGAGCGACCCGCTGCCCGAAAGCGGGCGCATCAGGGCCAGCGGCAGGTTTTCGGGCGGAAAACCGAAAAAGGTCAGCACCGGCGCCAATGCCTGCAGCAGCAGCTCAAGCGCGCCGGAAGCGCGGAACATGCCCACCGCGACCAGGATCGCCACCAGGTAGGGGATGATGCGAATGGCGATGGTGAACCCGTCCTTGGCGCCAACCACGAAGACCTCGTAAACCTTGACCTTCTTGACCGACAGGGCGTAAAGCGGAATACCGACCAGCAGTACCGGGATGATGTACTTGGCGATTTCGTTCAGGGCGAGGGTGATCGATTCAATCATCGCTCACCCCGTCGCGTGGGTCGGTTTCAACGGGCTCTTCCAGTTGGAACCGCTTGCGCTTTTCAAGGAATTTGACGGCCACGATCGCGGCCACCGTCGAGCAGGTCGTGGCCAGGATGGTTGGTATGAAAATCTGGCTGGAAACACCGCCCATCAGCGCCACCACGGTTGCGGGCAGTATGAACTGCACGCTTGAGGTATTGATCGCCAGGAACATCACCATCGCGTTGGTAGCGGTTTTTTTGTCCGGGTTGAGCTCCTGCAATTCCTCCATGGCCTTCAGGCCCAGGGGCGTTGCCGCGTTGCCCAGGCCAAGCATATTGGCCGACATGTTGAGCACGATCGAACCCATCGCCGGGTGGTCCGCGGGCACATCCGGAAACAGGCGGACCATGATTGGCCGCAGCCCCCTCGCGATCAGCGAAATCAGGCCGGATTCCTCGGCAATCTTCATCACGCCGAGCCACAGCGCCATAATGCCGATCAGCCCGATCGCGATTTCCACCGATACCTTGGCCATGTCGATCGCGGCCTGGGTCACGGCCTCTATCCGACCGGTGAAAATGCCGACCACGACCCCGATCAGCATCATGCCGAACCAGATGTAGTTCATCATTGCACGGCCCTCCTCAAACGACCGGTGATTCAGGCACCATGATAAAGGGAGAATCCCCTTGCGCATGCAACTCGACGACGTGCGACACCGGCAGGGTGGCCTGGCAGGTGCCGTGCCCACAGGGGAAATTGCTGATGATGGGAATATCCAGGTCACCGCAGACGTCCAGCACAATCTCGTCGGTGTCCTTGCCGAAGGGGTCCGTGCTATCCGACATCTCCAGCATTTCCCCCAGGACCAGGCCCTTGATGCCGCGCAGGCTGCCCGCTTCTTTCAGGTGAAACATCATGCGGTCGAAGGCATGCAGTTTCTCGTCGATTTCCTCCAGGAAGAGGATGGCGCCACCGGTATCGATCTGCCCGGCCGTGCCCAGCCGTTCTTCCACCAGGGACAGGTTGCCGCCCCACAACGGTCCGCTGGCGGTTCCGGGTCTCAGCACCCTGGCCGGGCAACCCGGTGCAGGCCCGATTTTCACTGCGTTGTCACCGGACAGGACACGGTGAAAGGTGTCCAGGTTGTAGTCAACGGTTTCCCTGCCGAAGGTGGTCAGCATCGGGCCGTGAAAGGTCACCAGGCCGGAGCGTGCCGAGATCGAGGATAGCAACCCGGTAATATCACTGAAGCCGACAAAGATTTTGGCGTTGGCGCGGATGGCATCGTAATCCAGCAGGGGCAGAATCCGGTTACCGCCATAGCCACCGCGGGCGCAGATGATCGCGTCGATGTCCGGGTCGCTGAACATCGCCATGATGTCCGCCGCGCGCTCGGCGGGCGAACCGGCAAACTTGTTTTCTTTCAGCCCGGTCGTTTTACCCAGAACGAGTTCGTACCCCTGTTGCTCAAACACCGTAACAGCGCGCTGCAGGCGTTCGGGCTCGATCCAGTAAGCCGGGCTGACAACGCCGATCCGGGCGCCCGGCCCAAGCCGTTTGGGCCTCAATTGCATTCGATGTCCAGCATTTCGAGATCGGCCACCTCGCTGATACCCAGGCCCGGCGCATCGGTGATGATGATCTCCGCGTTGTTGAACTTGACGCCGCTGACCACGGGGTCATAGCGGCCGAGCGATGGCGTATCCAGGTCGATCTTGGTGATCACCGAGGATTTGGCCGCCGCGATATGGGCCGCGGCCGCAACACCGATACTGGACTCGAGCATGCAGCCGATCATGCATTCGGTGCCATAGACACCGGCGATGTCAGCGATCTTGACCGCATTCGACATACCGCCCGTCTTCATCAGCTTGATATTGATGATATCGGCGGCACGCCCGGTGATCAGTTCGATCGCCTCCCTGGGGCCAAAGGAGCTTTCATCCGCCATCACGGGGGTATGCACACGGTCGGTGACGTATTTCATGCCGTCTATGTCTTCGCCGCTGACCGGCTGCTCAGCCAGTTCGAGCCGGACGCCGCTTTCCTCCAGCGAACGCAGCACCGAGACCGCCTGTTTGGGCGTCCAGCCCTGGTTGGCGTCCAGGCGGATCAGGGCGCGGTCTTCGATGGCCGCGTAAATAGCCTTGATACGTTCAATATCGAGCGCCGGGTCCTTGCCCACCTTCACTTTCAGGGTTTCGAATCCCAGGTCAACGGCCCCCCGGGCGTCTTCAACCATTTTGTCGATGTAGTCCACGCTGATGGTGATGTCGGTGGTGATCACGTTGTCACCCCCGCCCAGCAATTTGTACAGCGGCGCCTTGTATAGCTGGCCAAACAAATCATAAATCGCAATTTCCACCGCGGCCTTGGCGCTGAAGTTCTTGACGATGGATTTCTGGATGCGGTCGGTCATCTGGTTCAGGTTTTCGACTCGCCTGCCGAGAATAACCGGCGCGATGACCTTGCTGATGGCTTCGATGATGGATCCATGGGTTTCACCGGTAATCACCGCCGTGGCCGGCGCGCTGCCGTAACCCGTGTGGCCGGTGTCGGTCTTGATCAGCACCACGACATCCGCAATTTCATCCACCGTTCTCAACGATGTTTTGAACGGGGTCTTTAGCGGAACACGCAGCATTCCGAAGCGAATCGATTCGATTTTCATCATCATTCAACCATTATCTGATTTTCTTTATGGCATACATCTTTTCAAAATACGTCCATTCCGGGGACATTTTTGTCGATAGCAATGACGTAACCGCCACGCCGTTCATGATGCCCTCGATAGGATCCCCATTGTCATCAACCCAGCCGGAACCGGACATGTCATGGATGACATACGGCTCTCCTTCGTCGAAACCCAGGAAAATCATGGCATGACCTGGCGAATAGACCAGGTCACCCACTTCGGCCCCGGCCAGCACTTCGAGGCGCTCTTCAACCGTTTCGTGTTCACTAAAAAGCACGGTCTCCCCGATCGGGCTTGCACCCTGCTGGGCGGAATTTCGCGGCAGCATGATGCCCATGGAGCGGAAGACTTCCAGTACCAGGCCGGTGCAATCCCGTGCATTGTAGGAGTGACCCCAGCCGTAGCGCTCGCCCAGGAATTTGAATGACTGGCGGATGATGTTCTCCGGGGTGTAGGGCAGGTAACCCTCGCGCACATCCTGGCCACGGCCGATCAGGACCGTTTTGAAGGCCAGGCCGCCCTGCTCGTCCCTGGCCGGCAACTGCACGGCAAAGCTGGCCACCGGGTTCTGGCCACCGACGTGGAGGGGCAGTTTATCCGGGTCGGTCAGCGGCAAGCGCACGCCCATGTCAAGGCACAATTCGGAAGTATCCGGGTCCGCCGGGTTGAAATTGGTCATCGCCCGGCTGCCGGTAACGACCAGGAAGCGGTCCGTGCGCGCGTAGCCGAGGACCTCCTCCCGCCGCCCCTCGACGAGCCTCGGCTTGCGAATCCAGGCCCCGTAATTGTAGGACCGCACGAAGCACCAGAACCCGTCGGCGCTTTCGTGCAGAATCACGACCATCTCGCCGGGAAACAGGCCGTTCTCCTGGAAGCGATCCAGGTCGCGGGTTTCCGGGGAGCGGAATACAAAGTCCCGCGCGGGCCATGTGCGCATGTTGGTACGTTGCAGCACGAGGCCAAACCTGACGTGCACGGTTTCCGGGATGGCGTCCAGCGCCAGGCTGGCCTGGTAGCGTTCGTAGTCTTCCGGCCCGACCTTTCGTTGGCCGGGATCGTCGCGGTAATAAAGGTCCGTTTCACCGGGTTTGCTGACAGACCGGATCAGGCGCGCCACTTCCCTGCCAGGCACCCGGTCCGGATAAAGCGTCAGGTCAACGAGGTTTGGATCGGCTTCATAGGAGTTCGCGTTGAACGCCTCGATCCATTCAGGACCGCGCAGGACGTCACCGGCGCGCTCCATTTTGCCTATCCAATAGTCAGGCGACTGCTGCATTTTCCTCGATTCCTGCGGCATTCCCGGTGGCATGGGCCGGGCAACGTAGCTGCGCCGGCCAAGAATAATTTATTCTATGTATTGGCGTTTCATGCTGCAAGTTTAATTCCTGCAGCCACCTACTCCCGTAATGGACGCTAATCAGGTGCCGGCAGCAGGGGCTCCAGCTCGGACGCATAATACTTCTCGACCAGGGCATAAAGAACAGCGGCCGTTTCGACCGTAAATTCCTTGCTCACGCGGTAGGGAAGAAAATGGTGCTGGAAAGCACGCAGTACATTACGGGTCTGCTCGTCGAGTTCGCCGGTCCGTTCGATCCTGTAGCCGTAAACATGAAGCGCTTCCTGCATCTGCAGCACGGTCGGCATCTGGCCATTGAAGCGCTCCCAGTACCTGATCACGGTCGCATCGTCGTACCACGCCCCGATGCCCAGCTTGTACAGGCGTTCCCAGGGGAACCTGGGCCCCGGGTCGATCTTGCGCTGGGGCGCGATGTCTGAGTGGCCGATGATATGCGTCGGTTTCACCTCGCCATGCCGGGACAGGATGTCCTTCAATAGATCGATCACCAGCGCGATTTGCGACTCCGGGTAATCGGGGTAGAAACAGATGGTCTCCGACGGCCAGTCCGCCATTGATTCCTTGGCCATGTTCTCCGCGCGGTGGCAATAAGTCTCGTTGACGATCTCGATACCGACCGACACATTATTGAGTTTGGTCTGTTCCTTCCAATAACTGTGTCCGGCATGCCAGGCCCGCTGGTCTTCCGGCACCAGCGCATACACCCTGAGCTCTTCGTCTGTGTAGCTCGGATCGAGGGGCTCCGGAACCAGGTAATGTGAACTGACCGAATAACCCGAAGGCTGGGTCAGGATATCGAGTGAACCCTGGAAATCCTCGCTGGTGTGGTGGATGACAACGATATTGACGCGGCTGTCGTAGTTGGCGGATTCGACGACCACCGCGCCACTTTTGCCCGGGGTGCTGCACGCCGCTGCCATACCGATGACAGAAACCAGGATTAGTCTGCTTGCTTTCGAGTTGATCTTGTTCATCTTATTGCCTGGGCTAGGGGAAACAATCATTCGTGAGATTCAGAAGTACAGAATAAATAATTCTTTACTTGGCTGCAGAATATGATATTTTATTTTGACAAAAATATAATACAATTTCACAGCTTTTTTAACATTTCAGCGGGACCACACACATGAAAAATCATTCGAGAAACTGGAATACAGCTAGCGGTTTGATTCTTCTTGCCCTCTTTGCGCTGTTCTTCAGCATGCCTTTGATGGCGCAGCAGACCGGTGAGATCTCAGGCCAGGTGACCAATGTTGCAGATGGAGAGCCCATCGCCGGAGTCGGTGTCCGGGCAACGGGTTCAAGCCTGCCGGGTGCGCGCACGACCACGACTGCGGCAAGCGGCGAATATCGCCTGCCCCTGCTGCCACCGGGTGATTACACCCTGGTCTATAGCCTGCCCGACGGCACGACCCGGACCCGCGCCACCACGGTCCTGCTGCAACAGAGATCAACGATGGACCTCCCGGTCGATTTCTCTGTCGACGAATCGGCGCTGGAAGAAATCATTGTGATCGCTTCGACCCCCTTGCTGGAAACGGGGAACGCATCCATCTCGGGCGCGATCAGCAACGACGTTTTCGACGCCCTGCCGGTTGGCCAGGAGTACCGTGACCTGATCAAGCTGATCCCGGGTGTCCAGTTCTCCCAGGACACCGTTCGCGGCCCAAGCGCCGGCGGTAACGGCCAGGACAATACCTACCAGTTCGACGGCGTCGACGTTTCCCTGCCGCTGTTTGGCACGCTGTCGACCGAGCCGTCAACACACGACATCGACCAGGTATCCGTTGTTCGCGGTGGCTCCACGGCCATCGGCTTCAACCGTTCGGGTGGTTTCAAGGTCAATACGATCTCCAAGTCCGGCTCAAACGAATTCCACGGAATGGTCAGCTACCAGCTGCAGGACGCCAGCTGGGAAGCCGACCGGGATTACGAGAGCGCGTCTGATTACAAGCAGAACAAGGATTGGACCGTTGCAAACTTCAGCGGCCCGCTGATCAAGGACAAGCTGTTCTTCTACGCGTCCTACTACGCGCCGACCACGGACCGCATTAACCGATCCAACGCCTACGGCGAAGTGCCCAATTATAGCTACGACCGCGACGAGTACTTCGGTAAACTGACCTGGGCGGCCACGGACAACCTGCTGTTTGAAGCGAGTTACCGCTCTTCCGACAGCGAAGGCAAAAACGAGGGTGTCGGCAGCTTTGAACATCCCGATGGGTCGACCGGCAGCGAAGCCTCGCTGGACATCGCGATCATTGAAGGCAACTGGGTCATCAACGACCGCAGCAGCGCCTACTTCAAGTACACGGACTTCGCGAACGAGACTCTGGGCGGTCCTGACCTGATCCTGGATGCCACGCCTTCGATCGGGGCGTCATTGGACCTGGGCAACCTTGACCGGCTGGGTCATTTCTCCGTTCCAACATTAAGAGGAGACGATCCTGTCTGGGACACCGGTGCGCAGCCGCTGATCGACCGTTACGGCTACATAGAGAATGGCATGCCACAGGGCGGCGGTATTGTCGGTGCCGCCACGGATTTCAACGAACAGAACTTCTACCGTGAATCATTTGAAATCGGCTACGACCTGAGCCTGAACTGGGGTTCCACCACGCACGACCTGCACTTTGGCTACCACATGGAAGAAATCGAAGAATTCCTGCTGCGCTCCTCGAACGGCTTTGGTTCGATTTCTTATGGCGGCGGCACGCTTAACGACGATTATGGCGAAGATTTCAATTGGTGGTTCCGTGCTCTCCCGTACCAGACCAGCCTCGGTGAATACGGCGTTCCGCCGATCAAGTCCTACGTTGAAACGCAGAACATCGAGATCAACGACACCATCAGCTGGGGTGACTGGACCTTCAACCTGGGTGTCCTGTTCTCACAGGATGAACTGTTCGGCCAGGGCTTGAAGGTCAACAAGAGCAACCTGTCCGGCTTCGAAACCGCCATCGGAAACAAGTACCCGATGAAGAAGATCAGCTTCAGCGACATGATCCAGCCGCGCCTCGGCGTGACCTGGGACTTCGCCGACAACATGTCTGCTTTTGCCAATTACGCCCGTTACAACCCCTCGGCCAGTTCGCTGGCACGCGCGGCGTCCTGGGATCGCAACCTGCACTCCACGATCGAAATGTACTACGACGCGGAAGGCAACTTCATCCTTGCTGAAGAGCGCGATTCTTCCTCGGGTAAATTGTTCCAGAAGGGTATCGAACCGCGCTATATCGACGAGTACATCGTCGGTGGCACCTGGCAAGTCAGCGACAGCCTGAGCACGCGCGCGCACTACCGCCACCGCAAAGCACGCAATATGTGGGAAGACACCTACAACTGGGCGCTCGAGGCATACTCCTGCACCAACGAACCCAACCGTTTCGGCTGCATGCCCGCCGGTTGGGCGCCGGAAGAACCCTACATTCCGGATCTTAACGATTACCGCGACGAGATCGGCGGTTCGAGCTTTGTCATCGCTCAGATTCCGCGCGCCTACACGGACTACGATGAGGTCAGTGTTGAGGTCGACTGGCAGGGTGACCGGTGGTTCCTGACAGGGTCCTACACCTGGAGCCGTTACCGTGGCAACTTCGACCAGGACAACTCCACGTACACCAACGACGCCAACGTGTTCATCGGCTCATCGTTTATCTCCGACGGTCGCGGACGTATGTTGTGGAACATGAAGGACGGCACCATGCGCGGCGATAAACCGCACCTGTTCAAGCTCTATGGCTACTACGAGCTGAGCTGGAACGCCAGTGTCGGCGCCTATGCCCTGTACCAGTCCGGCCAGCCCTGGGAAACCTGGGACGGCAGCATCTACGGCTACAGCTCCAGCACGTACCGCTTCGCCGAACCGGCCGGTTCGCGCCGTTCAGACGCGCACTACCAGCTCGACCTGAACTACACGCAGAACTTCTTCTTCGGCGCCAACAACCGTTACGCCGTGCAGTTGCGAGCCGACATCTACAACGTGTTCGACAACCAGACCGGTTACAACGTCGAACCGATAATCAGTGCTGCTGGTTACGGAAAACCGCGTAACTACTACAACCCGAGGCGCCTGCAGCTCATGGCCAAGTTCCTCTTCTAAGCGAAGATCGAACCCGGCCGCGACAGCCGCCGCAGCCCTGAATGGCCGGTCCGGAACCCTGGACCGGCCATTTTTTTGGGAGTTTGCCCACTGTGCCCACAATACGTTTCTGCTTATTCAGCCGACGCTTGAACTGAGATGATGGTGTCGTGAATTTTTCGATGAACATCCATGCCGTGGACGGTGCAATCGTCGTTGTCTACCTGTTGGCCGTGCTGCTGTTCGGGCTGTGGGTTGGCCGGGGCCAGAAGACTTCCGCCGACTATTTCCTGGGGGCGCGCTCCCTGCCCTGGTGGGCCCTGCTGCTGTCCATCGTCGCCACCGAGACCAGCACGGTTACCTTTCTCAGCCTGCCGGGTATCTCCGCGGCCCGGAACGGAAACCTGACTTTCTTACAGATCACCTTTGGCTATATCGTCGGGCGTTTCCTGATTATCCGCTTCCTGCTGCCACTGTATTTTCGCGGTGAAGCCTTTACCGCTTACGAAACCCTCGAACACCATTTCGGCAAGCTGAGCCGGCGCGCCGCGTCCAGCCTGTTCCTGGTCACGCGCAACCTCAGCGATGCATTGCGCTTGTTCCTCACGGCCCTGGTCCTGCAGATCGTGCTCGGGCTGGATCTGACGCTATCGGTGATCGTGCTGGGCGCGATCACCATCGTCTACACGCTGGTGGGTGGCGCCAGGTCCGTTATCTGGAATGACTGCATCCAGTTTGCGGTGTACATGATCGGCGCGGCAGCGGCCCTGGCGGTGATTGTCCAGGGCATTCCCGGCGGCTGGCCGGAGCTGCTCCGTTTCGCCCAGGAAAGCGAGAAACTGCGCTTATTCGACTTTGATCTCTCCGTGTTCAAACCCACCATGACGTTCTGGGCCGGCCTGGTGGGCGGTGGTTTTCTGACCGCAGCCACCCACGGCACGGACCAGTTGATGGTGCAGCGCTACCTGTCCGCCCGCAGCCAGCACGACGCGGCGCGCGCCCTGGGCGTCAGCGGCTTTATCGTGTTCGCCCAGTTCGCCGTGTTCCTGTTTATCGGTGTGGCGCTGGCCGCATTTTACTCGCTGGCCGCCGGTGCAGGGTCACTGGAGCAGTACGGCGGCGACCGCCTGTTTGCCACCTTTATCGTGCAAAACATGCCCATTGGCCTGGCGGGCCTGACCCTGGCATCGGTCTTTGCCGCCGCCATGTCCACCCTTTCCAGTTCCCTGAACTCATCGGCAACCGCGCTGATCAACGACGTTTACCTGCCGCTGCGCAAAGGTGAGCTCTCACCCCGGAAACAGCTTCTCGCCGGCCGCCTGGCCACGGCAGTTTTCGGAATGCTGCAGGTGGCGATCGCCGTGGTCGTGGGCGCCATCGGCACGACGGAGAGCACGGTCGCCAGCGTTCTGAAAATCACCGGTTTCGCCTCCGGCCCGGTGCTGGGCATCTACCTGCTGGCCCGCTTTGCACCGCGCGTCGGCCAGCCAGCCGCATTGACAGGATTCGTACTTGGCGTGGCCGGTTTGTCATTGCTTGCGCTGGGTACCGATTTATACTGGCCTTACTACGCGGCAGCCGGTTCGCTGATGACCGCCCTGGCCGGCTGGCTCACCCAATCCGCGATGGGCCGCATGGGCGTCAACAAGAGGGTATAGGCCATGAGCAGTGCGCTGATCAACGCCAGGATTTTTGACGGCGAGCGTTTGCACACGGGCCTGAATGCCGTTATTGAGAACGGCCGGATCGGCCGGCTGACCAGCGATGCAGTAAACCCGGAGGCGGTCCGCACGCGGGACCTGGAAGGCCGGCTGCTCGCCCCCGGCCTGATCGATATCCAGGTCAACGGCGGTGGCGGCGTCATGTTCAACGATGATCCGTGTGTCGAGACGATTCGCCGGATGGGTGCTGCCCATCGTCACTTTGGCACCACGGGCTTTCTACCCACGCTGATCAGCAGCAGCCCTGAAACCCTGCTGCGCGCGGTCGCCGCGGTGCGGACAGCGCTCGAGGAAAAGATCCCGGGGCTGCTCGGCATTCACCTCGAAGGGCCCTTCCTGAATCCCGAATACCGCGGGATTCACGACGACCACTGGTTTCGCAGTCTCCGGGACGAAGACTTCGGCCTGTTCGACCTGCCCGGCGGTGCCCGCACCCTGCTTACCGTGGCACCGGAAATGATGCACCCGGGGCAAATCCGGCAACTCGTGGAAGCTGGTGTCATCGTGTTTGGCGGCCACAGTGCGGCAAGCTACGAACAGGTTCGAGTGGCCCTGCAGGCCGGAATGAGCGGCTTTACCCACCTGTTCAATGCCATGTCGCCGTTCACCAGCCGCGAACCCGGCATGGTGGGTGCGGCACTGGCGGATCGGGAAAGCTGGGTTGGCCTGATCGCCGACGGCCACCACGTGCACCCCGCGAGCCTTGCCGTGGCGCTTGCCGCCAAGACGGCCGGGCGCAGCCTGCTGGTAACAGACGCCATGGCATCCGTCGGGCAGGAGGCAAAATCCTTTGAATGGAACGGGCAAACCGTGACCGCGGCCGACGGTTGCTGCCGGCTTCCCGGCGGCGCCCTGGCCGGTTCGGACCTCGACATGATGACCGCGGTGCGCAACACGATGCGGTTCGCCGGGATGGACCGCTATGAAGCGCTTCGAATGGCCTCGACTTACCCCGCGCAGGCCTTAGGCCTGGATACCGAACTGGGCTATATCAAGCCCGGCTACCGGGCCAGCATGATCGAACTGGACGAAAACATGGTACTGAAGAACAGCTGGATCGACGGCCGGCCACCGGAAGCAACAGAGGAAAACACCTGATGGAAGTCGTGATCTTCAAAAACGCGGACAAGGTGACAAGACGGGGAGCCGGCCTGGTCGCGGAAATGCTCGATGTGAAACCAGCCGCGGTGTTTGGTTTCGCCACCGGAAGCACACCCATCGAACTCTACCGGCAACTGGTGGCGAGGCACCGCAAGGGCGAGCTTTCATTTCGCGACACGACCGCTTTCAACCTGGACGAGTACATGGGAATCGCCGCGGACAACCCGCAGAGTTACCGCGCTTACATGAACAGGGAGTTTTTCGACCACGTCGATATCGACAAGAACAACACCTACCTGCCGGCATGTGAAAACAGCGAAAACCCGCAGCTGGTGGGTCCGGAGTACGAGGCCAAGATCAGGCGGGCCGGAGGCATCGACCTGCAAATACTGGGGATCGGCTACAACGGCCACATCGGCTTCAACGAACCGAGTTCCAGCCTCAGTTCGCGCACCCGGGTGAAAACCCTGACCCGGCGCACCCTGGAAGACAACAGCCGCCTGTTCTCAGACGGCGAGTTTCAACCGAAACTGGCGATCACCATGGGCATCGGCACCATCATGGAGGCGCGGAGGATCCTGCTGCTGGCGACCGGCAAAAGCAAGGCGGACGCCGTCGCCGCCATGGTGGAAGGGCCACTTACGGCGATGTGCCCTGCCTCGATCCTGCAGATGCACGAGCGCGTAACGGTGCTGATCGACGAGGACGCGGCGGCTGGACTGAAATACCGGGATTACTACGACCTCGCGCACCGTGAAAACCGGGCCCTGAAAGAACGCTTCGGTGAGTTTTATGCCAGTGGCTGAACGCTCAATCGTAGAGAAGGAAATCCGCCCGCCGCCGGGCGAATTCGTCCAGGCCGTCGCGGTATGCTGCCTGGATAGATGGAATATCCTGCCCGGCACGCAGGGCATCGAGCGTGGTTTTACTGACCAGCAGCCGGTCAAAGGCCTCAATGTCCCAGGTAGCGGGGTACAGGCGCCACAACTGGCGGGCCATTTCCAGGCCAGTACGCACGGGCTCAAAGACCGCACGGTCCACGACCAGGATGTTGACGCCGCCACAGCGCTCGCCCTGGAATTTGCTCGTAACGGGTATGAATTCAACGGGAATAAAGCGCACCCCCGGAAGGCCGGCACGGTTCATTTCCAGGGCAAGAGCACCACCATCCAGCCATGGCGCGCCGACGAGCTCGAAAGGCGTATCGGTGCCCCGCCCCACCGAGAGGTTGGTGGTCTCCAGCAGCCCGATACCCGGGTACAAGAGGGCCTGGGCCAGGCTGCGCATATTGGGCGACGGGTTGACCCAGCGCAGCCCCGTGGCGTCGAAATAGGACGACCGCGTCCAGTTCTCCAGCTGGATGACCTCGAGATCGAGTTCCAGGCCGAGTTCACCGCGAAACATCAGGGCCAGTTCACCGACCGTCATGCCGTGGCGTACCGGGAGGCTGTGGAAAGCGGTAAAGGACTCACGGCCTTCGTCCGTCAGCGGCCCATCGACCGCCACGCCGTTGATGGGGTTGGGCCGGTCAAGCACGACAAAGCGGACACCGGCATCCGCGGCGGATTGCATGGCCAGCCCCAGTGTCGAAATGTAGGTATAAAAACGCGTTCCGATATCCTGAATGTCAAACACCAGCGTATCGATGCCTTCCAGCATCGGCGCCAGGGGCTTGCGGGTTTCACCGTAAAGGCTGTAGACCCGAACACCGGTCGCTTCGTCCTGGCCATCGCCGATCACGGGCACATCGAGCATCCCGTGCAGGCCATGTTCCGGGCTGAACAGGGTGACGAGCCTGACAGCAGGCGCTTCGTGCAGGCGGCTGGCCGTCGTCAAGCCCTTGCCGTCCAGGCCGGTTTGGTTGGTTATCAGGCCGACCCGCCTGCCCTCCAGTTGCCTGAAACCGTCACGAACCAGGACATCGATCCCACTCATGACGCTTTGCGGCTGGGCGGCAGATATTTCGCCTGCTACGGGAACGGCAAAGACCAGACTACTGAGCAGCACAAACAGGCCAGGCAGAATTTTCATGGTGATACGCATTACCAGGAGATGACGGGCCAGATTGTTGCAGATCTCCGCCGTGATCGGCAATACCGGGAACGATCGCCATGACACAAAACGAACCCATCGACCTGGACCGGCTCACCACCGAGGCGCGCAACCCACGCAGCACCCGGCTTGACGGCCTGGATGCACTGGAAATCGTACACCTGATCAATTCCGAGGACGCAGAGATCGCTGGCGCCGTGGCCCGGGAGGCGGAACATATCGCCCGCGCCATCGACACGATCGCCGAGCGGCTATCCCGGGGCGGCCGCCTCGTTTACATGGGCGCCGGCACGTCGGGGCGGCTGGGTGTACTCGATGCCGTGGAGTGCCCGCCGACCTTCAATACCGATCCGGACCAGGTGATCGGATTGATCGCCGGCGGCCAGGGTGCGCTGTTCCGCGCCATTGAAGGCGCCGAGGATTCGCCACAACAGGGCAGGGAAGATCTCAAGGAGATCAACCTGGACAGCAGGGACGTCGTTGTCGGCATCACCGCCAGCGGACGGACCCCCTATGTACTGGGTGCGCTCGACTACGCACGGGAGACCGGCGCCGCCACCATCGGCCTGGCCTGCAACGCGGATTCTGAACTGCCGCATCGCGCCGCGCTGAGCATCATCCCGGTGGTGGGACCCGAAATCCTGACCGGTTCCACGCGCATGAAGGCCGGAACAGCCACCAAGATGGTGCTGAACATGCTGACCACCGGGGCCATGGTCCTGATGGGTAAAACCTGGGGCAACCTGATGGTGGATGTCCGGGCTTCGAATGAGAAACTGGTCGAGCGGTCGATCCGGATCGTGCAGACCATAACGGGGGCTTCCCGAACACAGGCACGCGAAACGCTCGAACGCTGTGAAGGCGAAGTCAAACTGGCGGTTATCGTGCAGAAAATGAGTATTTCACCCGCTCAGGCCCGCAAACACTTGCAGAAAGCCGGGGGGCACCTGGCCGCTGCGCTGGAACAAGGGCAAAAAGAATGAATGGCAAAAAGGGACAGGATCACCGCCTGATTATTGGCGTTGATGGTGGTGGCACCAAGACCGAGGCGGTTCTGGTTTCAATCGACCCCGATGGCAATGAAACCCTGCTCGGACAGGGCTTTTCAGGACCTTCCAACATGCGCCTGGCCGGCAAGCAACAGACCTTGCAAAGCCTCGACAAGGCCATCAAGTCCGCGGTCGACGGACACCTGGAAGGCGGCCGGAAAGCCGACATCGCCGTGTTGGCGCTCGCCGGAAGCGATTTTTCCGATGTCAAGCTTGAAATCAGGCAATGGTCGGAACGCTGCGGCTTTTGCAAACGAATCGAGATCATCAGCGACGTTGAACCGGTTCTGGCCAGTGGAACGGACGAACGCTGGGGTGTGGCCCTGGTGGTAGGCACCGGTTCCGTCGCCATCGGCGTCGACGCCAATGGCCGTACGATTACCCGGGGCGGCTGGGGGCACTGGTACGGAGACAAGGGAAGCGGATACGACCTGGGCAGCCGTGCCCTGGCCGCCGTCAGCCACGCTGAAGATGGCATGGGTCCCGAGACCGCCCTGCATGGCAGAATGCTCGAGCACTTCGGGCTTGAGAACCCGAGGCTGATCATTCAAAAGCTCTATTCGGGGGGCAACGTGCGCAGCCAGATAGCCGCGGTGGCGCCGATCGTGCTCGACACCGCCGAAGCCGGTGATATTGTGGCCGTGCGCATCGCGGAAGAATGCGTCGGCGAATTGGTCCGACTGGTCACCGCGGTAACCTGTGACCTGGAATTTTCCGACGACTATCCCCTGGCCCTGGCCGGTGGTGTCATATGCGGGAACCCCCTGTACCGTGGCAAACTGGTGGCCGGCTTACGATCGATCAATCCGGCGCCGGGTTCGGTCACCCTGGTGCCGCATCCGGTCCTGGGATGCATCCGGATTGGCCTGGCACTGCTTGAATACTGAAGAACGAACACCGCCGGACCCCATTCGGCAAGGAAAGAGTATCGAAATGGACAGACGCACATTAGTCAAATCGCTGGTCGCCGCTGGCGCCGTAGCGGGTGGTATGGGCCAACTTGCCGCAGCAAACAGGGAAACCGAAAAACCGGCCTCCTTGGTCAAACCACCACGGCTCGAACCCGGCATGACGGTCGGGCTGATCGCGCCGGCCGGCGCGTCCAATAACCGCCAGCAGGTCTACCACGCCATCGACGTATTGAAGTCACTGGGTTACAAAGTCAAGGAAGGTGAGCACCTTTATGCACGCACCCAGTACCTGGCGGGGCCGGATGTGGACCGGGCCGCGGACGTCAACCGCATGTTTGCCGATCCGGGCGTCGATGCCATTTTCACGCTGCACGGCGGCTATGGAACGATGCGCATCCTGCCTTATCTCGACTACGCCATGATCCGGCAAAACCCGAAAGTCATCATCGGCTACAGCGACATCACCGGTCTGCTGCTCGGGCTGTACGCCCGCGCCGGGCTGGTTGGCTTCCACGGCCCCTGCGCTGTTTCGACGTTTTCCGAGTACACCCTGGCCGAATACAAGAAGGTCGTGGTCCATCCCACCCAGACCGCCGTGATCGGCGCGCCGCCGGTGGTGCAGTACCCGGAAGGACAGGCCGAGCGGACCAACCGCATCATGACGTTTGCCGGCGGCAAGGGACGCGGCCGCCTGGTGGGCGGCAACCTGAGCCTGCTGAGCCCCCTGATCGGCACGCCCTATGAGCCGGATTTCCAGGACGCCATCCTGTTCCTGGAAGACGTGAACGAAGCCTACTACCGGCTCGACCGCATGCTGACCCACCTCCTTCTGGCCGGCAAGCTGGACCAGGTCTCGGGCATAGCCCTGGGGAAATTCACCAAGATCCCGGAGGAGGGCAATTCCTTCAACCTCGAAGAAATCATCGAGCAACTGCTGTTGCCGCTGGGCATACCCGTCGTTCGCGGCCTCCTGATCGGCCACGTGGCCGACAAGACCACCGTCCCCATGGGCATACAGGCCGAACTTGATGGTGATAAAGGAACACTGACCCTGCTCGAACCGGCGGTGACCTGATTTCTGCTGGTTCAGCGTCTTTAATCCAGAATGCACCGATCGGCATCGGCCAGAATCCGCCTGGCGCTGCTGTGACGGGCTTTTCAGGGCGTATCACGGCAAAAACGGTCATGCGCCAGTAAAAGGTACCGGATACATTTTTCGCCGAAAAATGTATCCGGTACCTTTTATATCGAGGCCCTTGGCCATGAGCCGTACAAGGGGGGTGGTTTCCCAGGCAGCGGGGCATGGAGTAGCTGCCTTTTCAGGTTTTATATCAGGGGTACAACAGGTAGGTTTTGCGGCGCTCCCGGAATTCCTGCAGCGCTTTCGAATCCTGTGAAAGCAGTGCTTGGGGAACCTCGTTCCTGGACAGCTGTTCGGCAATGGAACGGTCACCCAGCGCTCTCAGGAAGCCCGTCGCCGACCCGTCCGCTTGCAGGTAGTTGGCGAAAATTTCCTGTTCCGGTGCGATCTTTGCAAGTTCCGTCATCAGGGCGGCGCTGATCGCGGTTGGGTCAACCGTGTCGCGGTCGCTGATATGGATCTGCACGCCATGCAACATCTCGCCGGACCCCGTTCCGTAGCGCGGGGAGTAGGACATCGGGCGAAACAGGACGCCGGGCAGACCCAGGGCGTTCAGGCGCCGGGCGAACTCCTGTCCATCCAGCCATCCGGCGCCGATCAATTCGAATGGAGTTGGCGTTCCCACACCCTCGTTCACACGCCGCAATTCGCCGATGGTGCCCGTCATGGCGTAGAAATAGCTGCTGGTCCACTGCGGAATGTGCTGTGACGGCGGCACCCAGACCCAGGCGGTATCGCCGTAGGTCATGCCGCGCTTCCAGCCTTGCATTTTCACCACCTTCAACTCGATACCGGGTGTGCGTTCGGCCTGGATCATTTTCGCCCACTCACCGGGCGTCAGGCCGTAAACCTGGGGTACCGTGTGTATGCCAATAAAAGACAGCAGGTCCTCGTCGATCATCGGGCCGCCGACGATCCTGCCGCCCATGGGTTCAGGACGGTCAAGCACCCAGACGGCGACACCAGCTTTTTCGCAGGCTTCCATCAGGTAGGTCAGGGTGGAGACAAAGGTATAGGTCCGGTGACCTACGTCCTGGATGTCATACAGCACGATATCCAGACCTTCGAGCATTTCCGGCGTCGGGCGCCGGGTGGCGCCGTAAAGGCTCATCACGGGCAGGCCGGATACGGGATCGCGGTTTTCGTTGATCTTGTCACCGGCATAGTGCTGGCCGCGCAAGCCGTGCTCGGGTGAAAACAGGCGCAACACCTGGACCCCGGGCATGGAACGCACGGCGTCGATGGTGGATTCCAGGTTACGGGTCACGCCGGTGGGATTGGTCAGGATGCCGACGCGTTTACCCTCCAGGTCCTGGGCATGATCGCGAAGCAGGACCTCAACACCGGGGAGGACTTCACCCGGCTCGATCTGTTCAATTTGCTCGGGCTGGCAGGCCGTAAGCAGCAAGAACAGCAGGAGCAGCAGGATGCCTTTCATGGTTTCACTACCTTTTCGTAGCGGTGAAAAATCCGGGTCACGGCAGCCCCGGCACACTGTTTGTAAAAACCGACCGGATCTACCCAGGGGATGGTCGCGTAACGGTGACCCTGGGCCGCCATGTCCGCCAGGCAGCGGAACAACAGCAACTGCCCGATCCCCCGCCTTCTCGCCGCCGGGGCCGTTCCCATCGGGCCAAACCAGCCGGCTCCCCTGTTGTTGGCGTCGTAGGCGGAAAACGCCAGGACCTCCGAGCCATCCAGGGCCAGGTACAGGGAAGGCGGCTTGTTCAGCAGGCTCGCGATCACCTCATTTCGCCACGGCGGCCAATGGCTTTCCAGGAATTGGGTCACGGCGGCACGATCATCCGCCGTCGCCCGGCGGATTTTGATCCCTTGCGCCTGCAGGGCCCGCTCTTTGTCCCCGCCGGCAAACAGACGGTCTTCGAGGTCGACCGTCATATTGCAGGCCTCACCCACCTGGACGTAACCGTGTTTCTCAAAAAAATGCGGCGCACCAGAATAGCGGCTGTCGATGCCGGGTGTCAGGTAGTTGGGCGGGGACTCGCAGACCCGGACCGTCTCCGCTCCCCGTTTTGCGAGCTCCGCTTCAACGGCAAGCAGCAGACGGCTGCCAATACCCCTGCGGCGCTGTTCACCGGCCACCGCCAACAGCTTGATGATGCCACGCGGTCCGGCCGCGTTCTGCCGCATCACCCCCAGCACGAATCCCGTGATTTGCCCGGCGTCCGCGCAGACCAGGGCCATACCCGGATCGAAGCCTTCATCAGCCCAGATTTTCTCGGCCAGGAGGTCTGGTGTCAGGGTATCGAAACGGGCGCTGGCGTTCCAGAATTCCAGCAGGGGGCCAGCGTCGCTTCGGCATAGCGGCCTGAATTTCATGCCACTTTCCCTGGCGCTTCCCGCCTGCCGAAATCCGGCCGGATCGGAATCAGCCAGGCCACGACAAAGGAAGGAACGGTCGCCAGCATCACCCAGACGAAGAAATTCTGGTAGCCCATCCATTCCTGCAACCATCCGCTGAGCATACCCGGCACCATCATGCCAAGGGCCATGAAACCGGTGCAGATGGCGAAATGCGCCGTCTCGTGTTCACCCTGCGATAGGTAGATCATGTAGAGCATATAGGCGGTGAATCCAAAACCGTAACCGAACTGTTCGACAGCAACCGCTGCATTGATGATCCAGTAGGCCTCGGGCTGCGCCAGCGAGAGAAATATGTAAACCGCGTTGGGCAGGTTGATGGCTGCCACCATCCACCATAGCCAGAACTTCAGGCCGTTTCTCGCGGCCAGGAAACCGCCCAGGATGCCGCCAATTGTCAACATCAAGACGCCCACCGTACCGTAAACGAAACCCACTTGCGTGGTTGACAGCGCCAGCCCGCCCACTTCGGCCGAGTCGAGCAAGAAAGGTGCCGCCATCTTGGCCAGTTGCGCCTCGGCAAAACGGAACAGCAACAGGAAAGCGAGTGCAACGCCGATATGTTCTTTCCGGAAAAACGAAACAAACGTCCGTGCAAATTCCCTGAATATGTCGGTAACGCCGCTGTACCGTCCCGAACGGTCGCTTTCAGGTCGGGGCAGGACGAGTTGGTGATAGAGACAAAACAGCAGGAACAGGCCAGCCAGCACGTAGAACGTATTGGTCCAGGCCACGGTCACGCTTCCCGTGGACTGCTCGATGGCCCCGGCCAGCATGACCAGCAGGCCCTGACCGGTGATCATGGCCAGGCGGTAAAAGGTGCTGCGCACGCCCACGAACCAGGCCTGTTGGTGTTGCGACAGCCCCAGCATGTAAAAACCGTCGGCTGCAATATCGTGGGTGGCCGAACTGAAGGCCAGCAGCCACAGGAAAGCCAGCGACCAGCGCAGGAAGTTGTCGCCGGGCAGGGTCAGGGCCACGCCGGCCAGGCCGGCGCCCACCAGCAATTGCATCGCCACGATCCAACTGCGCCTGGTCTTCAGGATATCGACCAGCGGGCTCCACAAGGGTTTGATGACCCAGGGCAGGTAGAGCCAGCTCGTGTACAGGGCAATTTCGGTATTGGACACGCCCATGCCCTTGTACATGATCACCGATACCGTCATGACCACGACGTAGGGCAAGCCCTCGGCGAAATACAGGCTGGGAATCCACAGCCAGGGAGAGCGTTTTTTTGTTTTTGTCATATGCATGGCTTTCGCCCCGGTCCGGGCAGCTTAGTCGGGCTGCGAAACCAGCAGGGTGCTGTCATTGTACAGCCGGCGTTCGAAGCGGTACTGGCCATCTTCTGTGGCCACGGGAAACAGGTACACCATGTCCAGCCGCGCCTCCCAGGCACCGCTTTCCGACGCGGTCACATTCACTTCGAGATGACCGTAGTGCTTGCCGCCATCGACCAGGACACCCTGCCCATCGCGGATTTCAGGCGCGTCTTCGTGGGCCAGGAAAACCCGGTAAGGGTTGTCAGACCCGGGGACCGGGCCACGCAGGCCATCGCCGCCAATACCGACGTCATAGACATGGAGGGCGTGTTCCCTCGACCGACCGCCCGGCAGGATTTCCTGTCCGGTAATCAGGGAATGTTCGTACATTTCGTCGTGGCCGCTCAGCACCACGTCCACGCCGTAACGCAGGAAAAGCGGTGTCAAGGCGCGCAAGGGGTAGCCGGACAGCCGATCTTCCCCGTCGCGCTCGCCCGGTGGCAGGCCGTGCACGCCGGAAGAGTAAGGGCAATGATGAAACATCACGAAGGTGAACGCGCTGTTATGCTGCGCCTGTTCCAAGGTCTGCTCCAGCCAGCTGTGTTGCTCTGAACCCGGCTTCCAGTCCGGCGCCTGGCCGCCCTCGCCATCTCCGGGCAGGTACCAGTTGGTGTCCGAACTGCTGCGGTTGGGGAGGCCATTGTTGAGGTCGAGAACCACCAGGGTGACGGCGTTCCAGTTGACGGCGTAATAACGTTCCCTGTGCGCTGCCCGGCCCGGGCTGTTGGCCGGAAGGTCAAAATAGGCCCGGTAGCGGTCAATGGCCCGCTCTGAGACCTCCGGACGGTATTGCCCCAGGACGCCCGGGCCGGCAAAGTACTCGTGGTTCCCCAGCGCGGGCATCAAAAACGTGCCAGAGGCCAGCGGCGCGGTCAGCCGCCAGAATTCGTCCCAGTCACGCTGTTCGCCACCGGATTCGACCAGGTCCCCGGCGATGGCGACGAAATCGGGAGAGCGCTCCCGGATGACCTCGAGGTTTGCACGATACCCGGTTTCCTGGTCAACGAGGTACTTACGGCCCGGATCCGTTTCTCCGGCACCCGGCCAGGCTGCGAACTTGCCCACGGATTCGGGTTCCGTCTCGCTGTCGCCAAAAACAATGAAACGCAGGGGACTTTTTCTGTGACCCGGTGTATTGAACTGCCCGCTGGCTGTCTCACCCCCCTGCTCGACCGAGAAGCTGTAGACACTGCCGGGTTGCAGCCCTTGCACGCGAAGTTGGTGAAGATAAGGCGGTTTCCTGATTGAACCCGGATTCGTTTCGGGCGTTTCCGCCGGGTGGTACGCTAGTGCCTGTGCCCGCACCGGGGCGGATGTGAGCCGCTGGGTCTCGATTCCTTCTTCCGACCTCAGGCTGAGATGCCCCGCTTGCTCAGTTTCGCTGAACCAGATCACCGTAACGGCCGTTTCGGATGGGTTCTGCAGGTAGGGCGTGACGCGAAATCCCGCGCCCTGCACAGCGCTGACGCCCACTAAACTCCAGGCCAGCAGCGCCAGGCCGGCGAGCAAACAAGAAGACCGCTCAGCTCTCGCTCGCGCGCCGGTCAATGCGGGCTCCGAGGCTTTTCAGCTTGGCTTCCAGCTTTTCATAGCCACGATCGAGGTGATAAATCCTGTTGACGGTTGTTTCGCCCCGCGCCGCCAGGCCGGCCAGCACCAGGCTGGCGCTGGCGCGCAGGTCGGTGGCCATGACGGGAGCGCCACTCAAGCCGCCCGGTTCGCCACGGACAATGGCCACCTGGGTCTTGGGCGTAATGTTCGCGCCCATACGCACCAGCTCCTGCACGTGCATGAAGCGGTTTTCGAAAATGCGTTCGGTGATGACCGACGTACCCTGCGCCAGCGTCATCAGCGCCATGAACTGGGCCTGCAAGTCGGTTGGAAAACCCGGGTACGGCGCCGTGCTGGCATCGACAGCCCGCCAGCGGTCGCAAGGCAAGACACGCATCCAGTCGGCGCCGGTATCGATTCGGAATCCGCATTCGATCATGCGCCGGATCAGGGCGTCGATATGACCAGGTATGCAATCGTTGACGCGGACGTCACCACCCGTGATCGCACCGGCAATCAACAACGTGCCCGCCTCGATTCGGTCCGGGATGACCGTGTGCTCGCAGGGGCGCAGTTCGTCCACGCCTTCGATGCTGATCACGCTGCTGCCCGCCCCTTCGATTCGGGCCCCCATTTTCACCAGGCACTCGGCGAGGTCGACGATTTCCGGTTCCTTGGCCGCGTTCTCCAGCACCGTGGTGCCCTTGGCCAGGGTCGCAGCCAGCATCAGGTTCTCGGTTCCGCCCACCGTGGCGTTCTCGAACACAATGCAGGCGCCATGCAGGCGCCTGGCCTTGGCAATGACGTAGCCGCTGTCGATCTCGATGTCGGCACCCATCTGCTGCAAAGCCTCGATATGCAGGTTAATCGGCCGCGTGCCGATGGCGCAGCCTCCGGGCAGGCTGACCTTGGCACGGCCGTATCGCGTCAGCAGGGGACCCAGGCAAAGAATGCTGGCCCGCATTTTACGAACGATGTCATAGGGGGCGTCCAGGTGGCCGCAGTCCCGGGCGTGCACGGAGACCGTGGTCCCGTCGCGGTCGATCCCGTAGTCAAGGTGCTCCAGCAGGACCATCGTGGAATCGATGTCCCGCAGCATCGGCACGTTGTGAAAGCGGTATTCCCCGCCGGCAAGCAGCGTGGCAAAAAGCAGCGGCAATGCCGAGTTTTTTGCGCCACCGGTGCTGACTGTCCCCGAGAGCCGCGTTCCGCCATTGATTACGATGGTATCCAAGGAAGCCATGATAGAGCATCCTTTTCCGGCTGGGTACCGCCGCTTGAGCCTTTGCACCGCTTTGGCACGCCGGGAGCCGACCGCTGTCACATTTCGCGACTGTTTTGACGCGGTTCCTGCGTGTATCCTTGTCCATCGGCCCTTATTTGGACTGCACCTGTCACGCATGGAGAATTCGATTGAGCAAGCCGGCCAAAGCCATACAAATTAATTCGAAATCCGACCTGGTTGAATACCTGGAAGGCGGCTGCAAGCCGAAATCCGAATGGAAGCTGGGTACCGAGCACGAAAAGTTCGGCTATACGCTGAACGACCTGCGCCCCCTGCCCTACGAGGGCAAAAGCGGCATAAACGCCATCCTGACCGGCCTGGCCGAACAGTTTGCCTGGCGACCCGTTTTCGAAGACGGCCACATCATCGCGCTGCTGGACGAAACCGGTGCGTCCATCACGCTGGAACCCGGCGGGCAATTGGAGCTTTCCGGCGCGGTTCTCGACAACATCCACCAGACCTGTACCGAGGTCAATACACACTTGAAGCAGGTGCGCACCGTTTCCGAACCGCTGGGCGTGGCGTTCCTGGGCATGGGGTTCCAGCCCAAGTGGCGCAGGGAGGATATGCAGTGGATGCCGAAGGCGCGTTACCGCATCATGCGCGAATACATGGACAAGGTCGGCAGCATGGGCCAGGACATGATGTCCCGGACCTGTACCGTCCAGGTCAACATGGATTTCAGCTCGGAGCGGGACATGGTGCACAAGTTCCGCACCTCGCTGGCCCTGCAACCCATCGCCACCGCCCTGTTCGCCAACTCACCCTTTACCGATGGCAAACCCAACGGTTTTGTCAGCTACCGCTCGCACGTGTGGGAAGACACCGATCCCGACCGCACCGGCATGCTGCCCTTCGTTTTTGACGGTGACATGGGCTTCGAGAGGTACGTTGATTACATGCTGGAAGTGCCGATGTACTTCGTTTACCGGGATGGCGCCTACGTCGATGCCTCCGGTCAGTCCTTCCGCGATTTCCTGGATGGCCGCCTGCCTGCGTTGCCGGGCGAAAAACCCACTTTGAAAGACTGGGAGGACCACCTCACGACTGCTTTTCCCGAGGTCCGCCTCAAACGCTTTCTCGAAATGCGTGGCGCAGACGGGGGGCCCTGGAGACGCCTGTGCGCCCTGCCGGCCCTGTGGGCGGGCCTGCTCTACCACCAGGAATCGCTCGATGCGGCCTGGGACCTCGCCGCGGACTGGAGCATGGAGGAGCGCCTGAAGTTGCGTGAAGACGTGCCCCTTCTGGGGCTTGCAGCCAAGATCCGCGGGCGGACCGTGCGTGAACTGGCCGGCGAAGTGGTTGAACTGGCGAGCCAGGGACTGACCGCCCGGGCGCGCTTGAATGGCGCCGGCGACAACGAAACCGGCTTCCTTTCGCCATTGCGGCACGTCGCCGAAAGCGGTGAAACGCCTGCCGAGCGCAAGCTTGGACTTTTCCACGGACCCTGGAAGGGATCGGTCGATCCCGTGTTCTTCGAGTGTGCTTACTGACGCCGAAACGCTGACCTTTCCACGCGGTCAAAAAGGCAATGAAAGATCGGGGTTCAGCGTCAGCATTTGCCGTCGGAACAGCGATTTGATGCGTTCCAGCGCGGCTTCCGAATCTGCATCGAAACGCACGATCAGGATGGGTGTTGTATTAGAGGCCCTGAGCAGGCCGAAACCGTCTTTAAAATCCACTCGTATGCCGTCTATCGTATTGATTTCCGCCCCGTCGAAATGTGGACTGGTGTTGGAGGCACTGATAAAGGCTTCCTTGAAAGCCTCGACAAAAACATGGTTTTCGCCTTCCTCCATCTGTACCTTGAGTTCGGGCGTGGAGAAACTGCTCGGCAAGGCATTGAGGATCGCCTCCGGCGGCGTTTCCGTACCACCCAGGATTTCCAGCAGGCGCGCGGCGGCGTAAATGCCGTCATCGACGCCATACCAGCGCTCGCCGAAGAAAAAGTGCCCGCTCATCTCACCGGCAAAGGGGCAGCCGATCTCTTTCATCTTTGCCTTCATCAGCGAGTGCCCGGTCTTGTACATCACCGGGTTGCCGCCGGCCTGCCGAATCACCTTGGCCAGGTCTCCAGTGCACTTCACGTCGTAAAGGATGGTCGCGCCCGGTACCCGGTCCAACACATCCAGGGCCAGCAGCATCAGTACCTTGTCGGGATAAATGATGTCACCGGCCAGGGTGACGACGCCAAGGCGGTCGGCGTCGCCGTCAAGGGCCAGGCCCAGATCGGCATCCATCAGGCGTACCGATTCGATCAGGTCCTGGAGGTTTTCCGGTTCACTGGGGTCGGGATGATGGTTGGGAAAGGTGCCGTCCACCTCGTCGTAAAGCGGCAGGACCTCGACACCGACCGCGCGCAGGACTTCCGGTGCGCACAAGCCACCGATACCGTTCCCGCAATCGAGGACAACGCGCAAGGGCTTCTCGATCTGCACGTCGCTGACAATGCGGTTGATGTAATCCTCGATGACGTCCCTTTTCTCGAGACTGCCCTCACCCGATTCCAGGTTGTCGTCAACGATACGCTGGTAGAGCGCCATGATCGCATCGCCATGCAGGGTATCGCCACCCACCATGACCTTGAAACCGTTGTAATCCGGTGGATTGTGGCTGCCGGTGATCATGATGGCCGATCCCTTGGCGAATTCGTAGGTTGCGTAATACAGAACGCCGGTAGGGGCCGCGCCGATGTCCAGCACATCGCAACCGGTCGATAAAATGCCCTCAATAACGCCTTCCATCAGGTAGGGACCCGACAACCGGCCGTCGCGGGCGACGACCACGGGGCCTGCACGACGTTCGAGCACCTGGCTGCCGACGGCCTGGCCGATCTGGCGGGCGATACCGGAATCCAGCGTCTTGTCGATAACGCCGCGTATATCGTAAGCACGGAAGATTTCCGGTTTCAATTCTACCGGCGGGTGCTCGGCTTCCTGCATCCGGCGTCGCTCGGCGATGTCGTAGTGAAGGTGCAATGCAGGCGGGCCGGTCTCCGGAACGGGAGGGGGCTGCAGGCCAGCCTGTCCTTCCAACTCAATGGCTTCATCGACGAAATCGGCATCCGGTTCCTGTACGTGCGCAGGCATGACCGGTTCGGACGGCATGGCGACCGGCTCCCAGGCCTTTTCGGGTTCGGCCAGGGCTCCGCTTGCAATCTGCTTCTTGTTATTCCGAAGCAGTGCATAGGCGGCCAGAACACAGATAAAACCGACCATCAGCATCAGGACCAGGGTATTTCCGCTGATCGCGCCGATGTAGCGCGCTTGTGGATATTCGACCCGGAAAATGGTTCCGGGTACCGCGAGCCGCTCGGGGACTTCGCTCATCTGGCTGGAATCACCCAATTCCTTCAATACCGTCGCCGGTTGACGGCCGTTATATTGTGACAGGCGCACATAACCCAGCGCAGAGTACTGCGGTTCGAAGGCTTGCAGCAGGAACGACGGCTCGGCACTGATGATCATCACCCCCACAACGTCCTCACCGGAGCGGAGCGGTACGGCGTCGAACAGCAGCGGTGGATTGAGCACACCATGCACCTGCATCAGGGACTGTTTGCCTTCCAGGGCCGAAAGGGCCATGTCGAGGATGGCGTATCCGTTGACGCCGGTGATCGTCGCGTCCAGCCGGGAAATCTCATCCGTATCGTAAACCGTGACAGCGACAACCTGTGCAGCACGCTCTTGCAAGCCGGCAAGCAGCTCATCGGTGGTCTCGGGCCTGTCGATGGCACGTAGAGCCAGGGTCTGAACCTGCTCGTCCGCAAGCACTGACTTCAATGACTCGACGGGTTCCATGACCAGTTCAAGCACCCTGTTTCCCTGCTCGAGCGCCCGCTCCGTGGCGCGCGTTGCGGTGGAGTCGGAAAACCACAGCCACCCCGCAGCAACCACCAACAGCAGGCCAAACAGGCCCAGCAGGTAAACCAGTCTCGGGTCAGCGTATTTCTTTCCTGAAAAACGCATGACGTTCTGCAATTTTCCGCTCATGTCCTTTTGCCTTTGCCGTCAGCTGTGGCCGGTGTGTCCAAAGCCCCCCGCGGCACGTTCCGAGGTTTCAAACTCATCAACCCGTTTCCATTGCGCCTTGACCACCGGCATAAACACGAGCTGTGCGATCCGTGTGCCCGGCTCGACCTGGAAATCCTTGTTCGAACGGTTCCAGCAGGAAACAAAAACCTGGCCCTGGTAGTCACTGTCAATCAGCCCGACCAGGTTACCCAATACGATACCGTGTTTGTGGCCAAGCCCCGAGCGCGGCAGGATAACGGCCGCCAGGCCGGTTTCCTCCATGTGCATGGCGAAACCCGTCGGGATCAGGCGTGTTTCACCCGGTGCAATGGTGATGGCTTCGTCCAGGCAGGCCGGCAGGTCCATGCCCGCCGAACCTTCGGTGGCATATTCGGGCAACGGAAATTCGGTGCCCAATCGAGGATCGAGAATCTTTAGTTGTACCGGTTTCAATGCATTCCTTTCCATTGTTCAGAGCGGAAGCTTCCTCTCCCGCGAGATTCGCGCCAATCATATCAAGCCTTTCACACGAAAGCTTCCCCGGCACGCTTTCGCCGTACTTCTGGGGCCATGGGACATCGCGATCCGTTAGCTTACAGGCATTGGGGGTGTTTTGACCTTAAATCCCGGAGGTAGTAAAGCCACAATGAGTCGATGGACCCAACCCTGCCCCGAGAGAAACTGGCCACCGAAGGCGTTGCCGCATTGAACGATGTGGAGTTGCTGTCGGTATTGCTGGGAACCGGGGCGCCAAGAAAACCCGTCACCGAACTGGCCACCCAACTGCTTGACGGTTTTGGCGGGTTCCGGGGTTTGCTCCAGGCCGGCAGGGATGTGCTGGAAGCCCAGCCCGGGCTGGGTCCGGCGAAAACATGCAAGCTGCTGGCCGTGCTTGAGCTGTCGAAACGCTACCTGGCCGAGACCCTGGACCGCGGTAGCCCACTGGAAAGCCCGGATGTCACCGAGCAATACCTGAAAACCGTGTTGCGCGATCATCCGCACGAGGTATTTGCCTGCCTTTTCCTGGATACGCGCCACCGGGTCATTGCTTTTGAGGAGCTGTTTCACGGCACCATCGATGGCGCCACCGTCTACCCCCGGGTCGTGGCTGAAAAAGCCTTGCGCCACGGGGCAGCCGCCCTGATCGCCGCACACAACCACCCCTCGGGGGTCAGCGAGCCCAGCCTGGCCGACCAGGCCATCACGCGACGACTGAAAGACGCCCTCGCCCTGTTAGACATTCGCCTGCTCGATCACTTTGTTGTCGGCGACGGGGTGCCGGTTTCGATGGCGGCAAGGGGGCTGGTTTAGACTGCGTTCATCGTTTAAAACTTGCGTTCGATAAGAATATCGGTTATAAAGTGCGGCTGATTTTTGGAACGTTTGAACGGGAAATCCCATGTCACGAGTTTGCCAGGTCACCGGAAAAAGACCTATAACCGGAAACAATGTGTCGCACTCGAATATCAAGAGCAAGCGACGTTTTCTGCCCAACCTCCACAGCCACCGATTCTGGGTGGAAAGTGAGAACCGCTGGGTGAAACTTCGCGTCTCGACCAAGGGCCTGCGCATCATCGATAAAAAAGGTATCGATACCGTGCTGGCAGACCTGCGGGCACGCGGCGAAAAGGTATAAAGGAGGATTTAAGCAATGGCTAAAGGCGCAAGAGATAAAATCCGCCTGGTTTCTTCTGCAGGAACCGGTCACTTCTATACGACCGATAAGAACAAGAAGAACACTCCGGGAAAGATGGTCATGAAAAAATATGACCCCGTGGTCCGGAAGCACGTCGATTACAAAGAAGCCAAGATCAAGTAAGCTTGCTCCTGAGTATGTGCAAAAACCCGCCCGCGTGGCGGGTTTTTCGTATTGAGACACCCTGATGCCCGAATTGCCGGAAGTTGAAACGACGTTGCGTGGGATTACACCCTCCCTTCAGCACCGCAAGATTGTTGAAGTCGTGGTGCGCAACCCTTCCCTGCGCTGGCCGGTGCCTGCCGAGGTCGGTCAGGCCGCCGGACAGGCTGTTGTCGCCTGCCGGCGTCGCGCAAAGTACCTCCTGATTGAAATGAGCGGCGGAGGCGGCCTCTTGATCCACCTCGGCATGTCCGGCTCGCTGCGGGTTTGCGCGGCCGACGACGCCATACGCAAACACGACCACGTGGATATCGTGCTGGATAGCGGCCAGTGTATCCGCTTCAACGACCCGCGCCGTTTCGGTGTATTCACCTGGTGGGAAGAACCGTCCGGCCAGCACCCCCTGCTTCGGGCGCTTGGCCCGGAACCCCTGTCGGATGAATTTTCCGGCGGTTACCTGCACAGCCGTTCACGGGGGCGCAAGGGTGCCATCAAGAATTTCATCATGGACGGCAGGGTCGTTGTCGGTGTCGGCAATATTTACGCTTCCGAAGCCCTGTTCATGGCCGGCATCCACCCTTCCCGCGCCGCCGGCCGGGTATCGGCCACCCGCTACGATGCACTTTCCGGCGCCATCCGTGATGTACTCGAGCGCGCTATCCGTCGCGGTGGCACGACTTTACGGGACTTCCACGGTTCCGATGGAAACCCGGGCTATTTCGCCCAGGAACTGCTGGTCTACGACCGGGAAGGCCTGCCCTGCTTCCGCTGTGAAACCCCCATCCGCAGGAAAGTAATCGGCCAGCGATCCAGCTTCTATTGCCCAGCCTGCCAGCGCTGATCTGGTCAGTGTGGTCCCATAGTAATGAGAGATTTGGGCACTAAACCCGGTCGCGGCACCGCATACCCCCTTTCCGGGGCCACGCACGACGGCACTCATCAGGCTCTTCTTTCAGCTGCACTGAAAAACGTTCCTGCCTCGCTGCCTGCGCTGCAAAACCGTACCTGCTTCGGGGTTTTTAACCCGGTCGCGTTGGCGTATACCCCCTTTCCGGGGACGTTCCCTTGCGGGTACATCCGTGTATCACTCCGCCGAGAACATCGTGTTCTCGGAGGCCCCGGAAAGCGGGTATACGCCACCACGACCTGGACTCTGGAGAAGGCTGCAAGCTCGATTCCTTTCGTAAGAAGAACTTGGGTGGGTGCCGGCTGGGGGACCATCCCCTGTGTGGGCGAATATGGAAGCGCAGGCGTGAGCGATTGTACGGTTTGCCCGAAGGGCAAGAAGCGTAGGCAATGAAGGCGGAATGGTTTTGCCGAAGGCAAAGAAGCGCCGCCGTAGTGCCGTAACGCGTGCATGAGCGAAGCCGTCCCGCGTGCTGAGCAGGCGAACCGCGTAGGGGACGATTGGCCCGGATGGTCAATCGAGCTCTGAAGGTGTCAGGGACGTGGCGCGACGGCACTCCACGAGCCCTTCTTCGCCTACGCGCAACGGCGCTCAGCAGGCTCTTCTTTCAGCTGCGCTGAAAACCGTTCCTGCCTCGCTGCCTGCGCTGCGAAACCGCACTGCCTGCGCTTACGGCGGAAGGC
>JAZBOH010000188.1:0-37480 GCA_036351055.1 Lysobacterales bacterium
CTTGCGGCGTCGGTCACCATGCCATCATTCGGCGACACATCGTACCCAACCTGCTGGGCGTGGTGATGGTCTACGTGACGCTAACCATTCCCCAGGTCATCCTGGTCGAGTCTTTCCTCAGTTTCCTGGGCCTGGGCGTGCAGGAGCCGATGAGTTCCTGGGGTGCACTGGTCAACGATGGGGCGCAGGACATGGAATCGGCGCCCTGGACGCTGATTTTTCCGGCTGCCTTCCTGGCGGTGACGTTGTACTGCTTCAATTACATCGGTGACGGCATGCGCGATGCGCTCGACCCGAAGGATCGCCTCTGATGGCATTGCTCGAAGTTACCGGCCTGGAAGTCGAGTTCGACACACCCGAGGGCGTGGTCAAGGCCGTCAACGGGCTGGATTTCAAGGTCGATACGGGCGAAACCCTGGCCATCGTGGGTGAATCTGGCGCCGGCAAGAGCCAGTTGGTGATGGCGATCATGGGCTTGCTGGCCGAAAACGGCAGCGCCCGTGGCAAGGCCGTGTTTCGCGGTCAGGACCTGATGTCCATGACCCCCAAGGAGCTCAACGCGGTGCGTGGCCGCCACATCGCGATGATTTTCCAGGACCCGATGACATCGCTGAACCCCTACCTGTCGATCGAAAAACAGATGACCGAGGTGGTGATGCATCACCAGGGACTGAAAAAGGACGAGGCGAAGGCGAAAGCAATAGCGATGCTGCGCGCGGTGCGCATCCCCGACGCCGAGGAACGCATCAAGCAGTACCCCCATGAGTATTCCGGCGGCATGCGCCAGCGCGTGATGATCGCGATGGGCCTGCTGTGCGAGCCAGGCCTGCTGATCGCAGATGAACCCAGCACGGCGCTGGACGTGACGGTCCAGGCACAGATCACCCAGTTGGTGGGTGAGTTGAGCGAAAAAACCAACATGTCGATCATCCTGATCACCCATGACCTGGCCGTTGTGGCTGAAATTGGTGACCGGATCATCGTGATGTACGCGGGCGAAGTCGTGGAAAGCGGTACCGCGGAGGATATTTTCTATTCGCCGCAGCACCCGTATACCCAGGGCCTCCTGGCCTCGGTCCCGCGCCTCGACCAGGTCATGGAGGACGGTCTGCACGCCATTCCGGGTAATCCGCCCAACCTGCAGGAACTGCCGGATGGCTGCCGTTTCCGCGATCGTTGCGACAAAGCCATGGATCAGTGCCTGCAACCGCCGCCGGTGTGGGAGTCCGGGGATGGGAGGACCAGTCGCTGTTTTATCCCGATGGAGGGTGGCCGCTTGCAGGCGCCGGTTGCGCTGCCCGCTGAAGTGACGGACGGGGAGGGCGAGGCCGAATGAGCAAGCCGGTTCTCAGGGTCCAGGATCTCGCCGTGACCTTTACTTCCTACGTCGGTGGTCTCCTGCAGCGACAGGAACGCCAGGTGCAGGCCGTTGACGGTATCAGTTTCGAGCTGTTTGCCGGTGAAACGCTGGGCATCGTGGGCGAATCGGGGTGCGGCAAGTCGACCCTGTCCCGCGCCATCCTCGGCCTGATTCCGGTCAATCGCGGCCGAGTGATGTGGATGGGTGAAAACCTGACGGAACTCGACGAGGAATCCATGCGCCAGCGCCGCAAGGAGCTGCAGATCGTGTTCCAGGACCCGGTTGCCTCGCTCAACCCGCGCATGACAGCCGGCGATATCGTCGCCGAACCGTTGTGGACGTTTTATCCGAACATGGACCGGGTTCAGGTGGACGAACGGACCCGGGGCATGTTAAAGGTTGTTGGCCTGCTGCCCAACCAGGTCAACCGTTATCCGCACGAGTTTTCCAGCGGCCAGTGCCAGCGCATCGGTATCGCGCGGTCGCTGGTGCTGAATCCGCGCTTGCTGATTTGTGACGAACCGGTCAGCGCACTGGACGTCTCGATCCAGGCCCAGATCATCAACCTGTTGAAAGACCTTCAGAAAAAGCTGGGCCTGGCGCTGATTTTTGTTGCCCACGATCTGTCGGTGGTGCGCCATATCAGTGACCGGGTGATGGTCATGTACATGGGCCAGGCGATGGAGGTGGCCGAGAAAGAGCGCCTGTACCGGAGGCCGCTTCACCCCTACACCAACGCCCTGATGAAGTCGGTGCCGGTCCCCGACCCGAGGCTGGCTGCTACTGCCCGCCATGACAACTGGCTCACCGGCGATATGCCATCGCCGTTCAATCGCCCCAAAGGCTGTATTTTCCATGACCGTTGCCCCCACCGCGTCCAGCGGTGCGAGGCGGATGTCCCGGCGCTGCGCCGCATGGAGAATGGAGACTGGGTCGCCTGTCACCGTGCCGAAGACCTGGACCTCTCGATCATCATGTCCTGAAAGCCGGTGGGTTTCGTTCCGTCCATGGGTTACTATTCGCCTTTCACCGTCTTGCGGAATACCTGATGTACAATCCAATTCGCGGCCACGTCGGCCGAATCATTACCCTGTTGCTTTTCACCCCCCTGTTCCTTGCTGCCTGTGCGCAGACCCAGGTTGTCGATAGCTGGCAGACTGAAACGCCGGTCAGCAATGAGCCGACCAAGGTAGCGGTGATTGCGGTGCTGCCCGAGGCGCTGATGCGCAAAGCCGTGGAAATCGACGTTGCAAAAATCCTGGCGGGCAAGGGAACACCCGCAGTGCCTTCCAGTAACATTCCTGGTTTCGGCGGCGGGATCCGTGGCGAAATCGATGTTGAAGTCGCCACCGGCATTCTGCGCGATGCGGATGTGGATGGCATCGTCGTGATGTTTTATTCAGGCGGCGGCAACTCGGAAGGTTACGTGCGCTCTGACTATTGGGTGCAACACGTAGGCAGCGGCATGGCCTACAGCTGGGGCAGGCCCTACTTCACAGGCTTCACCGACGTTTACACCGTTCGTCAGGGCCCCGGCTGGGCTGACGTCAGGAATACGGCCTATGTCGAGTCCAGCTACTACGACATGTCAGACAAAAAGCCGGTGTGGCGCATCGTGACCTTTACCAAGGACACTGAACACACGGATGCAGCGCGTGATATTGCCGGGCAGATTGCCTCCGAGATGCGCAGCGCGGGTTTGAACTGACCGCCCCGGCCGCCTTGTCCCCGCAAAGTACCGCCGCCATGCTCCGGGCCGGCCTGGAGTCGATGGGCGTGCCTGCAGGTGAAGCGCGGCAGGAGGCGATGCGTGCATACCTTCGATTACTGGAGCGCTGGAACCGGACCTACAACCTCACGGCCGTCCGTGAACCGGCGGACATGGTATCCCGGCACCTACTGGACTCTCTCTCCGTGCTGCCATGGTGCACCGAAGGCCGCCTGCTCGACGCAGGAGCGGGTGCAGGCTTGCCGGGCATTCCCCTGGCCATTGCAAACCCGGCGCTCGATGTGACACTGGTGGACAGCGTGGGTAAAAAAGTCCGTTTCATGAACCACGTTAAACGCGAACTCGGCCTGCAGAACATCCAACCGGTCCAGGCCCGGCTGGAGGTTTTCGCAAGCGACCGCCCGTTCGATGCCATCATCAGCCGGGCCTTCAGCAGTCTTGCCGCATTTGCCACGGCTGCACGGCACCTGGCCGGAAACGGTACGCGCCTGCTGGCGATGAAAGGCCGGCGCCCGGACGAAGAAATCGGCGAACTTCCCGCCTGGGTGCGGGTCTGCTCCGTTGAAGAACTTGATGTGCCGGGATTGCATGAAAAGCGGCACCTCGTCATCATGACCGTCAATCCATGAACCTCAGCACTATGTCAAAGTCCGCCCGCATCGTCGCCATCGCTAACCAGAAAGGTGGTGTCGGCAAGACCACGACCTGCGTCAACCTGGCCGCGGCCTTTGCCCGGATGAAATTCCCGGTCCTGTTGATCGACCTTGACCCGCAGGGCAACGCCACCACGGGCAGCGGCATCGATCCGCGCCGCCTGCACATGTCGGCCTGCGAAGTCCTGCTCGGTGAAAGGACGGCGGAAGAGACCATTCTGCGGCCGGAGGGGATGGAATTCGATCTCCTGCCCTCCAACGGAGACCTGACCGCGGCCGAAATGTCCCTGTTGCAGATGGACCGCCGCGAGTTCGTACTGAAAGACGCGCTGCAACCGCTGCTTTCAGAATACGCCTGGATATTCATCGACTGTCCCCCGGCGCTGAACATGCTGACGCTCAACGCCCTGGGTTCCGCCAACAGCGTGCTGATCCCGATGCAGTGCGAGTACTACGCGCTGGAGGGCCTGACCGGGCTGCTCAACACCATCGAACAATTGCGCGCGAGTATCAATCCAGGACTGGAGATCGAAGGCCTGCTGCGCACCATGTACGATGGACGCAACAATCTGGCCACGGCCGTTTCTGACCAGCTGATCGAAAATTTCGGCGACCGGGTTTACCGGACCCTGATACCGAGGAATATCCGGGTCGCCGAGGCGCCCAGTTATGGCCTGCCGGTGTTGCTTTACGATCCGCGCTCGAAAGGCGCCCTGGCCCATGTTGCACTGGCTGGTGAAATGCTGCGCCGTCACGAAAAGAGACCTGATGCCTGACCATGAATAGCCGAAAGAAACCTGCACTGGGAAGAAACCTGAGCTCGATGCTCAGCCAAACCACCTTGCAACAAGTGCAAAGCGAATCGCGTGATGAGCTGCGCAACCTGCCACTGGACGTGATCACACCCGGGCGCTACCAGCCCCGCTCCGTTTTCGACGAGGAAAAACTCGCCGAACTGGCGGATTCCATCCGTTCGCAAGGCGTGGTTCAACCCATCGTGGTACGGCCGACCGGGGATGATCAGTACGAGTTGATCGCCGGTGAACGCCGCTGGCGGGCAGCCCAGATCGCCGGTATCGATGCAATTCCAGCCGTGGTCCGTGATGTGCCCGACGAAGTCTCGGTCGCCATGGCCCTGATCGAGAATATCCAGCGCGAAGACCTGAACCCCCTGGAAGAGGCCACGGCCCTGCGCCGCCTGATCGATGATTTCCAGATGACCCAGCAAGAGGCGGCCGATGCAGTCGGTCGCTCCCGTCCAGCGGTTTCCAACCTGTTACGCCTGTTGGAGTTGATGCAGGAGGTCAAGGACATGATCGACTTGCGCCGCATCGAGATGGGACATGCAAGAGCCTTGCTGTCGCTTGACGACAAACTCCAGGTCCAGGCCGCCCGCGAGGTGGTGCGCAAGCAACTCTCGGTGCGCGAGACCGAGAACCTCGTGCGCCGCTTGCAGCAGGCGATGAAGAAAAAAGGCAGCCGCCGCATCGACCCGGACATCCTGCGCCTGCAGAACAGCGTCAGTGAACAGCTCGGCGCCCGCGTAAAAATCCAGCACCAGGCCTCCGGCAAGGGCAAGCTGGTCATCAACTACAACAACGCGGACGAATTCGAGGGCATCCTCGAACGCCTCGGCCTCACCGATTGAGCGTCGGGGATTGAACAACGTCTTCTGATTATGGTTTGCGCAGGCGATGAAGGCGGAGCGGTTTTGCCGAAGGCAAAGAAGTGCCGCCGGAATGCCGGAGCCGCGGTTACGTTAAGATTAATAATTAACACCACCCCGTTGCTCATTTAGATTAGAGAATGCTAAAATTTAGGGTCTTTGGCCGTGGACGGCCCGGAGCTGGAAAATGTGGGCTCTGTTGAGGGCTGATCGAAGTCAAAGAACGGGAACGTGCTGAAAGGTACATTGAAAAGCCTGAGGGTCCAGTCGCTGGCAGCAGTTACGCTGGCTCTCGTTTCGCTGCTGGCGGGTCCGGTGGCGGCCTACTCGTCACTTTTTGGCAGCCTGGCGGTATACGTGCCGGGTTTGATCTTCACCGTGCTGGTGATGAGAAAGCTGGGCAGCGACAGCGCCGCATTTTTACGCACGGCGGCGCTGGCTGAGTTTGGCAAGCTGGTTTTGACCGGGTTGTTTTGCGCCGTGGTTTTCATCTGGGTGAAACCACTCGCGGCAGGATTTTTTTTCCTGGGCATGATCGGCGTCCTGGTCACGGGCTGGATCGGACTGGCTTTCAGTTTCCGGGAGTGAGGAACAGGAAACGTTCCGCACAATGCGATTTCAGGGATTGATCAAAATTTCCGGCGGGCATGAGCAAATGTCCGGCGGGTGAACAGGCAACAAGAACAGGAATGGGAATGGCTGGCAGCGGCGAAGAACTCACCACCAGTGGATATATCGGGCACCATCTGCAAAACCTGACCTTTGGGCAGCGTCCTGACGGGAGCTGGGGCATCGCCCATGGCGCCGAAGAAGCGGCGGCAATGGGTTTCTGGTCTTTCCATGTCGATACGATGTTCTGGTCTCTTCTACTGGGCCTGGTGTTTTATTTCCTGTTTCGCAAGGTCGCCAAGGCGGCCAACTCGGGCGTGCCGTCGCGCTTTCAGTGCGCCATCGAGTACATCATCGAATTTGTCGACAACAGCGTCCGAGAGTCTTTCCACGGGACCAGCAAGTTTATTGCGCCACTGGCGCTGACCCTGTTCGTCTGGATCTTCTTCATGAACTTCATGGACCTGATCCCGGTCGACTGGCTGCCGTGGGTGGCCTTGCAGGCGGGTGTCGAATACCAGAAAGTCGTACCCACCACCGATGTCAACGCGACCATGGGCATGTCCCTGACCGTGTTTGTCATGATCCTGTATTACAGCATCAAGATTAAGGGTGTCGGCGGCTTTATCAACGAGTTGACCAGCCAGCCTTTTGCCGCGAAAGGCCCCGTGGGCAAGGTGGCATTTTTCATTCCGAACCTTTTGCTGGAACTGGTTGGGCTGTTGGCCAAGCCGGTGTCGCTGGGTCTTCGATTGTTTGGCAACCTGTACGCAGGTGAGCTGATTTTCATTTTGATCGCGGTGGTCTTTACTGCCGGCTCCGGACTGGTGGCGTCGGGCCTCAGCTCGGTGTTTGGCGAACACATACCGGCCTGGTTCTGGATCGCTGCGACGGCCGCCGTGTTTATCACCCTGTGGATGAATCTGAAAGGCAAGCTGGATACCAAGAAAACCCTTTGGTTCCTGTTAGCCGAGATGTTGGTTGTTGGCGGCCTGGCCTTTTTGGGCGGACAGCTGATGCATTTTGGATGGGCCGCGTTCCACCTGCTGGTGATCACGCTGCAAGCGTTTATTTTCATGATGCTGACCATTGTCTACCTGGCCATGGCGCACGAGCATCACTAATTTTTTGAGTTTGTTTTACTTGTTATTTAACTGGCAATTCTGAAAAACGGAGTTATTGATGGAAACTGTAATTGGAATGACCGCAATCGCCGTAGCCCTGCTGATTGGCCTGGGCGCATTGGGCGTTGGTATCGGTGTGGGTATCCTGGGCGGTCGCCTTCTGGAAGGTTCTGCACGTCAGCCTGAACTGGCCCCGATGCTGCAGGGTAAATTCTTCCTGGCGATTGGCCTGCTTGACGCCGTCGCGATGATCGGTGTGGGTATTGCGTTGTTCTTCACCTTCGCAAATCCGTTTGTCGGCCAACTGCAGGCAGCCCTGGGCGGCTAGTCTTCGGTTGTCTCGATCCTGCCCGGGTGTCCGGGCGGGTGAACCGAACCATCTGAACGAGGTAAGGCATGAATATCAATGCCACTTTAATATTGCAGTCGATCGCGATGATGATTTTCGTGTGGTTCTGCATGAAGTTCATCTGGCCGCCCTTGTTGAAGGCACTGGACGAACGCCGCGAGCGTATCGCCGAGGGCCTGGCTGCTTCCGACATGGCTGAGAAAGAGCTGGAGGCCGCCAAGGTTTCCGTGGAAGAGCAAATCCGCGAAGCCCGTGACAAGGCAGGTGAAATCGTGGACCAGGCCAACCAGCGTCATTCGCAGATCGTGGACCAGGCCAAGGACGATGCCGTCGCCGAGCGCAAGCGGCAGGTTTCCGCTGCCGAGGCCGATATCGTGCAGTCCGCCAACCAGGCGCGCGAAGAGCTCCGCTCAACCGTGGCCAGCCTGGCCGTGCTGGGCGCTTCGCAGATACTGGAAAAAGAAGTCGACGCGGACACGCACCGTGATCTGCTTAACAAACTGATCGCCGAGATCTGACCATGAGCAGCCTGACGACACTGGCAAGACCCTATGCCAAGGCCGCATTCGAACTGGCCCAGGCAGAGCAGGCGCTGGCCGCCTGGGATGACATGCTGGGCCTGGCCGGGGCTATCGTCACGGAGGAATCCATGGCGGGCCTGCTGGACAATCCGGATGTCAGCCGATCGCGGGTCGTGGATATCATCACGGACGCCGCCGGTGAAGCCTTCAGCGACCGTTTTCGCGGGTACCTTTCGGTACTGGCCGCCAACGACCGCCTGGCCTTGTTGCCGCAGGTGGGCATCCTGTATCACCAGTTGCGGCAGGAGGCGGAGAACCGGCTCAGCGTAAAAGTGGTATCCGCGGTTCCGCTGGATGATGACCAGGCAGGGCGTTTGAAGGAAGCCCTGGCGCGCCGCTTCGATTGCGAAATCGAACTGGACAACGAAATCGATGCCGGCGTGATTGGTGGCGCCGTGGTATATGCCGGCGACCAGGTTATCGACGGATCATTGCGCGGCAGGTTGAGCAAGCTGTCCAACAGCCTGGCCAACTAGGGCCGGGCTACACAAATATTTTGAATCGGTCGCCGGTCCGACGGCGGTCAAATGGGAAAAAAGACGATGCAGACGACACTGAATCCATCTGAAATCAGCGAGTTGATCAAAAAACGCGTAGAGGAACTGGATATTTCCGCTGAAACGCGTAACGAAGGCACGGTAGTCAGTGTCTCCGACGGTATCTCTCGTGTTCACGGTCTCGAAGACGCCATGCAGGGCGAGATGATCGAGTTTCCGGGCAACACCTACGGTCTCGCACTCAACCTTGAGCGCGATTCGGTCGGTACGGTTATCCTGGGCGACTACGAGCACATTACCGAGGGCGACACCGCGAAGTGCACCGGGCGTATCCTGCAGGTGCCGCATGGCCGGGGTTTGCTGGGCCGAGTGGTCGACGCGCTGGGTAATCCGATCGACGGGCAGGGCCCGATTGAAAACGATGGGTTTGCTCCGATCGAGAAGGTGGCGCCGGGTGTCATCTGGCGTAAATCGGTTGACCAGCCGGTTCAGACCGGCCTGAAATCGATCGATGCCATGGTCCCGATTGGACGCGGCCAGCGTGAGCTGATCATCGGTGACCGCCAGATCGGTAAATCGGCCATCGCCATCGATACCATCATCAACCAGGTCGGCACCGGCATCAAATGTGTCTACGTCGCCATCGGTCAGAAACAGTCGACCGTTGCCAACGTGGTGGCCAAGCTCGAAGAGCATGGCGCCATGGAGCATACCATCGTGGTCAATGCGTCTGCCTCGGAATCCGCGGCGATGCAGTATATCGCCCCGTACTCCGGGTGCACCATGGGTGAGTATTTCCGCGATCGCGGTGAAGACGCCCTGATCATCTACGATGATCTGACCAAGCAGGCATGGGCGTACCGGCAGGTATCCCTGTTGCTGCGCCGCCCGCCGGGCCGTGAAGCCTACCCGGGTGACGTGTTCTACCTGCATTCGCGTTTGCTGGAGCGCGCCGCGCGGGTCAACGAGGACTACGTCGAGAAATTCACCAACGGTGAAGTAAAGGGCAAGACGGGTTCCCTGACGGCGCTGCCGATCATCGAAACCCAGGCGGGTGACGTGTCCGCCTTCGTGCCGACCAACGTGATTTCCATCACGGACGGCCAGATCTTCCTGGAAACCGACATGTTCAACGCCGGTATCCGTCCTGCCGTGCACGCCGGTCTCTCGGTATCTCGAGTCGGTGGTGCGGCACAGACCAAGAGCATCAAGAAGCTGGGCGGCGGTGTCCGTCTCGCCTTGTCACAGTACCGCGAACTGGCGGCGTTTGCGCAGTTCGCCTCCGACCTCGACGATGCGACCCGCAAGCAGCTCGATCGCGGTCAGCGTGTCACCGAGTTGATGAAGCAGAAACAATACAGCCCGATGTCGGTTGGCCAGATGGCCATTTCCCTGTTCGCTGCGGACCGCGGCTACCTGGATGACGTGGAGCTGAACAAGATCATCGCCTTTGAAGGCGCGCTGGTCGACCACGTGGCATCTGCCCAGGCCGACCTGATGACGGAGTTGAACAAGGGCAGCTGGACCGAGGAACTGGAAACCCAGCTGACGGAAGTGCTGGACAATTTCAAGGCAACGGGTAGCTGGTAACGAAAACCGGGGTCAGAGTAGCTGAGCTACTCTGACCCCACACGAGCGAGAGAATTATGGCAGGCGGAAAGGAAATTACCACCAAAATCCGGAGCATCGAGAACACCAAGAAGGTGACCTCGGCCCTGGAAATGGTTTCGGCCAGCAAGATACGCAAATCTCAGGACCTGATGAACGAGACGCGGCCCTACGCCAACATGATTCGGCGCGTAATGGGCCACCTCAGCAAGGCCCGGCCCGAATACCGCCATCCGTTCACGGTCCGGCGCGAGGAAGTTAAAAAGGTCGGCTATATCATCGTGTCTTCCGACCGCGGCCTTTGTGGCGGTCTGAACACCAACCTGTTCAAGCTGGTCCTGAAAGATGTGCAACAGTGGCAGGGCAAGGGTGCGGAAGTTAGCCTGGTCACGCTCGGTAAAAAAGCGTCGGCCTTTTTCAAGAACATCAATATCGAAATAGCCGCCCACGCCAGCAGCCTGGGCGAGAAGCCGCAGATCGAGGACCTGATTGGTTCGATCAAGATCATGCTGGATGCTTACCGGGAAGAAAAGCTGGACCGGCTCTACATCGTATACAACAAGTTCGTCAATACGATGACGCAGGCACCCGAACTCGAGCGCCTGTTGCCCTTGCCCGATACCGACGATTCGGAAATCAAGGACATTTGGGACTACATCTACGAGCCGGACGCGGAAACCCTGCTGGACACGGTGCTCGTGCGGTATATCGAGGCGGATGTGTACCACGCGGTGCTGGAGAACCTCGCCTCGGAACATGCTGCACGCATGATCGCGATGAAGAACGCAACTGAGAACGCCGGTGAACTGATCGATGAACTGACGCTGGTTTTCAACAAGGCACGCCAGGCGGCGATTACGCAGGAAATTTCGGAAATTGTCGGTGGTGCGGCTGCCGTTTGATATTTGGGGTCAGAGTAGAATCTGGCTTGCGAAGGCATTGAAATTTGGGTGAAGGGGCGTTTCTACCCTGACCCCAAGCATGGAATTTAAGCTTAGGAGCTAACAATGAGTGGTGGATTAATTGTTCAGGTAATCGGCGCGGTTGTCGACGTGGAATTCCCGCGTGACATCATGCCCCGGGTGTTCGACGCACTGACGGTCGACGGTACCGACATCATGCTGGAGGTACAGCAGCAGCTGGGTGACGGCGTCGTGCGCACCATCGCGCTGGGTTCGACGGATGGTCTGAAACGCGGTTTGCCGATTACCAACACCGGTGAAGCCATCATGGTTCCGGTCGGCGAAGCGACCCTGGGGCGCGTCATGGACGTGATGGGGCGGCCGATCGACGAGGCTGGCCCGATCGGCGAAGAAGAGCGCCGGCCGATCCACGCCAAGGCTCCGAGCTACGAAGAGCAGGCAGGCGGCAACGAACTGCTGGAAACCGGCATCAAGGTGATCGACCTGGTCATGCCCATCGCCAAGGGCGGCAAGATCGGCCTGTTCGGCGGCGCCGGCGTAGGCAAAACGGTCACCCTGATGGAGTTGATCCGTAACATCGCCATCGAGCACAGTGGTTTCTCCGTGTTCGCCGGGGTAGGTGAGCGTACCCGTGAGGGCAACGACTTCTACCACGAGATGAAAGAAGCGGACGTTCTGAGCAAGATCTCCCTGGTCTACGGCCAGATGAACGAGCCGCCGGGGAACAGGCTGCGCGTGGCGCTGACCGGCCTGACCATGGCCGAGAAGTTCCGCGACGAAGGCCGTGACGTACTGATGTTCATTGACAACATCTACCGTTACACGCTGGCCGGAACCGAAGTATCCGCGCTGCTGGGGCGTATGCCCTCGGCCGTTGGTTACCAGCCGACCCTGGCACTGGAAATGGGTTTGCTGCAGGAACGCATTACCTCCACCAAGGTGGGTTCCATCACGTCCTTCCAGGCCGTCTATGTTCCCGCCGACGACCTGACCGATCCGTCACCAGCCACGACCTTCGCCCACCTCGACGCGACCCTGGTACTGAGCCGCGCGATCGCCGAGCAGGGCATCTACCCCGCCGTCGATCCACTCGACTCGACCTCGCGCCTGCTGGACCCGAACATCATCGGTGCCGAGCACTACGATGTCGCCCGCGGTGTCCAGTCCGTGCTGCAGCGCTACAAGGAATTGAAAGACATCATCGCGATCCTCGGTATGGACGAACTGTCTGAAGAGGACAAGGCCGTCGTGGCCCGTGCACGTAAAGTCGCACGTTTTCTGTCACAACCTTTCTTCGTGGCGGAAACGTTTACCGGCGCGGCTGGCAAGTACGTATCCCTGAAAGATACCATCCGTGGTTTCAAGGGCATCATCGAGGGCGAATACGACCACCTGCCCGAGCAGGCGTTTTACATGGTCGGTTCCATCGAAGAAGCCCAGGAGCAGGGTAAGAAAATGGCCGAGGCGGCGTAAATCCGTGGTCCACCCAGAGCAAAACTGATGAAACATACCATTCAATGCGACATCGTCTCAGCGCAGGAAGAAATTTTTTCCGGTGAAGCTTCGATGATCTTCGCCACCGGCACGGTGGGTGAACTGGGTATCTCGCCGCGCCACGCGCCATTGATCACCCGGCTCAAGCCGGGCCCGGTTCGCGTGCAGCAACCGGGCGGTGAGGAGGCCTTTTTCTTTGTTGGTGGCGGTATCCTGGAAGTCATGCCGCATCTCGTGACGGTTCTGGCCGATACGGCGGTGCGTGCTGATGACCTGGACGAGGCGGCAGCGATCCGCGCGAAAGAAGAAGCAGAGCGTGAACTGGCCGACCAGACCGGTGAAATCGAAGTTGCCGAAGCCCAGTCCCGCTTGCTCGAAGCGGCCGCGCAGTTGCGGGCATTGAAACAATTGCGCAAGAAAGGCGGGCGCTAAAGCATGCCGTAGGAGGCCGTTCGAGGCCAGGCCATGCAGCTAGTCAGCCCCAGGGGGAAGGGCCCTCCCGCGGGAAAACAACGCCGGGCGCTGGCAGCATACCCGGCGTTTTTGTTTTATCATCCTTGCTGATTTTTCTTTTCCGGTTTGGTGAATTCCAGATATGAAATGTGACGTCGTCTCCGCCCGCAGGACCGTGTTTTCCGGGGAAGTATCCATGGTGATTGCACCTGGGGTGGCGGGTGAACTGGGTATTGCCCCCCGGCACGCGCCCCTGATGACCACGCTGAGCGCGGGCGCCATACGCATCATCCAGGCGGAAGGGAATGAACTGACGTTCTTGATCGGCGGGGGTATTATCGAGGTCATGCCTCACCTGGTCACCGTACTGGTCGATGCCGCCACCCGGGCGGCCAATTTTGACGAAGACGCCGCACTGCGTGCAAAAGCCGAGGCCGAGCGCGCTTTGAAAGAACATACGGACGACATGGAAATAGCCGAGGCCGAGATCATGCTGGCCAAGACAATTGAACAGTTGCAGGCGCTGGAGCAATGGCGCAGGCGAGTCCGGCACAGGAAGTGAAGATGCAATTGGACCATTTCAACATCGCCGCCCCGATGGACCTGCTCAAAGCGGTGCGGGACTTTTACGTCGACGTCCTTGGTTTTGAAGAAGGCTTCCGCCCTGCATTTTCACGCCGCGGTTACTGGCTGTATGCTGATGACGCGCCTGCCATACACCTGATCGAAAGCGAGCGGCACCGCCCTGGGCAGCAGGGTTTCCTGGATCACATCGCGTTTCGGACCCGCGGCCTGGATAAGATCGTCAGGCGCCTGGAAAGCCATGCCATCGCTTTTCGACGCAGCACGATCCCCGAACTCGGGATGACACAACTCTTCTTCAGCGATCCGGTTGGCACCGGGCTGGAACTCAACTTTCGCGACGAAGACTGAGTGCTTCAGGCTTAGAACCGCTCGGCCCGCAACACCTCGCAATCCGACACGGTAACCACGCCCATATGCTTTTCGACCAGCCTAAAGGCCGCCTCCAGAAGCGCGTCCAGCCGCTCGGGACGGATGATGCAAATGAACTGGAGCATGCCTCCGGAACTGCCAATCTGGCCTTCGCTGCTCCAGCGGCCGGACCTGCCGCTGCCACCGAGTACGGTAACGATCGTGTAGCCGCTTACGCCGGCCGAGCTGAAGGCCTCCTCCAGGCGCCTTCTCATCGGCGCCTCGATAATGATTGCCACGCGTTTGGCACGATAGGTTTCCACGTCAAGCGCCTCCTGTAGCCGCGAGAGCCGCGGCGTAGTAGATGGGAATGCCGACCGCCAGGTTGAACGGGAAGGTCACACCCAGCGACAGGGTCAGGTAGATGGACGGATTCGCCTCGGGCAAGGCCACGCGCATCGCGGCCGGAACCGCGATGTAGGACGCCGAGGCGGCCAGGATCATCATCAACACCGTGCCGCCGAGGCTCAAGTCCAGCAGGACGGCTGCGCCGAGGCCAAAAGTGCTGCCGAGCAGGGGCATCAGCATGCCGAAGGCGATCGCGCCAACGCCCAGGTCCCGATAGGAACGCCGCAGGCCGCGGCCGGCGATCAGGCCCATATCCAGAAGGAACAGGCACAGCACGCCCTGGAACGGGGCGCCGATAAACGGTTCTATCTTGGCCATGCCTTGCTGGCCGGTGACCCATCCGATGACGAAGGCGCCGACCAAAAGAACAATCGAACCGTTCAGCAGGACCTCGCGAAGCAGGGTGGAATCGAGACGGCTTCGCCCCCCCCGGGAGGCCAGCCACAGGGCCGACAGGATTGCCGGCGCTTCCATCACGGCGGCGACGGCCACCATGAAGCCCTCTGCCTCAACGTTACGCAAGCTGATCAGGGACCCTCCGGCGAGGAAGGTCACGATCGAAATGGAGCCGTAGTGGCCGGCGACCGCGGCCGCGTTCAGGCGGTCCAGGCGGGTCAGCAGGCGCAGCATCGCATAAGCCAGGAATGGCAGCAGTGCCGAGAGCGTCAGGCCTGCCAGCAGCGATGCGCCCAGGGTCCCGTCCAGGCCGTGACCGGCTACGCTGACACCTCCCTTGAAACCGATAGCGAACAACAGGTAGATAGAAAGCATCTTGGCTGCGGCCTCGGGAATGTTCAGGTCCGAACGACCCAGCGCGGCTATCAACCCGAGCAGGAAGCAGAGGATGACAGGCGAGAGGAGGTTTTCTGTGGCAAGCGTGAAGACTTCAGGCATGGCGCACTGCTACTTTGTTCGAGTGGGCACATGATAACACCTGACAAAACATTGCATCATTGACGCGAAGGCAATAGGCGGTTCATGGCCGGGTAGGCTGGATGCGGACCACATGTCTCAACGTTATCGGTGCTGAACAGTCGCTGCCGTAGAATTCTTTTAGAAAAAGCATGCAAGTCGTGGTTTTTGTTGGCAGATGCTATGATAAGGCCAAGTCATCGCTAAAATCTGAACAGGGAAGAACATGATCAAAGCCAGGCTTTTACTAACAATCGTTGTTTTTTCAGCATGTTTTACCGCATTCTCCGTGGCCGCCCAGTCCAAGGAAATGTACCAATATACCGATGAAAACGGCACCGTGGTGTTCACTGACCAACGCCCCGCGGGGCAGGAAGTGGAGGCACAGGCCATTCCTGCTGGCCCGCCTTTGCAGGGCAATGACCCCAATGCGGGTGCTGCCGCTGCCGTCACCCAGCCCGGCTCTTCAGTAGCGGAGCAGCGTCGCGAAGAAATTGCCGAACACAAACAGGAGGCCCGGGCAAAGAAGGCCCGGAACGAGGCCCAGTGCGCCGCCTGGCAGTCCGAGGTGGATCGCCTGGAACCGAACCGGCGGGTATTTATCACCAATGAGCAAGGTGAGACGGAACGCATGGACGACGTGGAGCGTGTCAACCAGGTGGCCGCGCTGAAGCAAAAGATTGCCGCCAACTGCAGGTAGCCCAGCGATCAAAACAGACATCTTGATGTGATCAGGGTACTGGGACTCATCTTCCTGGGGATCGCCGTGCTCGGCGTTTTCCTGCCGTTGCTTCCAACCACCCCTTTCGTTCTGCTTGCCGCGGGCTGTTTTGCACAATCCTCGGAACGCATGCACCGCTGGATCCTGGATAACGAGACGTTTGGGCCGATGGTGCGTGACTGGGAAGAAAAACGTTGTATTTCTCTTCGTGTAAAAGCCATCGCGGTTGCCTCGATGGTCCTGGTGGGCGGTTTTTCAATCAATATCGTGGTGGCAAATCCTTCCTTGAGAATCGCTGGCGTCCTGCTGCTTGCGGCAGGTGCGCTGGTGGTGCTCGCCATTCCGACCTGTAAAAACAAACGGGACTGATTGCGGACCCGGTCACTCCTGTTTTCGACGCGTAGGTTCCAATTGATCCGTGTCGTTGAAAGGCCGGTTTACGGTCTGGTCAAATATACCCATCTGCCTCGGATGTGAGTTCAGGAACCATGGGCCCGGAAATTACAGTCTTAATGCTCTCCGCCGCTGCGATCGCGTTCATGCACACGATCCTCGGGCCGGATCACTACCTGCCCTTTATTGCGATGGCAAAGGCGCGCGGCTGGACCACAGTCAAAACCCTGCGTATCACGCTGCTATGCGGCATCGGTCACCTGGCCGGTTCAGTCATACTCGGGATCATCGGAATCACCGTGGGCGTGCAAATCGCGTCCCTGGAGTGGCTGGAAGGCGTGCGCGGCGACCTCGCTGCCTGGCTGCTGATCGGCTTTGGTCTTGCCTACACGGCCTGGGGGATACGCCAGGCCGTTCGAAACAGGCCGCACAGCCACTGGCACAGTCATGACGGTATCACCCACAGTCACGTGCATACCCACCGCCAGGACCACGCCCACGTGCACCAGAAGGAGGCGGGCGAAAAATCCATCACTCCGTGGATCATCTTCATCATCTTCGTGCTGGGACCCTGCGAACCGCTGATTCCCTTGCTGATGTACCCAGCCGCACGCGAAAGCCTGGCCGGTGTGATGATGGTGACGCTCGTATTCGGGGCGGTCACCGTACTGACCATGCTGGTAGCCGTGGCGGTAGCCCTACATGGGCTGGATAAGCTCAGGATCAAATCGCTGGAACGATATGCCCATGCCCTTGCCGGCAGCACCATCCTGGTGTGCGGGCTCGCCATCGTTTTCCTGGGCCTTTAGAGAACCCTGCCTTCCCGCTCCCGCCCGCGGTGGAGGTGAAGTAGTTGATAAACATCATTGCGGGCGGTTCTGGAGGGGTCCAGACTTTTTCCGAAGTCATTCCAATTCGGAGAACAAAATGACCAGTAAACAGCAGGACCTCGCCGGTCCGGGCATCAGCACGTATGAAGAAGTAGCGAAAATCCTCCCCAAAAATTACGATTCGCTGCTCACCCCCAAGGAAACCATGAAGGCCGTTTTCGGCGTCAAGAACTATATCGAAGAGAAGCTGTGCGAGGCACTGAACCTGATGATGGTCCAGGTCCCGTTGATCGTTGACCGGGAAAGCGGCGTCAACGACACCCTGGATCGGGATGGCTCGCGCACACCGGTTGATTTTCCCTGTGGTCTCGGGCTGAAAAAGCGTATCGATGCACAGGTCGTGCAGGCTGCCACCAAGTGGAAAAGAATGGCGCTCAAAACCTTTGACATGGGCGTGGGCGAAGGTCTCAACACGGACATGAGGGCCGTACGCAAGGATTATTTCCTCGATCACGATCACAGCGCCTATGTTGACCAGTGGGACTGGGAGAAAACCATCGACGCCAGCATGCGCAACCTCGACTACCTGACCGAAACGGTGAAGAGTATCTGGAAAGTGTTTGTCGGTGCCGAGGAGTACGTGCAGGACATGTTCCCTCAGCTCAAGGATCCGCGCTTTCCGAACCTGCCCAGGGAATTGACCTTTATCCATGCCGAAGACATCCTCGAGATGTACCCGGACCTGCCACGCAAGCAACGCGAGACGCGCCTGATCCAGGAATATCCCGCCGTGTTCATCTACGGCATCGGCTGGCCGCTGGCCGACGGTTATCCGCATGAGCTGCGTGCCGCCGACTACGATGACTGGGTGACCGAAACCGTGTCGAAGGACGGCCGCCCGATGCATGGACTGAACGGCGATATCCTGGTTCACAACCACGTGACCGGGCGCCGGCACGAACTCAGTTCGATGGGCATCCGCGTCACCAAGGAAACGCTGCTCCGCCAACTGGGCCTGAGTGACCAGATGGAACTCGTTGAACAGCCCTATCACCAGGCCATCCTGAACGACGAAATCCCGTTGAGCATCGGGGGTGGCATCGGTCAGTCACGCGTTTACATGCTGTTGCTGCGCAAGGCGCATCTCGGCGAGGTGGGCGTCACGATCTGGCCCAAGGAGCTGCGTGACATCTGTGCCGAGCGGAACATCCACGTCCTGCAGTAGTGTAGTATTTGGCAGGTCATGCCTGCCGTTACTGTCAATGATGTAGGCCCCCGCGACGGGCTCCAGAACCAGGACCGGGTCCTGGAGCCCAGCGCACGTGTGCGCCTGGTCCGGTCGCTGCTGGACGCGGGTGTCCGCCACGTCGAGGTGGGGGCATTCGTCTCTCCCAAAGCCGTACCGGCCATGGCCGGGGCCAGCGAGGTGCTGTCGGGTCTGGCGGATACGGGTGACGCGGTGCTGACCGTCCTGGTTCCCAACGTCAGGGGTTATGAACTTGCCGTTGAAGCGGGTGCCCGCAGCGTTTGCATGGTGCTCTACGGCAGCGACGCCATGGCGCAGGCCAATGTGCGCATGGACCGTGAGCAGGCCGATAACACCGCCATTGAAATCATCCAGCGTGCCCGGCTGGCCGGGATACGTATCACGGTCGCGGTAGCGGTCGCTTTTGAATGTCCCTACCAGGGCAAGGTAGACCCAGGCCTGATTGGCCACATGGCGCACCGTTTCCTGGGTTCCGATGTTAACGAATTCTGCATTGCGGACACGATCGGCGCGGCCAACCCGGCGCAGGTGCGTCAACTGACGAAGTCACTGGCGGATGAACACGGCCCCGGTCGGCTTGCCTGCCATTTTCATGATACGCGGGCGCTGGGCCTGGCCAATGTTTATGCAGCCCTGGAGTCGGGTGTTCGCAAGTTCGACGCGGCCGTGGGTGGACTGGGTGGTTGCCCCTTCGCGCCCGGGGCCTCTGGCAACGTGGCCACGGAAGACGTGGTGATGATGCTGGAACAGATGGGTTTCGACACCGGTATCGACCTCGACGCGCTGATGCGCGCTTCGGAATTGGCCACCGAACTCACCGGAACAGCGCCGGGCGGCCGTGCCTCGGCCTGGCTGAAAAAAAACCTGGGGAACGGGTCCTGAGAGGGTGCTAGCGGCTGCCCAGTAGAACCCGGCCGCGGGACACCGCCATGGCACCGCTGCGCACAACGGAAATCAGCTCACTGCTCGAACCAACTCGCTTGATGAACTCATCGACGTACTCGCTGATACCGGTCAGTTCCAGTGTATAAGTCTCCGGGCGGTCATCCAGGACCCGGGCCCCGAAGTCCTTCGCCGCTTCCGCGACGCCCAGCGCGTTGCCGGGTTGTACCCTTGCCTTGATCAACAGGAGTTCACGCTCAATGTGGTCATCCATGGTCATATCAGCGGCGTTCACGATATCGACGAGTTTAAGCAACTGCTGGCTGATCTGCTGGATCACCGTGTCCGAGCCCCGCGTGACCAGGGTCAGGCGGGAAATTTCCGGGTCCTGGGTGGGGGCCACGTTCAGCGATTCGATGTTATAACCGCGGGTTGAAAACAGGGCTGAAACGCGTGCGAGCGCACCAGCTTCGTTGGATACCAGGATCGAGATAATATGGCGCATTTTTGACTTTCATTTCCCAGCTACCGCCTGTCACAAATGGCAGCAGCACTTGACCTGAATCTATTAACGCAGGCTTTTTGCCCACGAGTACGAGCAGCCATGTTCGCGTAGAATGCAGGCTATTGCAATGACCGATTAATTGACACACACTTCGCCACTTACAGAGGCAAATTGGCAGCGATATGACCCAGGTGACCCATCCCTTGAAGGGCAAAATAATGACCGGCGCAGAAATGATGGTTCAGGTCCTCGCGGACCAGGGCGTCGACGTTATTTTCGGGTACAGTGGTGGGGCCATTTTGCCGAGTTACGATGCGGTATTCCGCTACAACGCCGAAAACCTGAGGGAAGATGGCGAGGAACCCATGCCATTGATCGTGCCGGCGAACGAACAAGGCGCGGGTTTCATGGCGGCCGGTTACGCGCGCGCCAGCGGTAAAGTGGGTGTGGTCATGGTCACATCAGGACCAGGCGCCACCAATACCGTAACGCCCGTGCGCGACGCGATGGCCGATTCAACACCGCTGGTCGTGATCTGCGGCCAGGTGCCGACCTCCGCCATTGGCACCGACGCTTTCCAGGAAGCGCCGGTCAACAGTTGCCTGGGCCCGGTCGCCAAGCACACGTTCCTGGTAACTGATCCAAAACGGCTTGAAATGACGGTGCGCACGGCGTTTGAAATCGCGCGCAGCGGTCGGCCGGGCCCCGTCGTGATCGATTTGCCCAAAGACGTCCAGAACTGGACGGGCGAGTTCGTGGGAAGGGGCTACCTCGCGGTACCGGGTTACCGCCAGCGCCTGCATGCGGCCCTCGACAACCGGCTCGGTGAGCAGAAGCTGGCGCAGTTTTTCGCCATGCTGCAGTCCGCCAAGCGTCCGCTGATTTATGCCGGCGGCGGTGTTATCAATGGCGACGCCACCGAACAATTACGGCAGTTTGCCGATCATTTCGGTGTTCCCGTCACGACCACCCTGATGGGCATCGGGGCCGTCGACACGACCAGCCCATTGTCGTTGCACATGCTGGGTATGCATGGCCTGGCCAGCGCCAACTACGCGGTCGACGACTGTGATTTCCTGATCACGCTGGGCGCCCGCTTCGACGACCGCGTGGCCGGTGTACCCGACAAGTTTGCCCCCAATGCACGCCAGATCGCACAGTTTGATATCGACCCATCCGAGATCGGCAAGGTCAAGGCCGTCGACTGGTTCCATATCGGTATCATGAAAAATGACCTGCAGGACGTTTACGATTACGGCGTCGAAAAAGGCATTTCTCCCGACTTCAGCCAGTGGCACCGTGAAATCGCGGAGCTCAAAAAAACCTATGCGCTCAACTATGACCGTGGCAGCAAGCTGATTCAGCCGTATGCCGTGATCGAAGCGATCAACTCGATCACCCAGGGTGACGCGATCATCACCACGGGTGTTGGCCAGCACCAGATGTGGGCGGCGCAGTATTTCGACTACAAGCATGCGCGCTTGTGGCTGACGTCGGGCAGCATGGGCACCATGGGTTACGGACTGCCGGCGGCCATAGGCGCACAGTTCGCGGCCCAGGATCACCTGGTGATCGATGTCGACGGGGATGCCAGCATCCGCATGAACCTGGGTGAACTGGAAACGGCAACCACCTACGATCTGCCGGTTAAAGTACTGGTAATGAACAACTACGGCGATGGCATGGTGCGCCAGTGGCAAAAGCTGTTTTACGAGGGCCGCCACATGGCGAGCGACAAGTCGCTGCGCAGCAAGGACTTCGTCAAGACGGCGCAGGCCGACGGTTTCAAGTACGCGGAACGCCTGAGCGACCCGAAAGATATGGACCGGGTCGTGTCTGAATGGCTGGAATTTCCGGGCCCGGCCTTCCTCGAGGTCATCATCGACCGCGACGCCGGCGTCTACCCGATGGTTGCTCCCGGCATGGCCTACGACCAGATGATCACCGGCGATCACATTCCACACCGTGTAAAAACGACAGAGGAAGACATCGACGGTTCCTCGATGTTCTGAGGCTCTGCTGTGGGAGTTGTGAAAGCTGCAATTGTCTGGGGCTTTAACCCGGTCGGCGGGCTTTGGGGTCGCGAAAAAGGCTAGCTCCCGTAGCTGGTTTTCTTAACCATCCCCGCTGCTTTTTTGAACACGAAACCCGGAAACAGGCGCTTGATCCATAGCGCCTTCATCTCGAAACCCTCGCCAACCGGAATCTCCGGTTTTCCCTTGCCCAGGCCTCTCAGGATGACCGCTGCACAGCGGTCGACGTCCATGCCGCCCGCGATTTTCTCATCGACGTAACCGAATTCCTCGCCATCGCCCTTGAGGGCGTGCACGGAAATGTTGGTCCGGATGTAACCGGGTACGATCGTGCTCACCTGGATGCCGCGGTGGGCGACTTCCCCGCGCAGGGCATCGTAAAAACCCATCACGGCGTGTTTGGCCGCACAATAACCCGTCCGGTAGGGCACACCGATCTTGCCCGCGACCGAGGACGTCACCGCGATCTGGCCGCTGCCCTGTTCTAGCATCAGCGGCAGGACGGCCTGGGTCACGGCGATCTGGCCCAGCACATCGACCTCCATGATCTGCCGGTAAACCGCCATGTCCGTGTCCACGCACAGGGAGCGTTGCGAAATGCCGGCGTTGTTGATCAGCAGGTCGATGCGGCCGGAGCCTTCACGCACGGCCTGCGCCGCGCCGCGAACGGCGGCGTGGTCGGTCACATCCAGCGGCAAGACCCTGTGGCCGGAGACAGCAGGGTTGATTTCTTCGCAGGTGGAGAGCACACGCTGAAGCTCGGCCTCCCGGCGTGCGGACAATACGAGTTTCGCCCCCTCTGCTGCAAAAGCCTTGGCCAGTGCTTCACCGATACCCGATGAAGCGCCTGTAATCCAGACAACCTTTCCCGCAAACATCTTGAACTCCGTTCCGGCTGTGATCCTGACATGGTACCGAAAACCATGTCAGTTCGTGTCGTGCAGCACCGCGTCATATACTATTTGGACAGATCCGATAAAGAACTTTCACTGGAGTTGAGTACATGGCTATTTCCGTTCCCGACATCTGCGACGAATACTTTGCTCAGATCCGCGTGCTCGAGCCCGGGTTCACCGATTTCGGGGCGAAGCAGAAATTCTCAGGTGAAATTGTCACGGTCAAGTGCTTTGAAGACAATTCGCTGGTCAAGGACCTGGTCGGTTCGGTTGGTCGCGGCAGGGTTATCGTGGTGGACGGTGGTGGGTCTATGCGTCGCGCGCTGCTGGGGGACCTGCTGGCCGCAAAGGCCGCAGAAAATGGCTGGCAGGGCCTGTTGATCAACGGCTGTGTCAGGGACGTGGAGATACTGGCGAACATCGATCTCGGCATCAAGGCGCTCAACAGCCACCCGGTCAAGACCGACAAGCGCGGCGAGGGACAGCGGGACATTGTCATCGAGTTTGGTGGGGTGAAGATCGAACCCGGCCAGTTCCTGTATGCCGACGCCAACGGCGTGGTCGTTGCAGACCGGGACCTGGAACTGGATTTCTGAACAGGCGAAAAATATGCAGGTAGAAAATATGGAACAGGCTGTGCCGGCGGAGCCCGTTGCTGAGCCCGCTACAGAATCTCCCCCGATAGAGGAAATGTTCAACCTGGACATTGACCTGGGCCCGATAATGCCCGAGCCGCTGCTGCCGCTGTGGGATTTCCTGCAGAACTACCCGGTGGTGCTGGTGGTCTTGATGTTTGCCCTGGGTTACGGCATCGGAAAAGCACTGCATTGGCTGCTGCAAACCCTTTTGAGACAGGCAACGAGTCGCACTAAGACCACGCTCGACGACCATTTGGTGAATTACCTGACCGCACCGGTAGTCCCCACCACAGTGGTCCTTGCCTTGATGGCGGTTGTGAAGTCGTTTGGCTTCAGCGACGGGATCGACTGGTTGCTGGTGCGCGCATTGCTCACCCTATTGCTGTTTTTCTGGGGCAGATCGGGGTTCAAGGCGGCCACACTGCTGATTTCCACCTTGTCGAAGGATGCCGACCGCTTCAAGCTGTTCCAGCCGCGTACCCGCCCCCTGTTCGAAATGGGGATCAAGATTTTCCTGTTCACGGTCCTGCTGTGGATTTTCATGCTGCTCTGGAACATCGATGGCACGGCCTGGCTGGCCTCTGCCGGGGTGCTCGGCATCGCAATAGGTTTTGCGGCCAAGGATACGCTGGCCAACCTGATTTCGGGTGTTTCCATCATTGCCGACGCGCCTTATAAACTGGGTGATTACATTGTCCTGGATACCGGTGAGCGCGGCGTGGTCACCGAACTCGGTATGCGCTCGACGCGTCTTTTGACCCGTGATGATGTCGAAATATCAATTCCAAACGCGGTTATGGGCAATGCCAAGATCACCAACGAAAGTGGCGGCCCGGCGGTTGAACACCGGATCCGGATTCCTATTGGCGTGGCTTACGGAACGGACCCGACAAAGGTCGTGGAGATCCTGGAAAAAATTGCCCACGACGACGAAATGATCCTGAGTCTGCCAACACCCCGGGTGCGCATGCGGGGCTTCGGTGCGAGTTCCCTGGATTTTCAGCTGATGGGTTGGATAAGGTATCCGGAACAGCGCGGGTTGGCCACGCATCGGCTGTTGATCGAAATAGACAAACGTTTCCGCGAGGAAGGCATCGAGATTCCGTTTCCCCAGCAGGACGTGCACATCAAGGAAACCCCCGGAAGCAAAAGGGAACCAGAGACGGAACCGTCAGGGTAGCAGGTACTGCTGCAGGAAAAGGATCGTCGCCTGTTCGTAGATGTCCCGGTTTTCCTTGCGGTCGTATCCATGGCCTTCGTTCAGGGCCTCGATGTACCACACCGGCCGGCCGCGCTGGCGTAAAGCCTGGACCATCTGCTCGGATTCACTGGCGGGCACCCGCGGGTCATTGCGCCCTTGCACGACCAGCAAGGGAATGTCGATGCGGCCGGCATGGTTGAGCGGGCTGATGCTCTGCAGGAAAGCTCGAATCTGCGGGTCGCGTTCGTCGCCGTATTCCAGGCGGCGGAAATCACGGCGATACTCTTCGGTATTTTCCAGGAAGGTCACGAAATTGCTGATACCCACCACGTCGACCCCTGCCTTGAGCCGGTCACTGAATTGCACGGCCGAGGCCAGCACGACATAACCTCCGTAACTCGATCCGTAGATGGCGACCCGGTTTTCGTCCAGGTCAGGCTGTTCCGCGATCCAGTCGAGCAGGGCGCCGATGTCCTTGATGGCGTCTTCGCGCAACAGTCCGTTGTCGAGCGCCAGGTATTCGCTGTCGTAACCGGTTGAGCCGCGGATATTCGGTGCAACGACGGCGACACCCAGTTCGGCCAGCCACATCTGTGTTTTCTTGCTGAAGGCCGGCCGGTATTGGCTCTCCGGTCCGCCGTGTACGTGGATGATGACAGGGTGTGGCCCCCGGCCCTCCGGCTTGTAGAGAAATGCCGGTACCGTTCGCTGTTTATCGCGGCGCTGGTCGAAGGTCGGGTAATGGACCAGGCGCGGCTCAACGAACGTCGAGGTATCCAGGCCGCCGACCTCGCTGAAGGTCCAGCGTTCCAGGGAGCCTGCGGAATCCGCCCGGCGCCCCAGTTCCAGGACATACACGTCGCTGGGCGTCTGGGCCGTGCTCAGGTTGAAGGCCAGGTGCCGGTTGTCCGGGTTGAATTTCAGGCCGGAAATCAGGCCGACGGGGATCTTTGAAACGCGGTTGAAACGCTTGCTGCCGGTATTCATCAGGTAGAGGGCGCTGATGCCTTCTTCGTTGGTGACAAAAGCGCCGCGCTTGCCATCGTCGCTGACCGCGAACTCGGAGACGTCCCAGGGGCTGCCCCTGGTCAGGAACTCCGTTTCCGAGTTTCCATCAAGAGCCCGCCAGGCCAGTTCGGCAGCCCGTCCCCGCTGGTTGGTAATGAAATAGAAACCACTGCCCTGGCGATCGAAGGAAACGGCCTTGTTGGCCGAAGGGAACTCGGCATTGCCGGCCACCAGGTAAAGGATGCGTTCTTCCAGGTCGAGCACGTAAATCCTGGAGTCATCGACGCTGATGAACTGCTGGACCAGCAGGAAACGCCCGTTGTCGCTGAAATCAGATGGTCCGAACCACGACCCGTCAGGCGCTTCGAGCAGCAGTTCTTCACTACCCGGCCGGCCGGGTTCCATCCACCAGAGATCGTTGCTGCGGCCGTTTCGCCGGGTGGACTGGAAGGCCATTTTCTGGCCATCACGGCTCCATTGCACCAGGCGGTTGCGCGAGGAACCATCCGTTAATCTCTGGCTGGCGGCGGACCGCGGGTCGAAAAGGAAAATCTGATCCTGTTCACCACCGCCTTCGTCCATGGTGATAGAAAGTGAGCGTTTGTCGCCTCGGCGAACGACCTGCCCGATGGGTTCCGGGAACCAGGTGAGTTGTTTGCGCATGCCTCCTGGGCTGTCAACGCGGTGGAGCTGGCTGATTTCCCCGAAGCGTGTACGAATGAAAATGCTCTTGCCGTCATCTGTCCAATCCAGTATCGCCGCGGACCGCACGTTCTGGTAGCGGTTGAGTCGCTGGACCAGGTCAGGCGGAATATCCGGAACGTCCTGCAGGATCAACTGGCCGTCGTTGGCGGTCCATTCATGTATGGGCTCTGCGGCAACCGCCAGTGGCAGCAAGCTGAGGATCAGGCAAAGCAGGAAGGGTTTCATCTGTTGGATCCCGGAGCCTTTGTTTTTGTTTTTTCGCGGCAAGGTGTAGGTATTGGCGGTCTGGTCAATGCAACCACTATAGTCTATCAAGCCGCTATCGATAAATAGAGGGTTTATGACGATAGGGCTATACTGTTTCGCTATTGACCCCGAGGAATTCTGCTTCAATGGAAAAAGCCCTTCATATCCTCATTCTCGCGGCTGGCGAAGGTACGCGCATGAAATCGGCGCGCCCCAAGATGCTGCAGACCGTAGGTGGCCGCCCGATGCTTGCACACCTGTTGGATACGGCCCTTTCACTGCAGCCAGCGCGGGTGCACGTGGTCGTGGGCAGCGGTTCGGAAGCGGTCATGGATGCCTGCGCATCTTACGATGTGAACTGGGTTCACCAGGCCGAGCGGCGCGGTACCGGGCATGCCGTGATGCAGGCCATGCCCGGCGTACCGGACGGCGCTACCGTTCTGGTGTTGCTGGGCGATACGCCCCTGATTCCAGCGGCCCTGCTCTCGGGCATGGTGCAGCAGTTTCGTGGCCCGCTGTCGCTGCTGACGATGGAACTCGAGGACCCAACGGGTTACGGCCGCATCCTGCGCGATCCGGGCGGCAACATCATTGGCGTGATCGAGCACCACGACGCCGCGCCGGAACAGCACAAGATCCGCGAGGTGAATACCGGCATCATCATGGCCGATGCAGAAAAATTACGTGCCTGGCTGAACCGCATCGGTTGTGACAATGCAAAGCAGGAATATTACCTGCCCGATGTTTTTTCGCTGGCGCGGGCCGAGAACGGAGAAATCGAGGGTGTCATCGCACCCGACGCGGCAGACCTCCAGGGCGCCAACGACCGGCTGCAACTGGCAGCCCTGGAACGGCGATACCAGGGCCGCATGGTGAGCGGCCTGATGGCTTCCGGGGTCCAGGTCATGGATCCTGAGCGTGTCGAAGTCCGCGGCGGAGTGGAAGCAGGAAGTGATGTGCTGATCGATATCAACGTGGTCCTGGAAGGCGTGGTGCGGCTGGGTGACGGCGTTGAGCTTGGCCCGGCTGTCGTTCTGAAGAATTGTGACCTGGCCGCGGGAACCCGCGTTCATGCCCACAGCGTATTGGAAGGTGTGACGACCACCGGCGCCTGCGACATCGGCCCGTTCGCCCGTTTGCGTCCCGGAACCGTGTTGTCCGCGGGCTGCAAGGTCGGGAATTTCGTCGAGACCAAAAATGCGCAACTGGGGGAAGGCAGCAAGGCCAGCCACCTCAGTTATCTTGGAGACAGCCACATCGGCAGCGAGGTCAATATCGGGGCCGGTACCATCACCTGTAATTATGACGGCGCCAACAAGCACCGGACCGTGATCGAAGACGATGTTTTTATCGGTTCCGATACACAGCTGGTCGCCCCTGTCACGGTGGGTCGCGGCGCCACCATCGGTGCCGGCTCGACGGTTACAAAAGACGCGCCTGCAGACGCGCTGACGGTCAGCAGGTCACGGCAGACCACCATCAGGGGCTGGAACCGGCCTCGTAAAGACAAAGGCGAGTAAACATGTGCGGAATCGTCGCAGCTTCTGCTCACCGTGACGTGAGTGAAATCCTGGTTTCCGGACTGCATACCCTGGAATACAGGGGCTATGATTCGGCCGGTATCGCCATGCAGACGGATGGCGGACTGGAACGTCTGCGCACCCGTGGAAAAGTCAGTGACCTCGAGGCCCTGCTCGCTGAAAATCCGCTGAAGGGACAATGCGGTATCGCTCATACGCGCTGGGCGACGCATGGCGCACCCAATACACTCAACGCACATCCGCACCTTTCAAACGGCTCGGTGGCGCTGGTACACAACGGCATCATCGAGAACCACGATGAACTACGCGACGAACTGTCCGCGGCCGGGTATTCCTTTGAGTCTGACACGGACACCGAGGTCGTGGCCCACCTGGTGCACAGCCTGTTGGAAGCCGGTGACGACCTGTTCGGGGCCGTCCGCAAGGCAGTCCGGAAACTGCGTGGTGCTTACGCTATTGCGGTGGTCAGTGACCGGGAGCCGGGCGTGGTCGTGGGCGCGCGCGCCGGCAGCCCGCTGGTCCTGGGCATCGGTTTCCGCGAACATTTCCTGGCTTCAGACGTACATCCCCTGTTGGCCGTAACCAACCGTTTCATTTACCTCGAAGAAGGCGATGCCGTGCGCTTCGACACCCGTGGTTACCAGATTCGTAACCGGTCGGACGAGGCGGTCAGCCGTCCGGTCAGCGAAGCTGACCTGGCGGCTGATGCGGCACAGCGCGGGCACTACCGCCATTACATGCAGAAAGAAATTTTCGAGCAACCGCAGGCCGTGGCCGAAACGCTCGAAGGCCGCATCAGTGGTGGTCGCATCCTGCCGAATATATTCGGTGTGGGTGCGGACGACATGCTGAGTCAGGTGCAGCAGGTGCACATCGTTGCCTGCGGGACCAGTTTCCATGCCGGGTTGGTGGCAAGGTACCAACTGGAAGAACTGGCGGGAATCCCCTGCATGGTGGACGTGGCCAGCGAATACCGCTACCGCAACCCGGTGGTGCCTGAAAACAGCCTGTTCGTGGCCATTTCCCAGTCGGGCGAAACGGCGGATACGCTGGCGGCGCTGCGCCATGCACGGCAGGCGGGTTACCTGGCAACACTGGTGGTCTGCAACGTACCGGAAAGCTCCATTGTGCGCGAGGCCGGCCTGGTATTGATGACCCGGGCCGGTCTGGAGATCGGTGTCGCCTCCACCAAGGCATTCACCACCCAGCTGGTGGCGCTGCAGTTGCTGGTTCTGAAACTGGCGCAACTTTCTGGCCGTGTTGAGCAGGACCAACTGGCCGGGTGGGTCCGTGAATTGGCTGCCGCACCCGGCAAACTGGAAAAAGCGTTGCAACTGGACGGGCGAATCGAGCAGTTGGCGGAACACTTCGTGGAAAAACACCACGCCCTGTTCCTGGGCCGCGGCAGTCACTACCCGATCGCGATGGAAGGTGCGCTGAAACTCAAGGAGATATCTTATATCCATGCCGAGGCCTACCCGGCGGGCGAATTGAAACATGGCCCCCTGGCCCTGGTTGACCACGACATGCCGGTGGTGGCGGTGGCGCCCAATAACAAGTTGCTTGAAAAGCTGATCAGCAACATCGAAGAGGTCCGTGCACGCGGCGGAGAGATGTTTGTGATCGCTGATGCAGACGCCCTGTCCAGTTTCAAGGAACGGCATGGGATGGTCATCGAACTGGACACCGGCGGAAGTTTCCTGGCGCCCGTGGTATTGACCATACCCCTGCAGTTGCTGGCCTATCACGTGGCCGTGTTGCGTGGAACCGATGTCGATCAGCCACGTAACTTGGCGAAATCGGTCACGGTGGAGTAATATCTTCGTCCCCCGCGAGGGGCTGAAACCCGGGAAAGAGCAGGATGAAAAGAAGACGCCAAAGCGACGACGAAGCCGAGATCAACATCACGCCGATGTTGGATATCGTGTTTATCATGCTGATCTTCTTTATCGTGACCACCTCGTTTGTAAAGGAAAAGGGTCTTGAGGTCTCGCGTCCATCCAATTCACCGCCCAGGGAAGTCAAGCAGGACAAGGGACCTATCGTCGTGAAGATCGACAGCAGCAGCCTGATCAGCGTCAAGGGCAGGGTGCTCAAGCCCGGTGCGACCGAGGCGGTCCTGGAGCGGGAAAAGGCCGAAAAGCCCGAGTCGCCGCTGATTATCGCCGCTCACCCGGCCGCTGATACCGAGTCCCTGGTCACCGTATTGGACGCGGCCAAGGCGGTCGGCATTGAGTCGGTCAGCGTGGCGACCAGTTCCCAGTGATCAGCTGAAGCGGCGCGAAATCAATTCCTCGACCGGCAGTTTGGGTGGTAGCTGCAGAAAATACCCCTGTTCATCGATTGCCCTGAGAACCTGCGCGGGGTCGGCCTGCGCGAGTTTCATATCCGCCTTGATATCCAGCCTTATCACCAGGGAGGGTTCCCCGAAGGTCAGTTGCAATGCGTCCGGCAAGTCTGAAAATACCGTGCCGAGCGGCAGGTAAAGGTAGGTTTCGGCCATATTGTCGGACCGGTAGACGAGGCAGGCTGCCATGCTGATTCCTGTCATGTGGGTAATTATCAAAGTATAACGAGTTTGGGCTATTCTTATTTTTGTGAACGAATTCAGATTCAAGGCATTCATCAGCTACAGCCACGCGGACCAGGGCTGGGGCGCCTGGCTGCAAAACGCGTTGGAAGGCTATCGTGTGCCCAAACACCTGGTCGGCAGTCCCGGGGAATTCGGGCCGGTCCCAAGGCGGATCGCGCCGGTGTTCCGCGATCGTGAAGACCTGTCCTCTGCTGCCGACCTCAGCGGCAAGATCAGGCAGGCCCTGGAACAGTCGGAAACCCTGATCGTGGTTTGTTCGCCCGCTGCGGCCGCCTCGGAGTGGGTAAACGAGGAGATTCGCCAGTTCAGGCGGCTTGGCCGGGCGGAACGGATCCATGCACTGATCGTGGACGGCGACCCCCAGTCCCGCGATCCTGCACAACGCTGCTTCCCTCCGGCACTGCTCGAGGATGAAGACGGGACGGTCAATGAACCCCTCGCTACCGATGCCCGTAAATGGGCGGATGGCAGGCTGTTGTCCAAGCTCAAGATTGTTTCCGGTGTCCTGGGTATTCCGTTGGATGCTCTGCGGCGGCGTGACATGCAGCGTAGGCAACGCCGGTGGATGATGGCGATGGGAGGGACCCTGGTGATCGCTATTGTGATGGCCGTACTGGCGGTCACGGCGATCACCGCGCGCAACGCGGCGGAAAACCGGCGCGAGCACGCGGAAGAACTGGTGGGCTACATGGTGGGCGACCTCAAGACCAAGCTGGATGAAGTGGGCCGCCTGGACATCCTGGAAGGCATGGGCGGCCGCGTCAGCGAATACCTCGAGTCGCTGGATCCCGACGAAGTGACCGATGAATCGTTGAACCAGCAGGCGCAGGTCTGGCGTCAACTGGGCGAAGTGGCGATGGAACAGGGCCAGCTGAACGATGCATTGAAATCTTTTGTTACGTCCAGGGAGATCATTGCGGAGCTGAACAGGCGAAAACCTGACGACCCGAATTATCTTTTCGAACTGGGCAATGCCGAGTTCTGGGTGGGTTACGTTTACCTCGAAAAGGGGGAGTTCGCGGCGGCGCAACTGGCGATGGACAATTACCTGGACTATGCCAACAGGCTGGTGGAGATCGACCCAGCGAATCCCGCGTGGATCATGGAAAAATCCTATGCGCACAGCAACCTGGCCGCGATGGTCATCCGCCAGGGGCAGGATAACGTCGAGCAGGCGTTGCAAGAGATTGAACAGGCGGTTGTGCTCAACCGTCAGGCCATGGACCTGATGCCGGAGAATACCGCATACCGGAGTGAATACGGTGAAACGCTGGCCTGGCTGGCGGACACCCAGTTGATGGCCTGCCACCTCGGAGAGGCCTTGATTTCGCGGCAGGAAAGCGTGGCCATTGCGCGCGAAGAAATGGAAAGAGACCCGGGCAATTTCAACCTGGCCAGCCGCTACGCGTTGACCCTGTCTGGCCTGGCCAGCGTTGCCGGGCAGGTTGGCATGGCGAACAGGGCGATTGAGAACTACGCTGAGTCCAGGGATATTCTCGCCCGCCTGTCTGCACTGGAAACCAGCAACCTGTCGACACGTTTCGATTACCTGTTGCGGGAGTATTATATCGGGAAGCTCATGGTCGAAAGCGGGCAGGTAGAGGAGGGTCTGAAAAAAGCCAACTCCATCCGGATGCCGTTGAACGCCCTGCTTGACGAGGAGTCCTGGGTTAACCTGAACCGCCGAATAAGCTGGCTATCCTACCTCCTGGACCTGTCCGACATGGAATGGCTGGCGGGTCAACCGGACCGGGCCCTGCGTTTTCTTGCCGAGGCGGAAACGCAACTGGAGCAACTGCTGGAACAGGAGCAGGGGGTGGAGCCTTTCATGGAAGAATTGCTGTATGCCCGTTTTCTGCACTGGCAACAGACGGATCGGGACCTGTTCCAGTCACCGCCATTCGATGCCATAAAGATTGACTTCGAAGTGCGCGACCGGCGTTGCCATACGCGGGTAAATCTGTTCAGGCAGGCTATACTCAGCGGGGAAAAGGAAAATGCAAAAGACCTGGCTGACCAGCTCCTGGCTACCGGATTTTATGCGCCCGGCTTTATCCGGGAGTGCAGGTACTACGGTGTATGTACCGAGGGTGGTTGAAGTCACTCTTTTGAATACAAGAATGTAATCAAGAATACTTTACTGACTAGGAGAGGCTCTATGTTTATTTTCAGAAAAAAGGTTCGGATTAAAACAGTTTTCATCGCCGCCGTTCTGTTAACAGGGATGGTTTCCGAATCATCCATGGCGGCAGACCCCAAGATTGACCTGCGTGTCATCGAGACCAGTGATGGTTACAAGCTGGAATTCCTGAATTCTGAATGCCCCGCTGATCCAGCCCGGCTTGGTTGTGTCAACGTGGCCAAGGGCAGCAAAAACTGGATCCAGTGGGAACTGGACAAAGCGGACTGGCAGGATGGCTGGGTTTTGGAGGACTTGCAGCTCAGCTGGAATGACCCGGAACTTACACACTGTATCGTCAACGACTTCGACGTGAATCCGAATACGGGTTATGCCCGGGATTTTCGTGTTCAGGGCAATGGCAAGTTCGCGAAACTCAGGGATGAAAACGATTGCGAATTCGCTTATGAGGTCAATTACCTGATTTCCGCCCGGAAAAAGCATTCCGGAGACAGGGCAAACTCGGATCCGATCATCAGGAATGGCGGGCGTAACTGAGCACCGTCCGGCCAGGGAATGTGACGTCCACGAATAAACAGGATCTCTACCTCAGTGTCGGTGTGACCGGGCACAGGGACCTGTTGCCTGAGGAGGTTCCGGGCATCGAAACAGGGATCCGGAAGTTTTTCGGTGATCTGCAGCTTGATTACCCTGATTTGCCGCTGCAACTGATCACACCGCTGGCTGAGGGTGGCGACCAACTCGCTGCAGAAGTTGCGCTCTCCATGGACATCTCGATCGTGGCCGTCTTGCCGATGGTGCAGGCGGAATACGAGCGGGACTTCAGCTCAGTCGCTGAACTTGAAGCATTCCGGCGTTTGCTGGAACTTTCCGACGAGGTGATTGTGCTGCCCCCCGTGGCGGGTGACATCGACTCACCCTATACGGAGCAGGAACGCGCGCTGCAGTACGCGCAGCTTGGGGTTTTCACATCAGACCATTGCCAGGTGCTGCTGGCGCTTTGGGATGGGAAACCCTGCTTCGACCTCGGTGGCACCGGACAGGTAGTCAAGTACCACCTGACCGGCGTAATGGATGGTTTCGAGGGTGACCCGACGCCGGCTGGCTTACTGGCCGACAACGAAAACGACCTGGTCCATCACATCGTGTGCTCCCGTGACCGGCGCGGTGGTGAGCCGATGCAAGGCTACGATCCGGTATATGCCTACTGGTTCAGCAGCCGGCCGGAAGTCGAACCTTCGCAGGATATGCCGGGGCTATACCGGGAACTGCTGGATAAGCTGCAGCGTTTTGCGCAGGACTGGCACGAGAAGGAAGACGTCATAGAAAGGCGCAGCGCCAGCCTGCTGCAACGCTTGCCGTCCGATGAATTGCCATCCGGGTCGACACTGACCGACCGCCTGTTCCGCGTGGCGGACGGCCTTGCCGTGCATTACCAGTTGCGCGTGGTCAGCAGCCTGCGGGCCTTGCATATCATGGCGATCCTGATGGGCCTGGTGTTCCTGGTCTATTCCGAGTTCGACGGTCCGCCGTACATGGTGCTCGCCTTCCTGGGGCTGTTTTTTGCAGGCGTTGTCCTGTATGTCATTGGCAGCAGTCACGAGTGGCACCGGAAATACCTGGACTACAGGACCCTGGCCGAGGGTCTGCGGGTGCAGCTCTATTGGAACCTGTCCGGGGTGGTTGAAAAGGAGTGGGCGGGTTTCGCCTATGACAATTTCCTGTTGAAACAGGACCCCGATCTCGGCTGGGTGCGCCACGTCATGCGCCAGGCCAGTATGTACCGCTTGCGCGGCGTTTCACCCGACCCGGCCTGGCTGCCCTGGGTGATCAGGGAGTGGATCGGCGAAGCCGGCGGGGGACAAGGGCAGCTGAATTATTACGGCCGCAAGGAAACCGTTAATTCTGCGCGCTTCCGCCGTACCCAGAAACTGGGAAAATGGTGCCTGTGGGCGGGTATCGGCACCGCCATCCTGCTGTTTCTCACCGGACCGATTGCAAGTGATGACCAGAGAAACCTGTTGCTGGTGCTGATGGGCGTGCTGCCGCTGGTGGCCGGTATCTGGGATGCCTATTCACACAAGACGGCCGAGAAAGAACTGCTCAAACAGTATGGATTCATGCGCCGGGTTTTTACCAAGGCGCGGGTCCTGGTCGATGAATCCGATGACGTGGAGTTTCAGCGGCAGGTGCTCAGGGCGACGGGAAAGGCGGCGCTGGACGAAGGCGCCGAATGGTTGTTGATGCACCGCGAGCGCCCCCTGGAGCACGGCCGCCTTTAGGGGGAAGGGCTGCAGTTCGGGCGTACGGTACTAAACCCGGTCGCGGCCCGGTATACCCCTTTTCAGGGAATGACCAGTTCCTGGCCGGGCAGGATGTGGTCGGGGCTTTTGAGTACGGTCTGGTTTGCTTCGAAGATTTTCGTATACGCATTGCCATCGCCGTAGATGTCATCGGCGATTTTCCACAGCGTGTCCCCGGATTGCACGGTGTAGGTCCGGGCCTTGACCGCGGGTGTTGACGGTTGCGCCTCGGCGGCCGGTTTCTTTTCGGCTTCTGGTGCCGGAGTGTCTGCCTTTATGACGGGCTCTTCGTCGGTCTTGCCAAACGCACTCTTGATCTGTTCAAAAATTCCCATGTGGCGCCTCCATATGCCTCAAAAAAAAACGGGCCTCTGTAGTTGATTATATACAGAGGCCCGTTCAAATTTCTCCGGGCAGGCCCGGATCAAACGTCAGAAACGATCAGCGGTTCATCCGGTTGTCGATCAGTTGCTGGACCACTTCCGGGTCGGCCAGGGTCGAAATATCGCCGAGGTTACCGTAGTCGTTGGCGGCAATCTTGCGCAGGATGCGGCGCATGATCTTGCCGGAACGGGTCTTCGGCAGGCCTGGCGCCCACTGCATCAGGTCGGGTGAGGCGATGGGGCCGATTTCCTTGCGGACCCAGGTTCTCAGTTCCTTGCGCAGTTCGTCGCTCGGTTCCGCGCCGGCCACCAATGTGACATAAGCGTAGATGCCTTCGCCCTTGATATCGTGCGGATAACCAACGACGGCAGCTTCGGCAACGGCAGCGTGTGCGACCAGGGCGCTCTCGATTTCGGCGGTACCCATGCGGTGACCGGAAACATTCAGCACGTCATCGACGCGGCCGGTGATCCAGTAGTAGCCGTCCTCGTCGCGACGGGCGCCGTCACCGCAGAAGTAGGTGCCAGGAATGGTGGAGAAGTAGGTGTCCACGAAACGCTGGTGGTCGCCGTAAACGGTGCGCATCTGGCCCGGCCAGCTGTCGGTCAACACCAACAGGCCGCTGGTGACGGTCTCTTCCAGCAGGTTGCCTTTTTCGTCGTAGATGGCTGGCTTGACACCGGGCAGCGGCTTGGTCGCTGATCCCGGTTTCAGAGCGGTTGCGCCGGGCAGCGGGCTGATCAGGATGCCGCCGGTTTCGGTCTGCCACCAGGTATCCACGATCGGGCAACGGCTGTCGCCGACCACGTGGTAGTACCAGTCCCAGGCTTCGGGATTGATCGGCTCGCCGACGGAACCCAGCAAGCGCAGCGATTTACGCGAGGTCGCCTTGACTGGCTCGTCACCGTCGCGCATCAGTGCACGAATGGCGGTCGGGGCGGTATAAACGACATTGACCTGGTGCTTGTCGACGACTTCCCAGAAACGGCTGGCGTTCGGATAACTCGGTACGCCTTCGAACATCAGGGTGATGGCGCCATTGGCCAGCGGCCCGTAGACGATATAGCTGTGGCCGGTAACCCAGCCGACATCGGCGGTGCACCAGTACACGTCGCCGTCGTGGTAATCGAACACGATTTCATGCGTGTAAGACGCGTAAACCAGGTAACCACCGGTTGTGTGCAGTACACCCTTGGGTTTGCCGGTGGAACCGGAGGTGTAGAGGATGAACAGCGGGTCTTCAGCGTTCATTTCCTCGGCGGGGCACTCGTCGTCAACCAGTTCGACTTCTTCGTGGTACCAGACGTCGCGGCCTTCGACCCATTCGATGTCACCGCCCGTGTGCTTGATAACAATAACCGTGTCCAGGCAATCCATCACGCCTTCAATTTTGCAGGCAGCGTCCACGTTGTCTTTCAGTGGAACCTTGCGGCCGCCACGAAGACCCTGGTCACAGGTGATGATGGTGTTGGAATCGCAGCCGATGATGCGTCCGGCCAGCGCGTCCGGCGAGAAGCCGCCAAACACGATGGAGTGAACGGCGCCGATGCGGGCGCAGGCCAGCATGGCAACAGCGGCATCGGGAACCATGGGCATGTACAGCGTGACGCGGTCACCCTTCTTGACACCGTTTTTCTTGAACACGTTGGCCATCTTACAGACACGTGCATACAGTTCCTTGTAGGTGATTTTCGCGTCGACAGACGGATCGTCTCCTTCCCAGATAATGGCCGTCTGGTCACCACGGGTCTCGAGGTGGCGGTCAACGCAGTTGTAGCAAACGTTCAGAACGCCGTCCTCAAACCACTTGATGTGGAGGTCGGCCTTGTCAAAGGATACGTCCTTGATCTTGGTCGGGAACGTGGACCAGTCGAGGCGCTTGGCGGTTTCTGCCC
>JAZBOH010000189.1:0-2368 GCA_036351055.1 Lysobacterales bacterium
CCTTCAGCGTTGACGCCTCTGCCCTTCGGAGCCACTTCAGGATATTCACAGTGATAAAAATCCTCGCGTCTCGTAAGCGTGGGAGGTGTCTTCTTCGGCAACCTGACTAACACCAAACGCCATAAGCAAAGCCGCCATATCGTCTATCTTGTCCGCAGAATTGCGCTTGTCCGGGGCCATGTTCAGGTTATGGTCCCGACGCGCTACCAGGTTGGACGCCATCCAGTACAGGACCGGATCGCCGCCGTGGGCCAGCTTGCCGCCGATGTATGCCCGCTCAAGCGCCTGCATTGCCGGGTGGTACGACTTGGGGCCCTGCCGGAACTCCACCAGCGGCACACCCGCCTCAGACAGCCGGTTAATCAGCTCCGTGGCGTTCCACGGGTCATACCCAATATCGGCAATCTGGAACCGCTCGAAAACGTCCATGATGGTCTCTTCGACCACCGTGTAATCAATGACATCGCCCGGCGTCTGGATAACCAGCCCCTGCTCCACCCATGCCGCATAGGGCTCCGTGCCGCGCTCTGTGCGCTGACTCACCGCCCATTCCGGCACCCAGCGCCAGCCGTAGGTGTAAATCGCGTCATCGGTGGGCCAGATCAGCCGGAAGGACGCAATGTCTCGCGTCGATGCCAGGTCAAGGCCGCCGTATGCGGGGACATCAAGCAGCTCATCGAGCAACACCGCCCGATTGCAGGACTCCCACTTGCCCAGATCGATCCAGCCCTCCGCAGAGGAGGCCGGCCGATTCAGGCGCTTTATCTTGAATTCCGCCAGCTTCGAGGGCATTTGCTTCGCCTCGACAGCCTCCTTGCGGATGGAATCCAGCAGGTAAGGGTTCACATCCATCAGCGGGTTGGCTTTTCGCCAGCCTGACTCGTCAAACTCCCCGTCGGCCTCGATGCCGAGAGTTTTGTTTTCCTCGTCCACCGCGTAGAACACGGCCAGAAAGTGATCCGCGGTATTACCAAAGACGCCAGCCAGCATCTTTTTGACAAACTGGCGAATCTCAGCCCAGGGGCCGGGGTTGGTGTAGCCCTCCGTCGTCGTGTACAGCCAGAGCGGGTTAGCCCGGGCGCCGGCCGCCGATGTGAGGACGTTCAGCAGGTCCGGCGTCTTGTGCGCGTGGATCTCGTCCAGCGCCACATGGCTGGGGTTCAAACCATCCTGCGTGCTGGCCTTCGCATGGACAGCCTTGAACGATGCGCCAACCTCATCACGGAATATCGACTTGGCCCATGCCTTCAGCCCGAAGTGCTCACGGATCGCCGGTGTTTTCTCGACCATCCGCTTGGCGATCTTCCAGATGATCGACGCCTGGTCATACGTCGTAGCAGCACTGATTACCTGTGCGCCGTCTTCAGGCTCACAGCAAAGGCAGTACAGCTCTATACCGGCCGACAGCGTGCTTTTTGCGTTCTTCCGCGCCACCGCAAACAGCGCCGAGGTAAACCGACGCGGCCGGAAAACGCCGTAACCTTCAATCTCGATTTCCTTGCGCTTGCGAAAGCCAAACAGCTGCACCAAAAAGAAGATGTGCGAGTCGTGCAGAACAATCGTCGGGGTTTCCCACTTTCCCTCAACGTGGGGCAGCTTCTCGATGAAGTCGCACACGTCATTCGCGTGCCAGCGGTCAAACAGAAACCCGCAGCTCTTCGACCTGGAACGCTTCAGGTCATCTAGGAATCGCTGCGCTGCCTGGCGAATCAGCAGGCCGTTTTGCTTGCCCTCCTTGTCGCGGACCGCTTTTCTGGCATAAGCCTTGGCGCGGTCAACGTAATCAAGCTCCTTTTTTGCGGCCATTGGTCGCAAACGGGTTGTCAGACTTCGCAGAGTCGCCAGGCTTAACCTTGCCACGCGATACCGGCGTCAGCCCGAGGTCATTAATCAGGCCACGGTACTGGCTCATCATGTGGCCCGTAGGAGCCTCGCCCGCCGTCCAGAGCTGGACGATCTTGCCGTGCAGAGCGCAGGAATGGGCCAGCGCAGACACGTCAGCCTCGGTCAGTATCTTGTTCGCGTGGAGAATCCGCGCCAGCCGGTCAAACTCCCTCACCGCGTGCGCGTTGGGCAGCCAGTCCGGTGCATCAGGAACATCCGATAGCGGATCAAACTCGACCGCATCAGGGTTTCGACGGCAAGGCCTATCCGTGCCAGCCAAAGCCTTCAGCTTCGGCGGCTTTCGTGGTGTAGGCATACCGCCTCCTTCATTCTAAAAAACAGGTTTTACGATGCGGCTACGCGAAAATCTGACTATCCCAAGCGGTGTCGCGGCCTAACCCCGTAGACTTTTGACATCCCCCTCCCCTATGCACGTGCGCGCCTCGATTCCTGCTGCGTCTTGACCTTATTGCACGCCTGGCAG
>JAZBOH010000190.1:0-17678 GCA_036351055.1 Lysobacterales bacterium
AAGCACTGGTTATGGATGGCCCTGAAAATCGTCCTGGTCGTCGAGATCGTGTACGTGGTTGTCATCAATGGATTATTGCAACTCCCCTACACGCAGACCGTGCTCAACAAGATCCGGCCGGAGAAGTTCCATATCAGCTGGGAGAATGCCTGGAGTTGGTACCCGGCCAGGGTGCATATACGAAACGCATCCGCCAATGGCAATTCAAGCTCCCAGATGTGGCAGGTCGATGTTGACGCCGCCACCGGTTACATATCCCTGGTTCCGCTGATCTTCAAGCGCGTTCAGATCAGCGGCGTTGAAGGCAGGAATATCGAATACCGGATGCGCCCCTGGCTCAAGCCGGACAAGGACTACAGCGGCATTGAAGCGTTCTTCCCGGTAATCGAGGGCCGTGAAGTCACGCCTGCAGTCCCACGCCCAAGTAAAAAGAACCGTCCTTGGAACATCTCGGTCGACGGCATCCAGGTTGGTGGCGACCTCAGGTACTGGATTTACCAGTTCAGGGGGCAAACAGGCGGGCATATCAAGGCCGACCTCGACTACCGCTCCCGGGGTGGACCGCTTGCCCTGGATGTTTACGACCTTGACCTGGATATGGGCGCCCATTACATCAATGGCGACCGCGAGGTGTTCCAGCAGGGCAAGGTCAAGGGGTCCATGGGTTTCGCGCCCTTCATACCGCGGGAAAACAAGGGCCTGCCGATGCTCGACTTCCTGCTGCTGGACCTCGACATGGATATCGACGTCAACAGCCTGAGGTTCATCAAGCTGTTCATGCTCAGTATCCCGGGCGCCGATGTAGACGGCAGGGGACGGGTCAACGGACGCCTGCATTTCGAAAAAGGTTTCGTGATGGATGGCACGGACCTGTCGATAGATGCACGTGATCTGCACCTCGAAGTCATGGCGCACGGTATACGGGGCAGGGGTGACGTGGACCTGCTGCTGGGACCTGAAACAGACGGAGAGATGAGCCTCGTTTTCCGCTTCCGCGACCTCAATGTGGTCCGCGACGGGGATAGCAATCCCTTGCTGACCGGTGACGACCTGGTGATTTCCGTGGGCGGAGACGGGCGCCTGGTGCCGATACCGGGTAAGGTCAATGCAAGCCGGGCACTCGGTCTGGAAATCGACGGCCTTACCGTGCCGGACCTGGCCCTTTTCCAGCGTTACCTGCCTGAAAAATGGCCGTTCAGACTGCATGGTGGTGACGGAACGCTGCAGGGCGATGCCCGTCTGACACCAACTGCTTTTACCGTGGACCTGGCGCTCGATTCCGACGCCGCGGATATGGGCATCGCGCATTACCGTTTCGAAACGAACCTCGACGCCGTGCTGAAGCTGGACAATCCCGACATCAGGGCTGGAGGTACGCGCGTTGATGGCAGCTACATTGCCCTGAACGACGCCTACCTGGTGCGGGAGGAGCAAAAAGGCGAAAAAGTCTGGAGCGCCGCGCTGACCCTTAACAATGGAGAATTCCACCTCGTCCGGCGCGAGGACAGGAGAAAAAACAGCGATGTCATCGACCTGTTCCGCATCCTGGGAAGTTCCGAGGCGAAATCGCTGTTGGGTGACTCGGGCGGCCGGATCGAATTCAATGCCTCCGTTTCCAGCCTCGCGTGGATCGATGTTTTTCTGCGCAGAAAATTCAACAGTGATATTGGCGGCAGCAGCAACATAGCGGGTGTGCTTTACCTGGCCAACGGGCTGCCCGAGCCGGGAACCGATGTGCGAATCGAATCCTCCGCGCTGGCTGTCAACATCCTCGATTACATCAGCCACGGCGAAGGTGTCCTTACCCTGAGCGTGCTCGAGGGCGGAATGGCGCCGGACTGGCAATTCGATCTCGAGTTGAACGATGCCGATTTACGCAGGCGCAGCGACGACAAAGCCTATATCCAGGACGTCATGCTGCGGATTGCAGCCCTGGTGGAGGACGTCACCTTCCGGACGGAAGAAGAAAAAGACTTCACCATGACGATGGCCATCGACTCTGCGCGGGTCACTGACATGTCGGTTTTCAACCACTACCTGCCGCCGGATTCCCCCCTGGTAATCGCAGGCGGTGAAGCGCAACTGGCTGCGGACATCCTGCTGCAAGAAGATGACGCGGACGGCTGGGTCCGGCTCGATTCAAAGGGGATCACGGCGCTGGTCGATGACCAGTCGCTGCTTGCTGACCTCGGCGTGGACATCGAACTGGTGGGTGGCAGGCCAGCCGACATGGTGTTCGACATCGCCGGCTCCCGCATCCTGCTGGACAACGTTTTTGTGCAGGGTGCAGAAGACCGTTTCGAGGACGAAAAATGGTCCGCCGAGCTGGAACTGACTCGCGGTGTTACCGAGTTCAACAAGCCGGTCAGGCTGGACCTGGAGGCGGACCTGAAGATCAGCGACTCGCGGCCCATCGTGGCCATGTACCGCAACCAGGAAGGCTGGCGGCCTGAATTCCTGGCACGGATGATGACGCTTGAAGACATCGGTGGAACGGGCGAGTTGAAGATGGCCGATGAACGGATCGTGATCCCTCATGCACACGTGCTCAGTGACAACGCGGAGGCGGGTTTTAAAGGTGTGATTTCCGGACAGGGCAGGGACGGCGTGATTTATTTCCGCTACAAGAAGTTCAACGCTTTGCTGAAAATCCGCGACGGCAGGAAGACCCTTGACCTGATCCGCGTGCGGCAAAAATTCGACGAGTACCAGGTGGATCCCTGAAAATAAATGGGGTCAGAGTAGCTCAGCTACTCTGACCCCGGTTTCTCATTTAGACGAAACGCCGGAATCCGACAAAACCAACACCCAGCATCAACAGGGCCATCAGGGCCATGCCGTAGCGGTCCAGGGACGGAATACCCTCGAAAAACAGGGAGTTCGTGATATCGCACGAAACCTGTTCGCCGACAGAAACAAAGTCGGGGCTGCATTGGTTAAACGTTTCAATGCCGCTTGATTCGAGGTCTTCCTGGATCGCCCAGCATTCGGCCTCGCCATTGCTGGTGTCGACCGAAACGGTGGCTGACTCACCCGCATCGAGGTAGTCGGTCACCACCCAGATTCCAGGTTCTTCCCAGACCCCGCCGTTGTCCTGGTCGCAAATGATTCTGACTTCAACGTCATCCAGCGGTGCGGCACCGGGACCTTCCAGATCCCACAGCATATTGACCGTGTAGGAACCGTCCTCGGGCATATTGGTGATGGAACAGCTGAGTGCGCCCGAAGTAATGTTTTCGAACGTGCAGTTATCGGGGGCGCCGTTGTATGAAGGCAGGTAACCGTCCGGGCCCGCGGTCTCGGTCACCGTGCAGTCGGTTTCGCCATCGCTGATATTGGTCACCGTGAACCGCACACCGTCCGGGTCGCCGCCCTGGATGGTGGCTGTCTGTTCGAGCGGCAGTCCACCGTTGCAGGTCAGGGTTACATCAACTTCACCAGGGAAATTGTCGGCAAAAGTCTTGGTCACCAGGATTCTCGTGGTGCCGTCGCTTTCGACAATGGAGTCGTCATCGAAGGTGTAATACAGGCGGTCGGGCAGGGGGCCGGTATTGTTCATCGCGGCAACAATATCCTGGTCGGACAGGGCTGCGCCGTAGACTCTGACATCGTCGATTACGGTTACTGCGGTGCTGCCGTTTGAAATTCCATTGCCCCCAATTTTTGGGACGAATGTGCCGTGGCTGGTATTAGCCGTGGCCAATGATGGAGAAGTCGGGATGTTGGACTCCGTACCCGTTGAAACGAGCGCGCCGTCGAAGAACATATCCACACGATCTGGTTGAACGCGTATGGCGGCATGGTGCCAGTTGCCGTCGTTGATCGCGCTTGTTGTCGGTGTGAACTCGTTGTGATTCCAGTCATTTACCGAACTTCCCCCCCAGTATCTTATCTCTGACCCTAGGGTAAGCGTCATGGTATAGCCTTCCCGTTGCTGCAATGCGGTCGGGCCTTCACAACAGTTGCCCAGTATGATCAGGCCTTTTGATCCTGCAGCATCCTGCTTGAACCAGGTCATATAGGTGTAGCTGGACGTCATATCGAGGTCCGTAACCGGCTGGGTCAAAGCAACGATATTTCCGTCGCCGGCAGGCAGATGCACCGCGCCGCTGCCAAAGCGGGCGTCGGTCGTGATGGTGGCCGTGCCCTGCAGCGTACCGTTGTCCTGGACGCCGCTGGTGCCCAGGTCTTCGATGGTTTGTGCCGCCACGGGCGCAGTAAAACTGCATGCACAAAGCACGCCCACTAGTGCTTTTCGGGAAATCATCTATTCACTCCTCGCTTGGGTGCTGGATTTATTTTTAAAATTTTTCGAATCTTAACTTATTGAAGATTAATAGAAGATTAATTCGAGTGAGCACTCAGCAATTCAATCCAGTGTTTAACGTGTAGATTTGTCGCGCCCTGTAAGTGCTCCAGGCAGCCGATATTGGCGGTCGCGACAAGGGCTGGCCGCCCCGCCTCGAGGTTGCGGATCTTGTTTTCCAGCAGGCGCTGGGAAAGGTCTTTTTGCAGTATCGAATAGGTGCCGGCGGAACCGCAGCACAGGTGGGCGTCCGGGACCGGGCTCAGTTTGAAACCGAGACCGGTCAGCAGGACCTCGACCCTGCCGGGACGCTTTAGCCCATGCTGCAGGCTGCAGGGGGCGTGGAAAGCGATCGCTTGTGCGGGAATCTCGGCAATAATCAGCGCTGACAAGTCCTGTTTTTCAACAAATTCCGAGATATCCATGGACAGCGAGGCAAGGGTCTCGGCTTTTTCCGCGTACACGGGATCATCTTTCAGCAGGCGGCCGTACTCACTGACCGTCGGTGCGCAGCCGCTGGCCGTCAGCAGGACGGCTTCGGCGCCGTTTTCCAGCAGGGGCCACCAGTTATCAATATTTCGCCTAGCCGTTGCCAGCGTTTGTTCTTCCGCCGACAAGTGGTGGCTGAGCGCGCCGCAGCAACCGGATGCGGGCACGGCCTGTACGCCAAGCCGGTCGAGTACCCTGGCGGCCGCCAGGTTGATCTCCGGGTGCGTGACGGACTGCACGCAGCCTTCCAGCAGCAGGACCTTGCGCGGGTGTGCAGCGGCCGGCCAGGCTTCTGGCTGTGGGGCAACCCGGGGCAGCGATTTTTGCAAGGAAGCAGGCAGCGCCGGGCGGGCGAGGTTGCCCAGTTGTAGCAGGGGTTTGAAGCGGGCCGGATCCGGTACCGTGTTCAGCAAGGCCTTGCGTTGCAGGCGCTCCATCGGCGGCCTTGGGACCAGCCGCTCCACCAGGCCGCGGCCGATTTCCAGCAGGCGGTTGTATTGCACGCCGGAAGGGCAGGTGGTTTCACAGGAGCGGCAGGTCAGGCAGCGGTCCAGGTGGACCTGGGTTTCACGCGTCGCGGTGTTGTGCTCCAGCATCTCCTTGATCAGGTAAATGCGGCCGCGCGGCCCGTCGCGTTCGTCGCCCAGCAACTGGTAGGTCGGGCAAGTCGCGTTGCAGAAGCCGCAGTGCACGCAACTACGCAGTATCGTGTCGGCTTCCCGGCCTTCGGGCGTGTCCCGCAGGGATTTGTCGAGACGGGTCTGCACTACCAGTCGCTGTTCATTCGGAACGGGTTGAACAGCCCGTGCGGATCAAAAGCCTGTTTCACCCGCTTCTGCAGTTCCGCCATGGCGGGCGCTGGCGGGTGGAAGCGGTCTGCCCCGGAGCCACCGCGAAACAGCGTGGCATGGCCACCGGCAGATTCTGCGGCCGCACGGACCTCGCCGGTGGATTCCGTGGTGGTGTACCAGCGTTGCGCACCGCCCCAGTCCAGCAGGCAGTCGCCGTCCAGGTTCAGGGCGGGGCAGGCGGGTGATAGCGAGAGTCGCCACAGTGGACTGGCACTGCCGAAGAAGTCGAGTTCGTGCTCGCGCAGTCGGCGCCAGTGCGCCTGGTCTTCGCTCAGCTCGTCAGCAGCCAGCTGTTCAGCCGCCTTTTCCGTTTGCGACACGGCGCCCGAGAGCCTCAGCGACAGCCGCCCGTCATGCCAACTGGCGGCCGAGAGCGGCAGCGGTAAAGCGGACCAGCGATTGGCCCGCAGTATCGCCTCGTCCTGGCTGCACTCGAAAACCAGCGTCAGTTCCCGGGCCGGCCGGGGCAGAACCTTGAACGACACCTCGAGGATCACGCCCAGGGTACCCATCGAACCTGCCATTAGCCGCGACACGTCGTAACCGGCCACGTTCTTCATCACCTGGCCGCCAAAGGCCAGCACCTCGCCCCGGCCGTTGATGATTTTCGCGCCCAGCAGGTAATCGCGCAGGCTGCCGTTCCAGGGCCGCCCCGGGCCGGAAAAGCCGCAGGCCACGGTGCCGCCGATGGTCGCGGAATCGCCAAGGGCCGGCGGCTCGAAGGGCAGGTATTGCCCGTTTTGGGCGAGCAGTTCACGAATCGCGGCGAGACGGGTTCCTGCCCTGCAGGTGACGACCAGTTCGCCCGGGTCGTATTCGACCACGCCGCTGTGGCCGGACAGGTCGAGTGCTGCGCCTTGCGACGGGTTTCCGTAGAAGGACTTGGTTCCGCCGCCCTGCAGGGCGAGCGGAGATTTCGCCTCGAGCGCGGCCCTGACCTGATCGAGAATCTGTTGCTGCTGGTCCATGCCTCAGAACCTCGGAATGTCGGGGAACGGCAGCTTGCCGCCGTGCACGTGCATGGCGCCCAGTTCCGCGCAGCGGTTCAGGGTTGGCACGGCCTTGCCCGGGTTGAGCAGCCCGGCCGGGTCGAAGGCTGCTTTCAGCGCGTGGAACTGCTCCAGCTCGGCAGCGGAGAACTGCTCGCACATCGAATCGATTTTTTCCATGCCGACACCGTGCTCGCCGGTTACGGTGCCGCCGGCCTGGACACAGAGGTGCAGGATTTCGGCGCCCAGCTGTTCAGCACGTTCAAGCTCGCCTTCGGCGTTACCGTCGTAAAGGATCAGGGGGTGCAGGTTGCCGTCGCCGGCATGGAATACGTTGGCGACCTGCAGTCCAAAGCGATGGGACGCTTCGCTGATCTCGGCCAGCACCCGGGACAGCTCGCGGCGCGGGATGGTGCCATCCATGCAGTAGTAATCGGGACGGATCCGCCCGACGGCCGGGAACGCATTTTTGCGGCCCGCCCACAATTTCAGTCGCTCGGTTTCGCTGGCGGAAACCGTGACCGACGTTGCCCTGTTTTCTTTCAGCAGCGCGCGAACATGCAACATTTGTTCTGCGACCTCGGCCTCACCACCGTCCAGCTCACACAACAGCACGGCCTCGGCACCCGGTGGATAGCCGGGCGCGATGAAATCCTCCACGGCCTCCACCGAGAGCCGGTCCATCATTTCCAGCCCGGCGGGAATGATACCTGCGCCGATAATCGATGCGACGGCGTTTGCAGCGTCCTCGATCGAAGCAAAGCCGGCCAGCACGACCTGGGCCGTTTCCGGTAGCGGCAGCAGGCGCAGCAGGACCTCGGTGATGATGCCCAGCATGCCTTCCGAACCGTTGATGACCGCCAGCAGGTCGTAGCCGGGAGAGTCCAGCGAAGGGCCGCCCAGCACGATTTCCTCGCCTGCGGCAGTCAGCATTTTCACTTCGAGCACGTTGTGCACGGTGAGCCCATATTTCAGGCAGTGCACACCGCCGGAATTTTCCGCCACGTTGCCGCCAATGCTGCAGGCGATCTGCGAGGACGGGTCGGGCGCGTAGTACAGCCCATGCGGTGCAGCGGCTTCGCTGACGGCCAGGTTGCGCACACCGGGTTCTACACGAACGGTGCGGCTGAGCGGGTCGATTTCCAGGATTCGGTTAAGACGGCTCAAGACCAGCAGCAGCCCTTCTTCCAGTGGCAGGGCGCCACCGGACAGGCCCGTACCCGCGCCGCGCGTGACGACCGGTACGCCCAGCCTGTTGCAGCTGACAAGGATTTCCCGGACCTGCGCGGTGTTTTCCGGCAGTGCAACCAGCAAGGGCAGCTTCCGGTAAACCGACAAGCCGTCGCATTCGAAGGGCCGCATGGCTTCATCGCTGTCGAGCAGGATGTCGCGAGGGACGACCTTACTCAGTTCGGCAAGTAGTTGTTTTCTCGGGATGGTCTTCATCATCTCAAAGCCGGTCTTAATCCGATGGTACTATTTGCCGCATGATCAGGAAAGGAATCAGGCCCGGTTTCAGTTTCGGATTTGAGCGCCCGCTCGAGGGGGAGGTATTCCGGCGTGAGTACCGGTTCCGCCGGTCCTGGGTGGCGATTATCGTCCTGCTCGTGATGGACCTGGTTTTCCTGGTGCCGGCCGTTACCACGTTTCAGCAGATCAGCGGTGGTTTGGGCGATTTCAACTCGCTGTTCGACCTGGTGGGTGTGCTTTTTCTCAGCGCCTGGTTGCTGGGGTGGTCAATGGCGCCGTTGTTGATGACTTCGATCCTGGTGGTGATGATTTTTGGGCGCGAGGTTGTGCGCGTGGGGCCGGACCTGCTCAGGATTACGATCGGCCTGCCTTTTATCGGCCTGGCCGGCAACTATGAAATCAGGGGCATTCGGAATCTGCGTATCGAACAAGCCATCGCGAAATCCGGCAAATCCTGGCGCGGGCGATACTTCGAATTCGATTTCGGCGCCAATTCCGTGGCGTTCGGGTCGGACGTGCATGATGAAGACCGGTTGGAAATCGAGCACGCACTGGAGTCAGCCAGTGGGAAACCGCTGCGGGAAGGTGAGGCAAGGCCCGATGAGATAATGAAAAAGTGGGAAAAAGCCCCGGAAGAGCCCATGGAGGCTTACATTTCTGGGGCTACAGTGGAGGAACCGCCCGCGGGCTGGCTGTCTGCCTCGACCCTCGTATTGATCCTCGCCAACCTGGTGCCCATCGCCGGGGCGGCGTTCATGGGTTGGAAGCTCAGCGACGTGATGGTGATCTACTGGGCGGAGAGCGCCGTCATCGGATTCTTTAACCTGTGCAAGATTGCCGTCATCGGGCGCTGGTCAGCCCTGTTGGCAGGCCCGTTTTTTGTCGGGCATTTCGGCGCCTTCATGGTCGTGCACTTCCTGTTTCTCTATACCATTTTCGTCCAGGGCGTGAACCATACAGATTCGACCAGCGGCGACCTGAAGGAAGTGGCGGCGTTGTTTGTCGGCCTGTGGCCGGCGCTGCTGGCCCTGCTGTTCAGCCATGGTTTTTCCTTCTTCACCAACTTCATGGGCAGGAAAGAATACGAAGGCAGGACGGTCAGCCAGCAAATGAGTGAGCCTTACGGGCGAATCATATTCATGCACATGGTGCTGATAATCGGTGGTGGCCTGACCCTGATCCTGGGCGGCGCTACACCCGTGTTGCTGGGGGTGATCACCCTGAAGGTGTTTGTCGATATCCGGGCCCACCGCAAGCAACGGTCGAACAAGGGCAAGGCTTTATAGAAAATCCTCGATAAACCAGGCGGAGAAAGCATGGCGCCCGGTCAGCCCCGATTTCCGGTAAATGGAAGAAGCCTGTTGGCGAACCGTTTTTTCCAGCGTATCCCTGACCGCTGCGATTTCCTTGAAACTCAGACCCTTGAGCAGCAGCATCGCGACTTCTTTTTCGGTCCGGGTCAGCTCCCACTCCTCGAACTGGCTTTGCAGGACGGCGGCCATGCCATGCCGGGCGGCCTCGAGCAATGCCGGACGCAGGGGTTCGCCGGTTTTTTTTTCGTCATCGAGTTCTGACTTCAATTGCCGGATGGACTGGCTTTGCCGCCAAATCCCGGTGCTGAGTATGGTGATCAGCACAAAGGATGCAACCACCAGCGAGCCCTCGATGATCATGTGGGCCATGCTGGCGCCTTCGCGGTAATCGTAGATCACGTCCGACAGGTTGCCGACGATAACGAAGGCCAGCAGGACCATAATGACGATCTCTTTGATATACAGCATTTGATACGGCTTCCGGTGGGCTTATAAAGATAGAACGGGCATGGGACAAATGTACCATGCCGCCCTTCGCAGACATATGCCGGATTCCCGCGCCGGCCAGCGCCAAGTAAAGTTGCATGCTGTTTTTTTGTGAACACAATGCGCCGTTCCCTGTAACCGAAAGCACCGGAGGTCATCCCTTGAACCGCTCATCCCCACTGTTGCGGGCAGCCAGTCTGTTTTGCCTCGTCCTGCTGAGCCTCGGACAGCCTCTGCAGGCGGCTTCCGGACATGAAGAGTTTGAACTCCGGGAAGACCCGAACCTGGGTCTCTCCGCTTTGCTGGATTCGACGCTGGCGCATCATCCTGAAGCGAATCTGATCGAGGCCCGGCGGAACACGGCGGCGGCCGAGACCCGCTACTCGGATCGCTGGTTCCCCGATACCCTGCAGGTCGACGGGCTTCACCTCAGCGACCGCAGTTTTGACGATATCGGCGCCAGGGAAAGCGAGGTCGCGCTGTCTTTCCCGCTTTGGCTGCCCGGTGAAAAGCGGGCGCAATCGGAACTGGGCGAGGCCATGACTGCGGCCCAGGCGTCACGTGAGAAGGCATTCCGCTGGGCTGTCGGCGGGCAACTCAGGAAACAGCTCTGGACACTGAAGCTCGCGCGGCGGCAATGGGAACTGGCCCTCGAGCAGGAACAGCGGCTCGAGCAGATGCTTGACCAGGCCGATGCACTGGCCGTCGCCGGTGACCTGGCGCGGGCCGATCAACTGGCCATGCTGCAGGAACTGGCGCTATGGCGCTCCGATACGCTCGAACTGGAAGCGGTCTACCAGGACGCCGTGCGTGAATACCGGGTCCTGAGCGGCGGGGAAGTCGTTCCGGCTGATATATCGGAACAATTGAGCCCGAAAAAGGAAATCGAAGCAGACCACCCGGCGCTGTTGATGGCGCTGGATGAAGTGGTGGCCGCGGGCGCTTCTGTCGAGGTGGCCTGGCAAGCCGCCAATGTGCGTCCGTCGGTCAACGTGTTCTGGCGCGGCTTCCGTGGCGACCGGACCACGCCGGATGTCGATGCCCTGGGGCTGGGATTCGCGGTCCCCCTGGGCCGCTCACCGCGGCGCGGACCGGAGTCAGCCAGGGCCAGCGAGGAACTGGCTCGGGCTGAAGCCAGGCTGATCGACCTGAAACGAAAACTCGACCTGGCTCTGCACGAGGCCCGGCACCTGCTGCACACCACCGAATTACAACTGGAAAACTCGAGGGTCATGGTCGAAGCCGCTAGCGAACGGCACCGGTTGGACAAGGCGGCGTTCGAACTCGGTGAGTTCTCACTGCGCGAGTGGCTCAGGCGCCTGTCCCAGACCCGCGAAATCGAACGATCCCACGAGATACTGCTGATACAGCAAGGGGCGGCTGTCGCCGTGTACAACCAGGCTGTTGGAGAAACCCCATGAGACACAGAATCCTCTTCGCCCTTCTACTGGTAACAGCCTGGGTTTCACCTCTATCCGCCCAAACCCTGTCGATCAGCGCCGAGGAGCAAAGCCTGCTCGGCATCGAGATCCAACAGATTTCATCGGCCGCTTCAGGCCACACCGGCGAAATCACCCTGCGCACGGTTTTCGCGCCGGACGCGGAGTGGGCGATAAAGACACCGTATTCCGGCATTCTCTACCGGTCTTTCGTACAGGTCGGTGACCGTGTCGCCGCCGGTGACCCTCTGATGACGGTGCGCAGCGCCTAAATCGCGTCCCTGCAGCAGGATTTTCTCAAGGCTGATGCCGAGTGGAAGCTGCAGAAGGCGGCCTGGGAACGGGACAAAAAACTGAAGGACGCCGGTTCTGTCTCGAGCAGGCGCTGGCAGGAAACGCAGTACGCCTATGAAATGGCGCGGGCGGAATACGCGGGACTCAAGGCCCAGTTGGCGTTTGCAGGATATGGCGGGAACGATATCGCCGCCCTGTCCGAAAACGGCGCGGTGACGCCGGATATCGTGCTGCGGGCCCCGGCCGACGCCCTGGTGGTGGAACGCCCGGCCGTGCTCGGCGATCACCTGGACGGCGCCGAGTTGCTGGCCCGCCTGGGCGACCCGGCCAGGCTGGTGCTGGTGGGCAGGCTTTCGAAATCCGCGGCCGCGCACCTGCACCAAGGGGCGACCGTGCGTCACCAGGAAAGCGGCCTGGTCGCCACGCTGGTCTACGTGGCCAATGTAATCGACCCTGAAACACAGACGGTTTATGTCCGCGCCGAAGCGCAGGATACGAGCGGGCTGTTGCCGGGCCAGTTGACCACCTGGAGTGTGCTGTCGCAGGGTGAAATGATCACGGTGCCGTCCAGCGCCATCGTCAAGCTCGATGGCGCTGACGTGGCCTATGTCCAGGTGCCCGGTGGTTTCGAGCCGCGCCGGGTCGAGGTGAAAAACACCGGCGCCGGGGACTGGATCGTTCTCGACGGCCTGGTCGACGGCGACCGCGTCGCGGTGAGTGGAACCGTCGTGCTGAAAGGCATGAGCGTCGGCATGGGCGGGGGAGACGAATAATGTCACTGGCCGCCGTCGTTCGGTTCTCCCTGACCCAGCGGCTGTTGCTGCTGCTGGTCATCGCCCTGCTGATCCCGGCGGGTTGGTGGGCGTTCCGTTCCATTCCCATCGACGCCTTTCCCGACATCTCGCCGACCCAGGTCAAGATCATCATGAAGGCGCCGGGAATGACGCCGGAAGAGGTGGAATCGCGTATTACGCGCCTTATCGAGGTGGAGCTGCTGGGCGTTCAACGCCAGACCATGCTGCGTTCCGTGGCCAAGTACGCGCTGACCGACATCACCGTGGATTTCGAAGAAGGCACGGACATTTACTGGGCTCGCCAGCAGGTCGCCGAGCGGCTGACAGCCGTGCAGGATTCCCTGCCCGAGGGCGTCAGTGGCGGCCTTGCCCCGATGAGCACGCCGCTCGGTGAAATGTACATGTTCACGGTGGACAGCCCCGAGCTGTCACTGAGCGAGCGCCGTTACCTGCTGGACTGGGTGATCCGGCCGGCGCTGCGTACCGTGCCGGGCGTGGCCGACGTCAATGCGCTTGGCGGCCTGGTCAAGACCTACAGCGTGGCGCCGCGCCCCGACGCCATGCTGGCCCTGGGTATCACCACCGGTGATATTGCCGATGCATTGCAACGCAACAACCAGAATGACGGCGCGGGCCGCCTGGGCCGCGGCGAAGAAACCCTGCTGGTGCGCTCGGAGGGCGCGCTGGACAGCATCGGGTCGATCGAGGCCACGCCCGTTCTCGAACGGGACGGCAAGTTGGTCACGGTCGGCATGGTCGCCACCGTATCCCTGGGCAGCCTCGAACGGTATGGCGCGGTGTCTGAAAACGGTGTCGGAGAAGTGGTCGAGGGCCTGGTCGTCAGCCTGCGCGGAGCCAATGCCAGGGACGTGATTAGCGGCATTGAAGAAAAACTGGAAGATGTACGCCAGAGCCTGCCCGAGCACGTGACCATCAGCGTTTTTTACAACCGCAGCCACCTGGTCAACCGGGCCATCTCCACGGTTTCCCGGGCCCTGGTCGAAGCGGTGGTGCTGGTGCTGATCCTGCTCGGCCTGTTCCTGGGCAATTTCCGCTCGGCACTGACTGTGGCGCTGATCCTGCCGCTGTCGGCGCTGGTCACCTTTATCGCGATGAAACAGACCGGTTTGTCGGCCAACCTGATGAGCCTGGGCGGCCTGGCCATCGCGATCGGCCTGCTGGTGGATGCAGCGGTCGTGGTGGTCGAAAACATCGTGACCAAACTGTCCGAGCACGACGGGAAAAGCCTGCCGCGCCTGCATATCATTTACCGCGCGGTCAAGGACGTGGCCGTGCCGGTGACATCAGGCATCCTGATCATCATCCTCGTGTTCCTGCCCCTGCTGTCGCTGCAGGGGCTGGAAGGCAAGTTGTTCAGGCCGGTTGCGCTGACCATTGTTTACGCGCTGGCCGGTTCCCTGGTGCTGTCGCTGACCGTTATCCCGGTGCTGGCTTCTTTCCTGATCACGTCCGGCGCGCACGCCGAGCCCGCGCTGCCGCGCAAGCTGGCCGCACTGTACCGCCCGATGCTGGACCGCGCGCTGAAAAATGAGTGGCTGGTGCTGGCGCCTGCCGCGATCCTGCTGCTGCTTTCCCTGGCTGCTTTCCCGTTTATCGGCAAGACGTTTATGCCGACCATGGATGAAGGCGACATCATCGTGCAATTGGAGAAGCTGCCTTCGATCAACCTGGAAACCTCGATCCGGCTGGACCTGGCGGTCGAGGCCGCCCTGCTGGAGCAGGTGCCCGAGATCGAACGGATCGTCGCCCGCACCGGTTCCGACGAACTGGGCATGGACCCGATGGGCCTGAACGAGACCGACATGTTCATGGTGCTGAAACCCGAGGATGAATGGCGCATGGGCAGCAAGGAGGAACTGGAGGACGAGATTCGCCTGGTCCTGGACCGCTTCAAGGGCATCAATTACGGTTTCACCATGCCCATCGATATGCGCGTATCGGAGATGCTGACCGGGTCACGCGGCGACCTGGCGGTCAAGGTGTTCGGACACGACCTGGATGCGCTGAACGGCCTGGCCGGGCAGGTGGCGGAAGTGCTGGAAGGTATCGAAGGCAGCACGGACGTGCTGACCACCGTCAACGAGGGCATGCAGTACATCGTGCTGCGCCCGAACCGCGACCTGATCGGGCGTTACGGCATCGACCTCGAGCAGATACTGGACCACGTAAAGGTGCTGGTCGAGGGACTGCCTGCGGGTACCGTGATCGAGGGTTCAGCGCGTGTGCCGATCGTTTTGAGAAGCACCCAGGTCGATGGCGATCCGCTGGCCCGGTTTGCAGGCGAATTGGTCAACCTGCCCGGCGGCGGTTACGTGCCGCTGTCCACGCTGATGGCGATCGAACGTGTCGAAGGGCCGGTCGCCGTCAAACGTGAAAAAGGCCGCCGCTTCGTGGTCGTGATGTCGAACGTCAAGGGCCGTGACCTGGTCGGTTTCGTGGAAGAAGCGCAGGATTCAATCCGCCAGGCGGTCGAGCTTCCGCCCGGTTTTCATATCGAATGGGGCGGTGAGTTCGAGAACCAGCAGCGGGCTGCACAGCGCCTGATGATGGTGGTGCCGGTCGCGCTCGTGCTGATCTTCCTGCTCCTGTTTTCTACTTTCCGCTCCGTGCTGCAGGCCGGCCTGGTGCTGGCCAACATCCCGCTGGCGCTGATCGGCGGCGTGCTCGCGCTGGCGGTTTCCGGGCATTACATGTCGGTGCCGGCCTCTGTCGGGTTTATCGCCCTGATGGGTATCGCGGTACTCAACGGTGTCGTCATGGTCAGTTATTTCAACCAACTGGGTGGGCGCGGCCTGTCACTGGACGAAGTGGTGCGCCTGGGCTCGGAGCGCCGCCTGCGCCCGGTGATGATGACGGCTTCGATCGCTGCCCTGGGCCTGGTGCCCCTGCTGTTTGTCAGCGGCCCGGGTTCCGAGATCCAGAAACCGCTGGCCGTGGTGGTCATCGGCGGCCTGGTTACCAGTACAGCGCTTACCCTGTTCATCCTGCCGGTGTTGTACCGGCGTTTCTCGAGGTCCGAATGACATGACCGAGTTCCTGTTACGCCTGAACATCCCACCCGGCCTCGAAGAGGACGTAGTTGACCTGCTGTTGTCGTCAGACGAAATCGCCGGCTACCAGTCGTATCCGATCCGCGGGCACGGCCGTGTCGGCGCCATGAGCGTGGCCGAGCAGGTGGCCGGGCGTCGTGACCGGATCCAGTTCGAAATCGTACTTGACGAGAATGTACTGGAGTCGACACTGGAGCGGCTGAAAGACGCATTTCCCATCAGCGACGTGATCTACTGGGTCCTGCCCGTGCTGCGCTCCGGGAGGTTATCCGGCGAGAATTCCTGATAAGAATCAACATTTCCTGTACCCTGTGCGTCTTGAAAATACCAGACGCGGATACTTATTATCGATGGAAGTACAGAACAGGAAAAGTTCTTATACGAAGGAAGATCTGGTTCTCAGCGGCGCCGGAAAACTGTTCGGCGAGAACAGCCCGCGCCTGCCCAACGGCAACATGCTGATGGTCGACCGTATCACTTCGATAGTGAATTCAGGCGGAAAGTTCGGCAAGGGTTCCCTGACTGCCGAGCTCGATATCGACCCGAAACTGTGGTTTTTTGATTGCCATTTCACGGAAGATCCCGTCATGCCGGGCTGCCTGGGGCTCGATGCCCTGTGGCAACTGGTCGGCTTCTTCATGACCTGGTCGGGCTGCGAAGGCAAGGGCAGGGCGCTGGGTTCCGGCCTGGTGAAGTTCACCGGACAGATCCTGCCGACTGCGCAACTCGTTACCTACAGGCTCGATTTCAAGCGCCTGATCATGCGCAAGCTGAACATGGCGATTGCAGACGGCACGGTCTCCGTCGACGGCCGCGTCATATACACCGCGGAAGACCTGAAAGTAGGGGTTTTCCTCTCCACTGACAACTTCTAGAGAACCATCTATGCGCCGAGTCGTAGTAAGCGGCATGGGTATCGTATCCTGCCTTGGAAACTCGAAAGAAAGCGTGGCGGCCTCGCTGCGTGAAGGAAAGTCCGGCATCCGGGCCAATGAAAAATTCCGTGAAATGGGGATGCGCAGCCACATCAGTGGCTCGGTCGACATCGACCTGCCTGCCCTGATCGACCGCAAGCACCTGCGCTTCATGGGCGATGCGGCATCCTACGCCTACGTTTCGCTAAAGCAGGCCATTGAAGACGCCGGCCTGGACGAGGGCCGGGTATCCAACCCGCGCACCGGCCTGATTGCCGGTTCGGGCGGTGCATCCAGTTCCAACATCGTCTGGGGGGCCGATACGCTGCGGGAACGCGGTATCCGCCGGCTTGGACCCTACCTGGTGCCGCGCACCATGAGCAGCACGGTCTCGGCTTGCCTGGCGACCCATTTTGGCGTCAAGGGCGTCAACTATTCGATCACCTCGGCCTGCGCCACCAGCACCCATTGCATCGGCGCCGCCGTGGAACAGATCCAGTGGGGCAAGCAGGACATTGTTTTCGCCGGCGGCGGCGAGGAAGAAGACTGGACGCTGGCCTCGATGTTCGATGGCATGGGCGCGCTGTCGACAAAATACAACGAAACACCCGAAGCCGCGTCTCGGCCCTGCGACGTTAGCCGGGACGGGTTTGTTATTGCCAGTGGCGGCGGCATGCTGGTGCTGGAAGAACGTGAGCATGCGCTGGCACGCGGCGCAAAAATCTACGCGGAAATCACCGGCTATGGCGCCAACTCGGATGGTTCCAACATGGTGGCGCCTTCCGGCGAAGGGGCTGTGCGTTGCATGCAGCAGGCCCTGGAGACAGTGAATGAGCCTGTCGATTACATCAATACACACGGCACCAGCACCCCGGTGGGTGACGTGGCCGAACTCAAAGCCATCCGGGAAGTATTTCCCGACTCATCGCCGGCGATCAGTTCCAGCAAGTCCCTGTGTGGTCACTCGCTCGGCGCTGCAGGCGTACAGGAGGCCATCCATTGCCTGCTGATGATGCAGCATGATTTTATGGCCGGCTCGGTCAATATCACGGAACTGGACCCGGCGGCGGAAGGGCTGGATATTCTGTTTCAGACGCGCGAGAACGCCGGCGTTAACACGGTAATAAGCAACAACTTCGGTTTCGGCGGAACCAACGCCGTGCTGGTTTTCCAGAAGCCGTAAGAAAACCGTAAAACCGGGGTCAGAGTAAGTCTCTTACTCTGACCCCATTGTTTCCCAGTCCTTTACTCTGACCCCAACT
>JAZBOH010000191.1:0-33049 GCA_036351055.1 Lysobacterales bacterium
CTCACGTGCAACCAGGAGTTTGCTTCTGGCTGCGCCAACCGCAAACATGAGGTCGTGAGCTTCCCTTCTTTCGGCTTCGCCGAAAACCGGCTGCGCTCACGTGCAACCAGGAGTTTGCTTCTGGCTGCGCCAACCGCAAACATGAGGTCGTGAGCTTCCCTTCTTTCGGCTTCGCCGAAAACCGGGCGCCCTCTGGCTGAAGGCGTGCGCTCAGCCAGAGGGGTTTCCGCCGGGAATCTTCAGATGGAACAGCTCATGTCTTCGCCGCAACACATGGGCGACTTGATCTTGCCGTGGCCGTTGGGGCATTCGGAAATCTGGACTTTTTTGCCGTCGGGAAGTTCAAGGGAAGCGTCAGCCAGGGGGGCGTCACAGTGTCCGCAGGTGGCATTGACACTCATCCCGCATTTCTTGCACTCGTAGGTTGCCATGGGTCTTTCTCTCCTGTTCAAAAGGGAAGGGTGGTGACCCAAGCATAGGGATTTAGCGTTGCTTTGTGAAGGGCTGCGTCCTCTCAGCGGCTCATAACGCGCCGGAACCAGGAACGCGTTTGCGCTTCGGATGCTGGTTCCGGGTTGCCATGGTCATAACGGGATGCATTTACTGGCGAGTCATTGACGAAATCTTCGAGCGTTCCGAGGCTTGCAATTACTTTACCGCGGGTTACACAGATCTGGTAGGCAGTGGAATTACCGACACCGACGACGTTCCTGAGAGGCACTACGTCAAAGCTGGTCTGGTGAAGTTCGGTCCTGTTCATTCTTCCACTCCTTCGAAAAATACTTGTTCAATTTCTGATCCGTAGAAACTGCTCTTGCAACTGTATTAATGCATATAGTGTGCCAATTGAAAGCTCCCCGGCTTAAACTGATATATAGTTAATAAAAACAGATAGATATAGAATTTACTGCAAATTTCATGCGAAAAAATATTCAGCTTGAAGGCCTCGATCTGACCAGATGCGACAGCCCCGTTGCCAAATTTTGTCAGGTGCCGACCCACGACCACGGCTTCATCGGCCACCCATTCTCCCTGCTGTGGTAACGTTGCCCACTATGAAAGTAAACGGACAAAACTACCGCTCAATCTGGCTCGGCGCTGACGGAGTTTCTGTCGACATCATCGACCAGACGCGTCTTCCGCACGAATTTGTCATTCATCGGCTGGTCTCGCTCGACGATGCGGCCGAGGCGATTCGCACCATGCGCGTTCGCGGGGCCCCCCTGATCGGCGCCACCGCGGCATACGGCGTTGCCCTGGCCATGGCCGCGGAACCCGGGGATGAAAGCCTGCGCCATGCGCTGGATAGCCTGCTGGCGACACGTCCCACGGCGGTCAACCTGCGCTGGGCGCTCGATCGCATGGCCTCTGCGCTGCAACCCTTGCCGGCTGACCAACGCCGCGATGCCGCTTATGCCCTGGCCCGGGCGCTGTGCGACGAAGACGTCGATATCAACCGGCGAATCGGCGGGAATGGCCTGGGCCTGATCGAGGACCTCTGGCGGCAGGGAACATCCGGCGTATTTCATATTTTGACGCACTGCAATGCGGGCTGGCTGGCCACCGTCGATTGGGGCACCGCCCTGGCGCCGGTCTACCGGGCCCATGATGCCGGTGTACCGGTTCACGTTTGGGTCGATGAAACGCGGCCACGCAACCAGGGCGCGTCACTGACGGCCTGGGAGTTGGCCTCACACGGAGTACCGCATGATGTGATCGTGGACAATGCGGGTGGACACCTGATGCAACATGGACTCGTTGACATGTGCATTGTCGGCACCGACCGCACGGCGGCTTCAGGCGACGTTTGCAACAAGATCGGCACCTACCTGAAGGCCCTCGCCGCGGCGGACAACAAGGTACCGTTCTATGTGGCGCTACCGGGGCCTACGGTCGACTGGACCGTTTCTGATGGCGTCGGTGAAATTCCTATCGAGGAACGGGACCCGGAGGAGGTAACCCGGGTAGCCGGAATCCTCGATTCGGGTGTCGGCGCCAGCGTGCAGATCACGCCGACGGGTGTCACGGCCCGAAACTTTGCCTTTGACGTGACGCCGGCGAGGTTGGTGACCGGCATGATCACGGAACGTGGTGTGTGTGCCGCGAGCCGGGAAGGCCTGTTGACCCTCTTCCCTGAGCAAGGTGCTCAATAGCCCATCACGGCCTTGGTTTCCATGAATTCTTCGATTCCATGGCGTCCCCACTCCCGGCCGTTGCCTGATTGCCTGTAACCGCCGAACGGTGCCGCCACACTGGTATCTGCGCCGTTGATGTGGACCATGCCTGAGCGCAAGCGCCGCGCGACGGCCATGGCCTCTTCCCTGTCGCCGGCCCAAACGTAGGAAGACAGCCCGTAAACCGTGTCATTGGCGATCGCCACTGCTTCATCGATCGTGTTGTAAGGAATCATGCACAGCACCGGACCGAAAATCTCCTCGCGGGCGATGCTCATGCGGTTATGCACGTCGCGAAACACCGTGGGTCGCACGTAATACCCGGTTTCCAGCCCGCGCGGTTTTCCGGGCCCGCCGGCTGCGGTCACAGCGCCTTCCTCGATACCTTTCGCGATCAGCGACTGGATCTTTTCATACTGGGCAGCGCTGACCACCGGCCCGATGTCCGTGTCCGCGCTTTGCGGGTCTCCAGGACGGGTCGCCGCGGCGACGCCCACGGCCCATTCGACGGCTTCTTCGTAAAGAGATTCCGGAACCAGCATCCGGCTGGGCGCGTTACAGGACTGGCCCGAGTTGTTGAACATGGCCCTGGCGCCGTGGGTGACGGCCTCTTTCAGCGGGGCGGTCTCGAGAATGATGTTGGGTGACTTGCCGCCCAGTTCCTGCGCAACGCGCTTGACCGAGTCCGCCGCAGATTTTGCGACAAGAACGCCTGCCCGCGTGGAACCGGTGAACGAGACCATGTCGATTCCCGGGTGGCCGGAAAGGGCTGAGCCGACGCCGGGTCCATCGCCGTGGACGAGGTTGAACACGCCGGCCGGAACACCGGCTTCGTGCAGCACTTCGGCAAGAATGGAGGCGTCGGCCGGTGCGATTTCGCTGGGCTTCAGGATCATCGTGCAACCCGCGGCCAGGGCCGGCGCTACTTTACACATGATCTGGTTGACCGGCCAGTTCCATGGGGTAATCAGCCCACACACGCCGATTGCCTCCTTCAGTTCAAGAAAATCCCCTGCCGCGGTTTCCAGTTTCATGTTTTCGAGCGCGGTCATGGTGGCGCGCAGGTGCGCAAGGCCCGACCCGGCCTGTGATCGTCGTGAAAACGCCACCGGCGCACCCATCTCGGCGGTGATGGCTGCCGCGATATCGTTCCAGCGGGTCTTGTATACACGGATTATGCTGTCGAGCAGTGCCAACCGGTCGTTCACCGCCCACCGTGAATATCCGGAAAAAGCCGCGCGGGCAGCCGCCACGGCCTGGTCGACGTCTTCCACGGTTCCATAGGCGACTTTTCCCACGGATAGCTCCGTGGCGGGGTTGATGATGTCGTGTAACTCACTGCACGGGTCGGATTTCCACTTACCATCGATGTAGAAGCGCGTGCAGTCGAACATGCCGTGGGTCCTTTCTTGAGTTTCCAGGTGGTCTGACAATATATTCGCTGCGCGGCGGCAGACCAAGGCGCCGCGCGCTGATAGAATCGATCAACCCTAATCGAAAATGTGAAAAAATGGCAAGGAATTTGGAAACCGGGAGGGCCAGTCGGCTGTGAAATGCTGCGGTGCAGTTCTTGTCGGTGGACGTTCACGACGCATGGGCGGAGGCCCGAAAGCGTTGCTGGAACTCGATGGAAAACCGATGTTGCAGCATGTCATTGACCGGCTAACGCCGCAGGTCGAAGGGCTTCTGTTGAGCGTGGAGACACCGCTTGAGGAATTCGAGGCTTTTGGATTTCCCCAGGTTCCTGATCCCGAACCAGGCAGCCGGGGGCCGCTGGGCGGCCTGGCTGCGGTATTGCGTTATGTGCACGAAGGTCAGGGCAGGTGGTTGTTGCTGGCTCCCTGCGATGCCCCGTTCCTGCCAGCCGACCTGGCCCGAAACCTGTTCGAACAGGCCGAATCAGAATCCACGAAAATCGCAGTCGCCTCGTATATGTCGAACCTGCAGCCCACGTTTTCACTTTGGCACCGCGATGTGCTTGATGACCTGGAGTGGGCGGTGAACAGGGACCGCATGGCGGGGTTCAGGCAATTTCTTCGGGGACGGCGATATTCCGTTCTCGAATGGCCGGTTTCAGCGGTCAGTCCTTTTTACAATATCAACGACCCGTCCGCGCTGGAAGAAGCGCGTAAGATGACGTCCAATTGACAGGAAAACGATCATGATCAGCGTGAAAGAAGCCATCGATACCCTGCTGGAAGGCAGCCAATGCCTGGTCGAAACCGAGGTTGCGAGGTTGATGGGGGCAACCGGGCGCACGCTGGCTGCGGACCTCGTCTCCCCGGTCAACGTGCCGCCGGCAGATAATAGCGCGATGGATGGCTACGCCATGCGCCATGCGGACTGGACGAGCCCTGACACGTCGCTTCCCCTGAGTCAGCGAATAACCGCCGGTTCGGTTCCCATGCAGCTCGAGCCCGGCACGGCGGCGCGAATCTTTACCGGCGCCGAGGTTCCAGCGGGTGCCGATACTGTCGTGATGCAGGAGCATTGCGAGGGTCGCGACGGCGCCGTTCTCATTCTGCAATTACCGGCTGCGGGCGCCAATATCCGGCCCCGGGGCCAGGATGTAAAAGAAGGGCAAACGGTTCTGAAGGCCGGGCAGCGCCTCCGGCCGCAGGAAATCGGCCTGGCCGCGTCCTTGGGGTTCGCGGAAGTCCCCGTGTACCGTCGCCTGAAAGTGGCCGTGCTTTCCACTGGCAATGAACTGGTGGATCCGGGCACCAGGGCAGGACCGGGTCAGATCTACAATTCGAACCGCTACACCATGAATGCGCAACTGGACGCCTGGGGTTTCGAAGTACTGGACCTCGGCGTGGCCCGGGATGAATTTGAAGATGTCGAAAAAATGATGCTGCAGGCAGCCGCGCGGGCGGATGTCATCGTCACGTCGGGTGGCGTGTCGGTTGGCGAAGAGGATCATGTCAAGGCCGTGGTCGAGTCGCTGGGCGCCATCGGCCTGTGGCGGATCGCGGTCAAGCCGGGTAAACCGTTTGCGTTTGGGCACGTCCGCGGCACACCGTTTCTCGGTCTGCCGGGGAACCCGGTGTCCGTGTTCGTGACGCTGCTGGTGATCGCCCGCCCCTACCTTTTCGCCTGCCAGGGTACTGAAGACAAGGAACTGCATGCGGTGCCTCAAAAGGCCTTGTTCGACAAGAAAACCAGCTGGCGCGAGGACTACATCCGGGTCCGCTCGACTTCCGAAGGTGTCGAACTTTATGCCAACCAGAGCAGCGGCGCCCTGTTCTCCACCTCTTGGGCCGACGGCCTGGTGCGGCAGGCGGCCGACACGGAGATCCGTAAAGGAGACCAGGTCGATTACCTGCCCTTCGCGGTATTCAGCTGATGTCCATTAATTGATCGCAAAGATGCCGCGCAATCGGGATCGCCGACGTGGCCGCGGGTGAAGGGGCGTTGCAGACGTGCAGGCTGCGCTTGGTCCGCTCCAGCAGGAAGTCGTGGATCATGGTTCCGTCATCTGCCACGGCCTGCGCCCGGATGCCGGCCGGGTGGGGCAGAAGGTCGCCCAGTTGCAGGCGCGGGCAGTATTTCCTGACCAGTTTCAGATAACCTCTCTTCCAGGACGAGTTCCAGTTCTCTTTCAGGCCCTGTGCCAGGTGTTTTGAGCTGAGTTTCCACCAGCCGGGAAAGGCCAGCATTTGCGTGCTGTCACGCAGGCTGAAATTAAAACGTCCGTACCCCTCCCGTTTCCAGGCTTGAACCGCGTTTGGACCGACCGTGATCGATCCGTCAACCAGCAGGGTCAGGTGTACACCGAGAAACGGCAGCGCGGGGTCCGGGACCGGGTAAACCAGGTGCCGGATCAGCCCCTCGAGGCCCGGGCGGAGCCGGAAGTATTCACCGCGGAACGGAACGGTTCGAAAACGGATATCCAGACCCTGCAGCCGGGCCAGGCGGTCGGCCATCAGGCCGCCACAGACAAGGAGTTGGGCGGCAGTAAACGATCGCTCTGCGGTCTGCACCCGCACCCGCTCGATTCCCTCGTCAATCGCCACGACCCGGCTGTCGAAGCGAACCTCGCCGCCTCGCTGGTGGAATTCATCGATCATGGCTGAACAGATGGCCGGGTAGTCGGTGATACCTGTTTCGCCGACGAGGATGGCGCCCAGGCCGTCAATTTCGGGTTCTGTCTCCTGCAGTTCGCCGGCTTCCAGCCTGCGGGGATCCAGTCCATTTTCGCGGCAGCGCTGGAACAGCGCCTCCAGGCGCGGCAATTCGCCCTTGGCGGTAGCGACGATCAGTTTACCCGTGGTTTTGTAAGGCAGTCGGTGTTCGCTGCAGAAAGCCCGGGTTGATGCCACACCCTCCCTGCAGAAACGGGCCTTGAGGCTGCCGGGCTCGTAATAAACGCCGGCGTGAACCACGCCGCTGTTGCGGCCGCTCTGGTGTAATGCAGAGGTTCGCTCTTTTTCGACCAGTAGAATCCGCGCCGCGGGCCGGCGCCGGATCAGTTCGAGACAGGCAGCGGCGCCGACGATGCCGGCGCCGATAACAAGGTAATCGTAGTGCAAGCTAGACTCAGCGCTCAGCCCCTGCTGCAGACCCCCGAGCCACTCTCTATCCGGGACACCTGCACCCAGCCATCGGGATCGATGGCGACGATCTTGGCCCTGGAATCCAGACCTTCGTGGCAAACATGGAACTCGCCATCCTGCACACCGTTGGCCGGAACGAGTCCGGTCAGCGTGAATGCAGCGATGTTCTCCACCGCGCCGATGGCGACAATGCGGACTTTCTGGCTGGGCGCCTTAAACGCCTGCACCAATTCAATCTCCTGGACCGTGTCGTCACCGTTGCCGTCCGAATAAACCAGCCAGCCGTGGTTCCAGTTGCCGTCCGTGCGGCAGAACCGCCCATTGGAACTGGGGCAGATCTTTACCGTGCTGTTGCGCTTCAAGGCTTCTTCCTTGGCCACGCTGAGGCTGTCGACGAGATCCGAGGACGCCGCCTTGAGGCGGAAATGTTCCATGACCATGGTGGAACCAGGCACGCTGATCATCACGACGACGGCTATGGCCGCGATGATGATGAGCAATTCAACGACCGTCAGGCCGCCCAGTTTATGGTGTTTACTTCTCATTTGAGAATTCTCCCCTAAAAATAGATCCTTATTCGACTTCCACGTACACGAATGAACCCTGGTCAATGACCAGCGCCAGCATAATCTCGCCAGGGGTGTTCCCGTGTGAACGGGGCAGTGAAACGGAATGTACCTTATTGCTCATTTTCGCTACGCAGCCAGGCGGTTGTCTGTATACCGGCCCGTCGTTTTTCCGAGCGTGACCGTCGCCAATCCGTAGCGAAACAAGGCTTTCCTTAATATGAAACAAGTATAAACAATGAAAGAATGCAAAGAGACCGTTGTGCAGACCACTTGTCGGGCGGTTGATACCTTTCGGACTCCAGGCACAAAAAAACCGGCGCCAGCACGGCGCCGGTTCCTCGTTCAAGCGCTTATTCGGCTTTTACGAACACGTCGCTGACAGCCTGCTGGCAGGCTTCGCTGACGTTTTCCTTGTTGGCATCGAGGCAGTCCAGCACCCGGCCTTCACCCAACTGCACATCGGCGCAATGCGCCATGATGTCGTTTTCGCACTGGCTTGCAACATAGCTCAGTGCGGTGGCAGCCTGTTCCAACTCGGCGGCGGCGGTATACAGCGCGTACTGGCATTTACCGGAAATCTTGTCCTCGTGAGCAAAAAAACAGGCCAGCAGGCGGCCGTCGCCCGGCGTGACCTGGCTGCAGAACTGTTCGATTTCGACAGCGCAGCCTTCTTCGATGCCGGTGACGATATCACCGGCTGTCGCGGCGGTAGAAACGCCCAACAGCAGTACAAGTGTAGTAAGGGTGGTCTTGATGCTTTTCATCTGGTTTCTCTCTGTGATAAGACAACTATTCTGGGGCGCATATTATGCTCCTTTTATCAGCAAATGGCACCACCAGGGTGAAGAGGGAACCGAAAACGCGCTATGCTTTCAAACAACCCACGTGAACAAAACCAATGGTAACCCGCATGACACTAAGAAAACTGGCGATCTTCCTGATGCTCATTCCCGGCCTGGCGCTGGCGGAGGCCCGGCAAATTGACGAATTCCAGTGGGAAGGCGTGCAGCGGATTGTGGCGGTTGGCGACATCCACGGTGATTACGATAATTACATGGCGACCCTGGAGGCGGCGGGCCTGGTGGATTCGAAGGGTAAGTGGTCCGGCGGGCAAACCCATTTTGTGCAAGTCGGTGATTTACCCGATCGCGGCCCGGATACACGGAAAATCATCGGGCACATCTCGCAGCTGGCCAAGCAGGCAAAACGCAAGGGTGGACGCGTGCACAGCCTGATCGGCAACCACGAGGTGATGAACGTGACCGGTGACCTGCGCTACGTGCATCCCGGGGAGTACGAAGCTTTTGTCACACGCAAGTCGAAGTCCATGCGCGACCGTTACTACGAGATGTACATGGAGCGTTTCGAGCAACGGGACCCGGACGCCTTCGCCGCCTTGCCGGCTGATTTCCAGGCGCAATGGGAGAAGGAACACCCGTTGGGCTGGCTGGAGCACCGGCAGGCCTGGGATCCGGCGTGGAATCGGGACGCCGAGTACGCCAAGTGGGTCATGGATAAAAAAGTGGCGATCCGCATCAACGACAACCTGTTTGTACATGGCGGGATCAGCAGCTTTTATTGCGCCAACTCCCTGGATTCAATGACCCAGAAAGCGGTTGCGCAAATGCAGTCTTTTGACCTGGCCAATCCCGGCATCGTGATGGATCCGAACGGGCCGTTGTGGTACCGGGGGCTGTCCGGAATGGAGCCGCAGGCAAGCATGGAAACCGTGGACGCCATCCTGGCCCGGCAAGGCGTGGTTCGCATTGTGGTCGGCCACCAGCCGACCAGCGGCGTCATCTGGCCCAACCTCGATGCCAGGGTCGTGATGATCGACACGGGCATATCAAAACACTACGGTGGTCATGTCGCCTACCTGGAAATTCTTCCTGGTGCGGTCAACGCCGGCTACCCCTGGGGCAAACTGGGATTACCCGCAAGCGATGCAGAAGCGATCCCCTACCTCGAAAAAGTCATCGAGCACGACCCGCAGAACGCGTACCTGAAAGCGCGGCTAAAGAAACTGCTGAACCCTGTCGAAACCGCACCTGCTGACGGTGCGGCGAATCCTGCGGCGGTGGAAGGTGCCGAAAGCGCAGCCCAGCCTATTTGCGGCACTTCTTGACGACCAGTCGTTCGAAATCCTTGTCGTCTTCCATGATTTTGAAGAACTTTTCGAGGTACTTGGCGGCTTTTTTCTTTGATCGTTCGACCAGCCGGTCGTCGCTGTCCAGCACGGCCATGATGGCCGCCTGTTGGCTTATCAATTTCTGGCGTGCTTCCGGCAGGGCGTCGTTGTGCACGCAATAACCGCGGTACATGCGTTGCGTCACCGAATCGAGCCCAAGGTGGTCGGGTGGCATGGCGTACGGTGCGTCAACGATACCGGCCGCGTCGAAGTCATAGGGAATCGGCCAGACCTTGTCTCCATCGCTTAGCGGCCTGGGGGCAATCAACTTGATGTTGTGGCAGCACTCTTCCGGATCGGGTCCCTTGAGCGCGGACCAGTCGACGTTTCCGATCATCAATTCAAACAGCGCGATGTCGCCGGCCGTTGTCTTGTCGAACCGCGATGGCCCAAGGCGGGGAATTTCCAGCTTCTTGAGTCCATGACGCTTGGCGACGTCGCTGTCATCTTCGATCAGGAAGGCAAACCGGTCCGTGTCCTTCTCTCCGCTTTCGCTGTCCTTGTAAGTGACCGACAGTGACCGTACCTGGAAACTGTAATCCGTGACCAGGTTGTACATGCGGTAAGCCATCATCTCCAGGATATAGTACTGGTCATAACGGTCCGAATTCTGGCAGTGCGTGACCATCTTGAGGGACGTCTGGCCACGAAAAATCGTATTTTTGACCTCGTCTTTTTCAAAACGCAGCCGGATCGGCGGTATGCGGCATGCTTCCTGCCGTTTGACGCCCCGGCGCTCGACCGTCAAGTCGTGCGTGAGGTGTTTCCCCGTATGGTCCTTGTACTCGATGGTCGCCGGGTAAGTGCCCTGGTATTTCTTGTTGCGTTCGAGGTCCTGCCAGGGAGCGGTGATCGTGACCTCGAGTGTATCGCCGGGGCCAAACAGTTTCGGCGTGACGGGCGTGGAACCGGGTTCAGCCGCCTGCAGCGGCGATGTAAGCAGTGAAAGACAGAAAAGGGAAGCGTAAAACAGGGCAGGGTGCAGCTTGCGTTTTGATTCAACTTTCATTGCTTGTTTCCGGGTCCGGGTCATTGGGCTTGGCCCCATTATAATTGATAATATGAAAATGAAATTCCCCGCAATCCTCGAAAAGAACTGCCCCGGCCTGAAGGTGGAAACCGCGGCCGCCGTGCTGGAAAGCCACGGCCGCGACTGGAGTGACATCCCTCACCCGGCGCCGGCCGCGGTGGTGTTTCCTGAAACCATTGAGCAGGTACAGGAGCTGGTCAGCGCGGCCGTGGCTTCCGGCATACCCCTGGTGCCTTCTGGCGGGCGTACCGGCCTCAGTGGGGGTGCGATGGCCTTCAAGGGTGAGGTCATCGTATCGTTCGACCGCATGCGCCGTATCCTGGATTTCGACCCGCTGGCACGCACCGTCCGGGTCCAGCCCGGTGTGGTCACGGCCAGGCTGCAGGAGTTTGCCCGGGAAAAAGGCCTTTATTACCCGGTTTCTTTTGCGTCCGAGGGTTCCAGCCAGGTCGGTGGAAACATCTCCACCAACGCCGGTGGCGTCCGTGTCCTGCGTTACGGGCTGACCCGGGACCGCGTGACCGGGCTCAAGGTGGTGACCGGCCACGGCGAGTTGCTCGACTGCAACCGCGGCTTGATCAAGAACGCCAGTGGTTACGATTTCCGTCACCTGTTTGTCGGTAGCGAGGGCACGCTTGGATTCATTGTCGAGGCGACCCTGCAGCTTATCGACCCGCCTTTGCCCAGCCGTGTCATGCTGCTTGCGCTGGACGACATGGCCAGCGTCATGTCGGTTTATCAATTGCTGCAATCCTCACTGAAGCTGACCGCATTTGAATTTTTTAACGACCGTGGCATGTTTCACGTTCGCGAGGCCAACGCACTTCCCGCGCCGCTGGAACAGGACAGCCCTCTTTACGTGATTACCGAGTTTGACTGCCCCGGCGCGGAGCAGGAGAAGCGCGCGCTGGAATGCTTCGAACGGGGCCTGGAAAAAGGCTGGCTGAGCGACGGCGTGATGAGCCAGAGCGTGCAGCAGGGTGAAGAACTCTGGCGCTACCGCGAAGGCATTGCCGAGTCCGTGGCCCACCATGCGCCCTACAAGAACGACCTCTCGGTGACGATATCACGGGTGCCCGAGTTCCTGGACCGCCTGCGGGACTTGTTGGCGCAAACCTGCCCGGACTATGACGTGCTCAATTATGGACACATCGGGGACGGAAATGTGCACCTCAATGTTCTGCGCCCGGAAGGCGTGTCGTGGGAGACCTTCGAAAGCCGCTGCCATGAAATAAGCGAGAAGTGTTACGCACTGACCTGTGACATGGACGGCTCTGCTTCCGCTGAACACGGCATCGGGATTCTCAAGGCACCGTGGCTTTCCAGCACCCGAAGCGAGGCGGAGATCCGCATGATGAAAGGCATCAAGGACGTATTTGACCCCGCCGGCATTCTCAATCCCGGCAAGTTGATTCCCTGTTGACCGTCAGGAAACGAACCGCATCGAGAAATCGACAGCGCGCACGCTCTTGGTAATGTCGCCGGTGGAAATGAAATCGACCCCGGTTTTGGCCACGTCCCGGATCGTATCCAGTTCGATGCCGCCCGAGGCTTCCAGCCCGATTTTCCCCTTGTAAGCCTGCACGGCTTCGATCAGCCTGTGCTGTGGGAAATTGTCCAGCAGCACCCGTTGCGCACCGGCCCGGTGAGCCTCTGCAAGCTGTTCGAGGTTTTCGACCTCTACTTCCAGCAGCAGGTTCGGCTGCGCTTTTTTTGCCGCCGTGACCGCGGCGGTGATGGAACCGGCGGCCGCGATGTGGTTCTCCTTGACCAGGATGGCGTCGTACAGCCCGATGCGGTGGTTACTGCCGCCGCCACAAAGCACCGCGTACTTCTGCGCAAGGCGCAGCCCGGGAATGGTTTTGCGTGTGTCGAGAATTATCGCCCCGGTGCCTTCGACTGCATCGCTGTAGGCACGTGTGCGGGTGGCCGTGGCGGAGAGTGTCTGCAGGAAATTGAGGGCCGTACGCTCGCCGGTCAGGATAGAGCGGGCCATACCGTGCATGCGGCAGATTTCTTCGCCTGGCGCGACCCGGTCGCCATCCTGTTTCTCCCAGTCGATACTGATGCCGCTGTCAAGTTGACGAAAGGTTTCATCGAACCAGGCGGTGCCGGCGAGTACGGCGTGCTCCCGGCAAATCACGCGGGTTTCCAGTCGCTGGCCGGCCGGGACCAGGGCGGCCGTGCAGTCACCGGGCCCGATATCTTCCTCGAGGGCGCGCTGCACATCGGCGTGCACCACGCCGGGCGGCGGCAGCTTTGCGGGCCGATTCATTTCAAAAATCCGTCAGCTGGGTTGTGCCGATACCCTTTTCCTCGAGCAGGATCGGGATGCCGTCGATCACCGGGTAGACGACCTTCGAATCTTCCGTGATAAGGGCTTCCCGAAGTGTTTGCTCCACGGGGTTCCCGTGAACGTACTGCACACTGCCGGCGGCGATGGCCACGTTGATCTTTTTCAGCTGGCCGGGGCCGAGCCGTGTCAGGGGTATCTTGCTGACCGGGCAGCAGAGGATCTCCAGCAGTTTTCCGTCGATTGGCATGTTCCTGTCCGTCCGTTTTTACACGCCGCTATTGTACTGGAGATCGGGCCGCTGTTTCCGGCCATACTGATGGTACAATACGCGGTTTCCGTTTACGCATTGAGCAGGATGACAGACGTGAGTGAAAAAGTACGGGTTGGCATCATCATGGGTTCCCAGTCGGACTGGGATACGATGAAACACGCCGCTGATGCGCTCGAAAGCCTTGGTGTTGCGTTCGAAACCCGCGTGGTTTCCGCCCACAGGACGCCCGACCGCATGTTCGAATATGCCGAACAGGCTGCTTTACGCGGGCTACAGGTCATCATTGCAGGAGCGGGGGGTGCGGCCCACCTGCCAGGCATGGTGGCGGCCAAAACGTTGGTTCCCGTGCTCGGAGTACCCGTGCAGTCACGGGCTTTGAGCGGCATGGACTCGCTTTTGTCCATCGCCCAGATGCCGGCCGGTATCCCGGTGGGTACTTTGGCGATTGGCGTGGCGGGCGCGACCAACGCCGGCTTGTTGGCAGCGGCCATTATCGGCAACACCGACCCGCTTGTGCGTAAGGCACTGGAGGCTTTCCGCCAGCAGCGTACCGAGACGGTACTGGCCAACCCTGATCCGAGCAAGGCCTGACCGCGTGAAAGAAGTTTCTTCCACGCCCACCATCGAGGCCGGTTCCTGCGTGCGCCGTATCGGCATCCTGGGCGGTGGCCAGCTTGGCCGCATGATGGGCCTGGCTGGAATTCCGCTGGGTTTCCGCTTCCTGTTCCTGGACCCGGGTGCAGATGCCTGTGCCGGTGTGGCCGGTGAACTCGTGCAGGCCGATTTCTCGGATAGCGAGGCCGCCCGGGACGTGGCCCGGGTCGTCGACGTGGCCACGTTTGATTTCGAAAACGTACCCGATTCGACCGCGCGGGCATTTGAAGAACTGTGCCCGCTGTACCCGGCATCCAACGCCCTTGGCGCCTGCCAGGACCGCATGGTGGAAAAGACACTGCTGTCGGAACTGGGGATCGCCGTGGCCGGCTACCATGCGGTGTCCGGCCGGCCGGACCTGCTGGAAGGCGTGGAGCGCCTCGGCTACCCGGCGGTTCTCAAGACCCGGCGGCTGGGTTATGACGGCAAGGGCCAGGTGTTGTTGCGTGACCAGGAAGACCTGGAGCGCGCCTGGCAACGGCTGGGTGAGGCTGAACTGATCCTCGAGGCCTTCGTGCCTTTCCAGGCCGAGTGCTCACTGATCGGTGTGCGTGGTGCTGATGGCGAGACCCGCTTCTGGCCCCTGGCCCGGAACGTGCATGATGGCGGTATCCTGGCCTTGAGCCGGCCGGGGGTTTTCAGCACTGAACTGCAGGCGGCGGCCGAGCAAAAAATGTTGCGCCTGATGGATCATTTTGATTACCGCGGCGTGCTCACCATCGAGTTTTTCCTGTTGGACGGCGAACTACTGGCCAATGAGATTGCTCCCCGGGTGCATAATTCCGGGCACTGGACAATCGATGGTTCTTCCTGTTCACAGTTCGAAAACCACGTGCGGGCCATCGCCGGGATGCCCCTCGGTGAAACGGACATGCTGCGGCCTTCCCTGATGTTCAACTGGATCGGAACCCTGCCGGACCGTGACCGGGCCATGGCGGTGCCGGGCTTGTGCTGGCATGACTACGGAAAGGAGCCGCGACCGGGCCGCAAGATCGGCCACGCCACGCTGACGGCGAAGACGCCGCAGGAACTGATGGAACGGGCCACCCGGCTCGCAGTGATTGCGGGCGGTGATTTTCCGGCCTTAGTCCAGGGCCTCGATTGATTCGCAAACGGCGCTGACGATCGCTTCGGCCTGCGCCTCGTCGATAATCAGCGGTGGAAGCAAACGGATTACGCTTTCCTGGGCTACGTTGACCAGAACACCGGCTGCGAGGCAACCGTCCCTGACCGCTGCAGCGTTGTTCTCCAGTTCGATACCGATCATCAATCCGCGGCCGCGGATCTCTTTCACGCGACTGTCGCCGGCCAGGCGGTCACGGAAAGCTTCCGTCATCTTCTGGCCCGTTGTGGCGGCGCGTCCGGCGATATCCTCTGCTTCCATGATGTCCAGAACGGCACAGGCGGTGCGTGTCAGCAGTGGGTTGCCGCCAAAGGTAGAGCCGTGGCTGCCGGGTTTCATCAGTTCAGCGGCCGGGCCGGCGGCGACACAGGCGCCGATAGGAAGGCCGTTGGCCAAAGCCTTGGCCGAGACCAGGATATCTGGCCGCAGATCCTCGTGCTGGTGTGCAAACCACTTGCCGCTGCGGCACAGCCCCGACTGGATCTCATCGAGAATCAGCAGCCAGCCGTTGTCATCGCAGACCCGGCGCAATTCCGCCAGATACCCGTCATGCGGGGTGCGCACGCCCGCCTCGCCCTGGATCGGTTCGGCCAGAACGGCAACGATGTCGCGGTTGTGGTGGGCGATGTTTTCAATGGCGCCGATATCGCTGAACGGTGCGCGCACAAAACCGCTGACCAACGGTTCGAAACCTGCCTGCACCTTGCGGTTGCCGGTGGCGGATAGGGCGGCCATGGTGCGCCCGTGAAAACTCTTTTCCATCACGATGACAGCGGGGTTTTCGAGGCCGCGGGCGTGGCCGGCCAGCCGGGCTATTTTCAGTGAGCACTCGACCGCTTCCGCCCCGGAATTTCCGAAAAATACGCGGTCCATGCCGGTGATCCCGGCCATGCGGTCCGCGAGTTTTTCCTGCCAGGGGATTCGAGCCAGGTTGGAGGTGTGGACCAGTGTGCGGGCCTGCTCGGCAATGACTTCTGCCACAGCAGGATGGGCGTGACCAAGCGCGCAAACGCCCAGCCCGGCGATGGCGTCCAGGTAGCGCTTGCCGTCCTCGTCCCAGAGCCAGGCCCCTTCACCGCGTTCAAACGCGATGTGCAGCGGGGCATAGGTTGTCATCAGGTGCTCGCTCATGGTGTCTCCGGTTCAGAATCCAGTGAGAATCTTCCAGCGGTTGACGATGGCGCAGAATAACGCCGCCGTTTGCTCGGTGTCGTAGATTGCGGAGTGGGCCTCGGATTCATTCCAGTCCAGCCCCGCTGCCTGCACCGAGCGCGACAACACGGTTTGTCCGAAAGCCAGTCCGGCCAGCGTTGCCGTATCAAAGCTGCTGAACGGGTGAAAAGGGCTGCGCTTGTAATTGTTGCGCTTGATCGCCGCGTTCAGAAAGGACAGGTCAAAAAAAGAGTTGTGCCCGACCAGTATCGCCCGCTGGCATCCCGTGGCGCGGACTTCCTGCCGCACCGGTTGAAATATCTTGCGCAGGGCATCGACTTCCGGAAGTGCGCCGCGCAGCGGGTTGTCGACCTGGATGCCCGTGATCTCAAGTGATTTCGGGTCGAGGTTGGCGCCGTCAAAGGGCTTGACGTTGACGTCAACGGTTTCTGCCACGAACAGCCGGCCGAAATCATCCATGCGGATGATACAGGCGGCAACTTCCAGCAAGGCGTCGGTGTCTGCGTTGAACCCCCCGGTCTCGACGTCTACGACGACGGGCAAGAATCCTCTGAATCGATCAGCGATGCGCGGCATAATGGGCCCCTTTCGGCAAGCCGTGGAGAATAAGGGATTGTGAGTCAAATTGCCAAGAGAATACAAAGAACGGTGTTGTTGGGCATCCTCCTGCTGCTGTGTAGCGCCCAGGCGGCGGTGCAGGCGGCGGATTCAGCCCTTTTCTGGTCCCTGAGCAGGGACGGGGAGCCAGCCGGCTACCTGCTGGGCACGATCCACAGCGAGGATCCGCGGGTGCTGGATTTTCCGGAGCCTTTTATCGAGCGGCTCACTTCGAACCGTTTTTTTGCGATGGAAATGGTGCCGGACTTTCCCACCCTGGCGCGGCTGACTGAATACATGCACTACCAGGACGGCACGCGGCTGGTTGACGTGATCGGCGCAGAACGATTCGGGAAACTCGAGGCCATACTTTCCGGCTACCAGGTGCCGCAGGATTGGGTAAGCCGGATGAAGGTCTGGGCGGCGATGATGACCCTGAGCGTACCGCCACCCAAATCCGGATTTTTCATGGATTTTTCGCTTTCCCTGCGGGCCTCCGGTGCCGGTATGAAGGTCGTGGGTCTCGAAACCCTGGAACAGCAGTTGTCCTTTCTCGAGGACATGCCGGATGAGCAACAACTGCAGTTGTTGGACCACGCCCTGGAGGAATACCAGGAGGTTGAAAGGATCCATGCGGAGATGGTCGACAGTTACCTCGGCGGCGACTTGACCGAGCTCGAATCCCTGGCCGAGCAACAGATGGGTGAACTGAGCCAGGCGACCCGGGACTATTTCATGCAGCAGGGGATCGACATGAGGAACCTGCGCATGGCGGACTCGCTGTTGGCCTACCTGGAAGAAGGCACGGTGTTTGCCGCCGTGGGCGCCCTGCACCTGCCGGGCGAAAACGGCCTGATCAAATTGTTGCGTAACAGGGGATTCGAACTGGCGCCGCTGCCGCTGCCGGTTTCAGCGCCGGAATAACGGCGTCAGGCCAAGCAGTACGGCGATCACGAGGAAAGTGATGCCCCAGGCAGGCTCCAGGAATACGGTGGCAACAGCCAGTACCGCGAACATCAGGCCGGCGGCGATGCCGTCGCCAAAGCGGTCGGTCACGTAGCTGTCGCGACCGGTGATTTTCAGCAGCAGGTGGTCGAGGCTGATTTTACCGCCGCCATGGAACAGCAGCGGCAGCAGGATGATCATGAACAGCAAAGGCAGCTTGTAGTTACCCGCACCGGCGGCGGTAATCACGTAACCCTGCCAGAGCTCGCCCGCAGAATCCCATTGCGCCGGCCAGTGCACGGCCGCGGTCGCCACCGCCGTGATCACGATCAGCGAAAGCGCGGCAAACCGCGTGAACAGGCCCAGCAAGATCAACACGGCAAAGAACAGCTCGCCCCAGGTGGCCGCCAACCAGTTCAGGTCCGGGCCCAGGCTGCTGAAAGGCCAGGGGAATCCTTTTTGCCAGTCCGCCCAGGGGATATTGGCGAACCAGTTTTCACCACGCAGTTTGCCGATTCCCGCTTCCCAGAACTCCCAGAACATGACCAGGCGCAGGGCCAGTGGCCAGAGATAATCGCCGCTGGCGCGCAAGCGTGCGGTCAGGTTGTCGTAGCGGTCAAACAATTCCGGCTCTCCGGGTTCCGAGCAGGATGTCCCTGGCCGCCAGGCCCTGGAGCAGCTCTGCGCCGCTCGAGACCACTTTCTGCGGTTCGGAATGGCCGATGGCGTTGGCGACCTGTTCCAGGAGTTCCCGGCCGCTGGTTTGCGGACTGGCTTGCATGAATTCGAGCAACAGGCGCGTAACGTCGTTGAGTTGCATGAATTTCACCTCGTCATCGCGGTTTCGGTAAACCAGCAGGTGGGTCGCCTGCTCCGGTGCAGACCCGGGCTGGAAGTCCGGGCGGATCCGGTGAACCGGGAAGCGATAACTCAGCACCTGCACCAGGGGGGAGAGAACCGGTGTGTCGCGCAACAGGTCGCCGTTCCGCTCCGCGGTAATGTCCTGCATGCTTCGTTCATCCAGCGACAGGGCCAGTTCTACCCATTCGTAATGGGCCAGTTCGAGCAGGAAGGGAGGATCGTCTTCCTGGGCTTCTCTTTCGTCCTGCAGGTAGCGCAGGAATTCGCGGCCGATTTCCGGGAACAGGGGGGTTTTGCTGCGGTGGTTCGCGTAAAAGTCGCGCACCAGCGCGTCCCAGGCCCCGTCATCCAGCAGCTTTCGCAGTACCGGAAAATGGCTTGCCAGCAGGGAGTTGATGTTGTTGAAAAACAGGTCCCGGTAAATTTTCATCCGCCGGTCTTCGATGCCCTGCGGCCTGGCATGCCGTTGCGGGTCGCGGATGTGGGCGGCGAATTCGTTTTGCAGGCGATGCAGGCTCATGCCCTTATTTTCCTTTGCAGGGCATGGTCTTTTTGCATGCAGGCAATCACTTCCACCTCGGCCATCAGTTTCGGGACCGGTGGAAGGTTGAAATCCCTTTCCAGAAGCACGGGAAAAACGCCGAAGCGCTCAAACGCCCTGTCGAGGATATCCCAGACACCGGGGATGACGTCTGCCCCGTGGGTGTCCACGATCAGGTCCTCGGCCTCGTTGAAATGGCCGGCGATATGGCCATAGGCAATACGGTGGCCGGGCAAGCCTGCCAGGAAAGAGTCGCTGTCGTAACCGTGGTTGACGCTATTGACATAAACATTGTTGACGTCGAGCAGCAAATCGCAGTCCGCCTCATCCATTACCGCGTTGATAAACTGCAGTTCGCTCATTTCCGCGCCGGGTGCGGCGTAATAAGAAACGTTTTCCAGCGCAATGTGGCGTTCGAGGATATCCTGCACTCGCCGTATCCGCCGGGCTACATAGTGCACGGCCTCTTCGGTAAACGGGATCGGCATCAGGTCGTAAAGGTGACCGTCGTCGCTGCAATAACTCAGGTGTTCGCTGTAACAGCGGATGCGGTGGTGATCGAGGAATTGCCGAAGCCGGCGCAAAAATGTTTCGTCGAGAGGTGATGGCCCGCCAATGGAAAGCGAAAGCCCGTGGCAAACAAAGGCATACTCGTCGGTGAACTCCCGGAACGCCCGGCCCAGGCGCCCGCCTACGCCCATCCAGTTCTCGGGCGCAACTTCCAGGAAATCGACCGGGCCGGGGCCGTGAGAGCGAAGCGGGCCCATCATGGCCCGCCTCAGACCCAGTCCGGCGCCTTTTACAGGGTATGCCTTAGCCTGCATTCCGGGCTCCGCTGATGGCTACGTGGTGATCAGCCGTTACCATCGTCTTTCTTGGCTTTTTTACCCCCGCACTTGCCTTCACCGCATTTGCCCTCTTTGGCCTTGTGTTCGCCGCAGGCGCCTTCAGCGGCTTTTTCGCCACCGCACTTGCCTTCTTTGGCCTTGCCTTCGCCGCAAGCGCCTTCAGCGGCTTTTTCGCCACCGCACTTGCCTTCGCCGCACTTGCCTTCCTTGGCCTTGTCCTTGCCGGCCAGCATGTAACCGTTGTCCAGGTCGCTTGCCTCGAAAGGATTATCAGCCGCAACCGCGGTGGTCGAAGCAGCCATGGAAGATACGAATGCAGCGCCGACGGCGGCGGCGACAGGTTTACTCATGAACGATTTGTCAGACATAGTGAAAATTCTCCAAGTATGTAAAAGCGGGCCCGCAGGCCGTTGTTAATATGGTTGTATTTGAATCCTCGCCGCCAGGCGGCAGGTTTCGATGCAGGAGACCGGCACGTGCCGGCCTTTATTACAATACGGATTTATCTTTGAAACTGCAAAGGTCGCGCACGATACATTCGGGGCAGTTGGGCTTACGGGCCTTGCAACAATAGCGTCCGTGAAGGATCAGCCAGTGGTGGGCATCGGGCTTGTATTCGTCCGGAACCACCTTGAGCAGCTTCAACTCGACCTGCAGTGGCGTCTTGCCCGGTGCCAGCCCGGTCCGGTTCGAAACACGGAAGATGTGCGTATCGACCGCAATGGTCGGCTGCCCAAAGGCCGTGTTCAGAACCACGTTCGCCGTCTTGCGCCCGACGCCAGGCAGTGCTTCAAGCGATTTGCGGTCCCGCGGAACTTCTCCGCCGTGCTTCTGCGCCAGGATACGGCAGGTCTTGATGATGTTTTCCGCCTTGGTATTGAACAGGCCGATGGTGCGGATGAAGTCTTTCAGTCCGTCTACGCCCAGGTCCAGGATCGCTTGCGGCGTATTGGCGACGGGATACAGTTTTTTCGTTGCCTTGTTGACACCGACATCCGTTGCCTGGGCCGACAGGATGACCGCGATCAGCAGTTCGAAAGGCGAACCGTATTCCAGTTCGGTCCGCGGTTCGGGCATGACGGACTTCAGGCGCCTGAAAAATTCCCTGCGGTCGCCAGGTCTCATGCCTGCGCCTCGTGTATTTGAACCACCGTTCTGGGGGCAGTTTTTTGTCTCGTGCGGCCATCCATCCAGCTGCGCGCCGCAATCAGCAGGCCAAGGCCGATAAAAGCACCCGGCGGCAGCATGGCCAGCAGGAAGCCGGGGTGGTCCGGGACCAGGGTGATCTGCATCATCTCTCCGACTTCGCCGAACATCAGTTGCGCCTGGCTGAACAGGGTTCCGCGCCCGACGATTTCCCGCAGGGCGCCGAGCAGCACCAGGGCCAGGCAGAAGCCGAGCCCGGTGGCGAGGCCATCGATCACCGCGGGCAGCGGGCGGTTGCGCGATGCAAAAGCCTCGGCGCGACCGATAATGGCGCAGTTGGTGACGATCAGCGGAATGAAGATACCCAGCACCCGGTACAGGTCATGGAACCAGGCCTGCATCATCAGCTGGATCACGGTCACCACGGAGGCGATGATCAGCACATAGGCGGGGATGCGGATTTCCGGGCGCAGCACGCCGCGGACCAGGGACACCGCCAGGTTGGAAAACACCAGGGTCAGCGTGGTGGCGAGACCCAGGCCGATGGCGTTGACCACGGTGCCGGTCACGGCCAGCAGCGGGCACAAACCGAGCAGAACGACCAGCCCGGTGTTCTGCTGCCAGAGCCCATCGTGAAAAATCTTCCGGTAACTCATGGTGATCCGTCCTCTCCTGCCATCATGCCGCTTCCGGCGGGTGCATTGAACAGCTCGTCCCGGTGCTGGCTAAAATATTCCAGTGCGGAGTGCACGGCGTTCACGATGGCGCGCGGGGTGATGGTTGCACCGGTGAACTGGTCAAAATCTCCGCCGTCACGCCTGACTGCCCACCCGGCCCGTTCCGGCCGGGTCAGTGATTTGCCCTCGAAACCCAATACCCAGTCGCTCCTGTCTTCCTCGATACCGTCGCCGAGCCCGGGCGTTTCCTTGTGGGCTATGACCCGGACTCCGGCAAGGGAGCCGTCGCCGTAGACGCCTGCCAGCAATTGAATGGCGCCGTTGTAACCGTTAACCGCGTTGAAGCGGAAGATCAGCGCCACGGGCTGTCCCGCCGCGCGGGCCCGGTAGGCCGTCACGGTTTGTCCCTGCGGAAAGTGGGCCTCATCGCGAAAGGCAATGCGGTCGTCCTGCAGCTGGTTATCGTAACGTCCTGGCGGCAAAATCCGGCTCAGCTGTTGTTGTACAACCCGGCGTTCCTGGGCTTCGATACGGTCGGCGGTCAGGTGGTAAACGACGGTCAGCAACGCGGAGCCGATCACGGCGACCAGGCCGAGGGCCGCGGCGCTTTTCAGTATCGTGGCCCTGCCTCGCTCAGTCATGGCCAAAAATCCGTGGCTGCGTGAAACGGTCGATCAGGGGCGCGGCCATGTTCATCAGCAGCACCGCAAACGCCACGCCGTCGGGATAGCCACCCCAGCGCCGGATGAGCAGCGTCAGGATGCCGACGCCGGCCCCGAATACCAACCGGCCGCGCGGGCTTGTACAACCGCTTACCGGGTCCGTCGCGATGAAAAATGCACCGATAAGCAGTGCGCCAGACAGCAGGTCCACCAGTGGCGAAGGGTTGCCGGCCGGGTCAGCGATCCATACGGCGGAAGAGAAAAGAAAGGCGCTGCCCAGCACGGCTACCGGGATATGCCAACTGATGATGCGCTTCCACAACAGCCATAAACCACCCAGCATGTACCAGCCGGCAATCCACTCCCAGCCAAGGCCTGCCAGTTGGCCAAACGCCGGGCTTTGCCTGATGCTTTCCATGGACTGCCCTGCGGCCGCCCCATTGCGGATGGCATCGAGAACCGTAGCACCGCTAACGGCATCCCAGCCCAGGCCGCCCGCGGGCTGGCCGCTGAATACGGTTAGCAGTACCTCAAGAGGCCCCAAGCCGTGACTGGCCAGTTCAGCGGGCTGGGGCCAGGCTGTCATGTGCTGCGGGAAGCTGATCAGCACGACCACGTAGGCGATCATGGCCGGATTGAACAGGTTGCTGCCCAGGCCGCCGTACAGTTGCTTGGCGATCACGATGGCAAAAATCATCCCGGTCAGGGAAATCCACCAGGGCGCCAAGGGCGGAATGCAAAGTGCGAACAGGACCGCGGTCACCACGGCGCTGTAGTCGCCGAGGAACTGTTTCACTGGCTGGCCACGCAGCTTCAGCATGGCCCCTTCCAGGGCCAGGGCGAAAACGGTGGCTAGCAGGATTTGCAGCAGCACCCCTGTCCCGAAAAACCAGGCGTAAGCCGCGACGCCCGGCGCCAGGGCGTACAAAACCTGGCGCATGACGCTGCCCACCGTTCTGTGGGGCGGAAAATGCGGAGCGCCGCCTGTTGCGAAATGCCGGCTCATTCGGTTTTCTCGCGGCGTTTGCGCGCCCGCTCGATGGATTCCGCGATTTTTTCCTGCTGGCCGGCATCTGCCCGCAGCGCTCTCTTTTTCTCTGCAATTCGTTGTTTGCGTGCCAGACTATTTCTTGCAAGCCGCGATTCCCGGGCCTCGAAACGCTGCCGCGCCCTGTCGGCCCGCTGCTTTTCGGCCGCCAGTTCCTGCAGCCTGGATTTACCGAAGCGAAACCACTCGACCAGGGGAATGTGGCTCGGGCAGACAAAATCACAGCAGCCGCATTCAATGCAGTCTCTCAGGCCGCCGGCCTGGGTTTCTTCCCATTTTTGCGCGCGGATAGAGCGGTTCAACTGCTGTGGCAACAGCAGGGCGGGGCAGACGCGGGCGCATTCTCCGCAGCGTATACACGGCATTTCGGCCTGGGGTCGGCGGATCTCGTCTTCGTTCAGCACCAGGATGCAGTTGGCCGCCTTGGTTACGGGGTTACTGTCGCTGGCCAGCGGGTAGCCCATCATGGGCCCACCCAGCACCAGCCGCGCCGCGCCGGGCAGGTAACCACCGCATTGGTCGACCAGGTTTGACACAGGTGTTCCGATCGCGGCGAGCAGGTTGCGCGGACTGCGAACACCGCTGCCGGTCACGGTGACGATGCGTTCGACCAGGGGCTTGCCTTCGGTTACTGCCCTGGCCACCGCGGTGGCAGTCGCCACGTTCTGGCACAGCAGCCCCAGGTCGGCCGGCCTGCCACCGGAAGGCACTTCCAGGCCGGTCAGGACCTGGATGAGCTGTTTTTCGCCGCCTTCGGGGTAAATGGTGGTGACCTTGACGATCGAGATAGATGCTGTGCCGGACCGGTCAATCGCGGCCTGGAGCGCCTGGTGAACGGCGCCCATCTGGTCCTCGATCGCAATCAGAGTGCGTTCCGCACCGACCGCTTTTTGCAGGATACGCGCCCCCAGAACGATGGAGTCGGGCTGCTCGCGCATCAGCATTTCATCGCAACTGATGTAGGGCTCACACTCCGAGCCATTGAGCACCAGCGTATGGATACCGCGCTCACTGGCTTCCTGGACCTTGTATGCGGTGGGAAACATGGCGCCACCGAGGCCGACAATGCCCGAGTTGCGGATGCACTGCAGCAGTGCCGCCGGGTCCAGCGACTGCCAGTCTGCAAGTGGTTCCTGCTCCAGCCACTGGTCCAGCCCATCGGGCCGGATGACGATACAACGTCCGTCCTCACCGGCCGGATGGCTGATGGGGTGGCGCACGATGGCGCTGACGGTGCCCGAGGTCGGTGCATGCACGCAGCCGCTGCCCAGTTGCTTGAAGCAGCCTATCTGCTCACCCTTGAGTACATGCTGGCCTTCGCTGACAGTCGCTTCTGCCTCGCGGCCCGTATGCTGTAACAGTGGAACATAAAGCCGGGGTGGCAGGGCAGCCCTCTGTACCGGGATTTCGCAGGAAATTTTCTTGTAGTGGTGCAAGCGCAAGCCACCGTGGAAGCGGTGCAGGCGATCACCGGCGCGCCTTGCCAGCTCAACTTTGTCTTTACGGCGGCGGAACATCAGGTCACCCCGGTCCGCATCTGGCCCGGCACGGTGGCGGCCACCGGTTGCGGCCAGGTCCACGTCCCGTCCTGCCGTGGCCGAACGATCATTTCAATGCAATCCACCGGGCAAGGGGGCAGGCACAGGTCGCAGCCGGTGCACTCGGCAGCGATCACGGTGTGCATCAGCTTGGGGGCCCCCAGTATGGCGTCCACCGGGCAGGCCTGGATGCACAGCGTGCATCCGATACAGGTCTGCTCATCAATCAGTGCAACGGTAGCCGGTTTTTCCTCGCCGTTTTCCGGGTTCAGCGGCATCGGATCGAGACCGAGCAGGTCGGCCAGCGCCTTGACACCGGCTTCGCCACCGGGCGGGCATTGGTTGATCGGCGCGTCACCGGCGGCTATGGCTTCCGCGTAGGGCCGGCAGCCCGGGAAATTGCATTGGCCGCACTGGGTCTGCGGCAGGATTGCATCGACCTGGTCCACCACCGGGTCGGAGTCAACGTGGAATTTTCGCGCAGCCCAGCCGAGCCCGAGGCCGAACAGGATGCCGAGAATCGCTATGGAGAGGATGGCCGTCAGCATGGGTCGTGGTCAGAGCTTTGCCAACCCGGTGAAACCCATGAAGGCCAGCGCCATCAGGCCCGCAGTGATCAGGCCGATGGGTGCGCCGCGAAAATGCAGTGGCACGTCGGCATCGGCCAGGCGTTCGCGCATGGCTGAAAACATGATCAGCACCAGGCCGAAACCGGCCGAGGCGCCAAACCCGTAGAGCGCTGATTGCAGCAGGTTGTGCTGTTCCTGGACGTTCAGCAGGGCCACGCCCAGCACGGCGCAGTTGCTGGTGATCAGGGGCAGAAAAATACCCAGTACGCGGTAGAGCAAGGGACTGGTCTTGCGCATCATCAACTCGGTGAACTGCACCACCGCGGCGATGACCAGGATGAAGCTGAGGGTCGAAAGGTATTCCAGCCCCAGGGGGCGCAGAAGGTATGCGCTCAGCAGGTAACTGCTCATCGAGGACAGTGTCAGTACGAACATGGTGGCGACGGACATGCCGACCGCACCCTCGAATTTGTTCGAGACCCCCATGAACGGGCACAGGCCGAGGAATCGGACCAATACAAAATTATTGGCCAGGACCGTACTGACCAGTATCAGTAAATATGCCTCCATCCCGTTCTGATTCAGCCGTCCCGCCGGTCAGGTGACGCGAAGGCCGGGACGGGCGCCATCGTCGGGCTCGAGGATATACAGCTCCTCACCGCCTGGCCCGGCGGCCAGCACCATGCCCTCCGAGGTGCCGAATCGCATCTTGCGCGGTTTAAGGTTGGCCACCATGACCGTGTAACGCCCTTCCAGTTGCCCCGGCTCGTAGGCGGACTTGATGCCAGCAAACACGGTCCGGGTTTCGCTGCCGATATCCAGGGTCAGCTTGAGCAGCTTCCTGGCCTCCGGCACCGCTTCGGCGGCGATGATTTTTGCGACACGCAGGTCTACCCTGGCGAAATCCTCGATACCGATCTCATCGGCAATCGGCTCCAGGGCCGGCGCCTCGGGTTCTGCCTGCGCGGTCGCGGTCGGCTGCATGGATTCCCTGGAATCTTCAACCACGGCTTCGACCTTGACCGGGTCCACGCGCATCAGCAGCGGCTGGAAGGGATTGACCTGCGCGCCGAGCAGGGGCTGATCCATCAGGCTCCAGTCGGCGACGTCCGTGCCCAGGAATGACGAGGCGCGTTCGGCGGTGAACGGCAGAACCGGGGCCAGGTAGGCCATCAGCACGCGGAACAGGTTGATACCTTGTGTGCACACGGCCTGTACGTGGTCCTGCTTGTCTTCCTCCTTGATCTGAACCCAGGGCTTTTCGTCGTCGATATAGCGGTTGGCCTCATCAGCCAGGGCCATGATACGGCGCATTGCTGACTGGTAGTTACGGTTTTCGAAATCGGCCGAGATGGCCTCGCGCGCCTGGAGAAAGTGCTCGAGCAACCCCGGTTTCGGCAGGGCGCTGGAAAGCCGGCCGTCAAAACGCTTGCCGATAAAGCCGGCGCAGCGGCTGGCAATATTGACCACCTTGCCGACCACGTCGGAGTTCACGCGTTGCACGAAGTCATCCAGGTTCAGGTCGATGTCACCCGTGCCGGAACCGAGCTTGGCTGCGTAGTAATACCGCAGGTAGTCCGGGTTCAGGTGCTCGAGGTAGGTGCGGGCCTTGATGAACGTCCCACGCGATTTGGACATCTTCGCCCCATCGACGGTCAGGAAGCCATGTGCATACACGGCGGTGGGTGTGCGGAAGCCCGCCCCCATCAGCATGGCGGGCCAGAACAGGGTGTGGAAATACACGATGTCCTTGCCGATGAAGTGATACATCTCGGCAGTGGAATCCTTGCCCCACCAGGCATCGAAATCGAGGCCGCTGCGCTCGCAGAGCTCCATGAAACTGGCGGCGTAACCTACCGGTGCGTCGACCCAGACATAGAAAAACTTGTCCTCGGTGCCCGGGATCCGGAAACCGAAATAGGGCGCGTCGCGGGAGATATCCCAGTCACGCAGGCCGTCCGTGAACCATTCCTGCAGCTTGTTGGCGATCTCGGGCTGCAGTGCACCGGAAGCGATCCACTCCTTCAGCGGTTTCTCGAACTCCGACAGGCGGAAGAAATAGTGCTCGGATTCCTTCATCACGGGCGTGCTGCCGCTGACAGCAGACCGCGGCTCGATCAGCTCGGTCGGGGAGTAGGTGCTGCCGCAGGACTCGCAGCTGTCGCCATACTGGTCGGGTGTTTTGCACTTCGGGCAGGTGCCGCGGATGAAACGGTCGGGCAGGAACATGCCTTCGTCGTCATCGTACAACTGTTCGATGTTGCGGCGGTCGATGTAGCCGCCCGCTTCGAGGTTGTTGTAGATCTGCTCGACGATCTGGCGGTTGTATTCACTGTGTGTCGAGGTGTAGTTGTCGAAACTGATGCCGAAATCACGGAAATCGGTTTTGTGCGCCTCGTTCATCATGTCGATGAGCTCTTCGGGCGGCTTGCCCTCGGCGCGGGCCCACAGCATAACGGGCGTGCCATGCGCGTCGTCCGCCCAGGCGAAGTAACACTCGTGTCCCTGCGAACGCTGGAAACGCGCCCAGATGTCAGTCTGGATGTACTCGAGCATATGGCCCAGGTGAATGGCGCCGTTGGCGTAGGGCAGGGCACTGGTCACCAGGATCTGTCGTTTGTTCTTGTTCATTTTCAGCCGGTATCCAAGGGCGATTCGGCCAGGCCGCCGCCCGTTCGATGAATAATCGCGAATTATCTCATGACCGCGGTTCACGATCGACACCCAAGAATATACAATGTGCTGCCTCGGCGCACCGAAGGGTGCCTAATCTCTTGAATGGAAGGAATATGGAAAAGCTCACGGAACAACACGTACGCGACCTGCTCGGCGGAATCCGGGATCCCTACGCGGGGTCCGACCTGCTGTCCCTGGGCTGGTTGCGCGGTATCGGTATCGATGGCAACCGGGTGTCGCTTGACCTGCGGGCCGGTTATCCCATCGGCGGCATCAGGGACGCGCTGGCGGCGGAAATCGCTTCCGCGCTCGAGGCCGACAGCCTGGTCGAGAAAGCAGTCGTGAATCTTGACTGGAAAGTCGTTCCGCACGTGGTGCAGGGTGAACTCAAGCCGCAGGAACAGATCAAGAACATCATCGCCGTGGCGTCCGGAAAAGGCGGAGTCGGCAAGTCGGCGACTTCGGTCAACCTGGCCCTGGCCCTGGCGGCCGACGGGGCCCGGGTAGGTGTGCTGGACGCAGACATCTATGGCCCGAGCATGCCGCGCATGCTGGGGGTTTCCGGCCCGCCGGAGACCGAAGGCAACCGCATCGTGCCCATGCGCGCCCATGGGGTCCAGGTCATGTCCATTGGTTTCATGATCGACGAGGATACGCCGATGATCTGGCGTGGACCGATGGTCACCTCGGCCCTGCAGCAGTTGCTCAGTGAAACCAACTGGGAAAACCTCGATTACATGGTGATCGACCTGCCGCCGGGCACCGGTGACATCCAGCTGACCCTGTCGCAGAATATCCCGGTTGCCGGTTGCGTGATCGTGACCACGCCGCAGGACATCGCGACCCTGGATGCGCGCAAGGCCGTACAAATGTTCCGCAAGGTTGAAATGTCCGTGCTCGGCGTGGTGGAAAACATGAGTACCCACGTTTGCAGCAATTGCGGTCACGAAGAACCGATTTTCGGGTCCGGTGGCGGGCAGCGCATGGCGGAGCAGTATGACCTGCCGTTGCTGGGGCAACTGCCGCTGGCTTTGCGTATCCGTGAAGACCTCGACAAGGGCATGCCCACGGTCGTGGCGGACCCGGATTCCGAACTCAGCGCCAGTTACCGCGAGGTCGCGCGCAGCGTGGCGGCGCGCCTGTCCGCGACACCGCGCAGCCTGACCCTGAACCTCGCATCGATCAACGTGCACAACAGCTGAGCCCGGCCTTCAGACCGGCCGGGGAAGCGCGGTCTCTGGCCTGATGGTCAGTCCTGCAGAGGTGGTTGCTGGATCAGCGTGGCATAAGTCTCAAACCGCTCTGTGCCGCGCTGGATGACCAGTTCCACCTTGCTGCCCGGGACACGTTGCGAAATGGCCAGCAGGAAACGACTGGCGTCGGAGACCTGCTCTCCGTCCAGGGAAAGAATGTAATCCCCATCACGGATCCCGGCGTCCCAGGCCGGGCCGCCCCGTTCGACCTCGCGGACCCCGATGCCGATGCGGATAGCGGTGCCGTCATTCTGTGCACTCGGCCGCAGGTCGCTATAACTTGCACCCAGCCATCCGCGGCGTACCGTGCCGTAGTCGATGATCTGGTTCATCACGTCGCGCGCGAGGCTGACCGGGATAGCAAACCCGATGTTCTGCGCCCCGGTGGTTCCGGCAAGGTGGCGGGCATTGATGCCGACCAGTTCTCCATTCGTGTTGATCAGCGCACCGCCGCTGTTGCCTGCGTTGATGGCTGCGTCCGTCTGGATGAAGTCCTGGTACAGCAGGGAGCGCAGGTCGTTTCTTCCGGTGGCGCTGACAATGCCCATGGATACCGTGTGACTCAGGCCCAGGGCGTTGCCGATGGCCAGCACCACGTCACCGACGTTGACCGCGCCGTCCTCCCTGATCAGGGCCACGGGAAGGTCTTCGAGGTCGACCTTCAATACGGCCAGGTCGGTGGCCGGATCCGAGCCGACCACGCGGGCGGGCAGGAAACGGCCATCCCACAACACGATGTTGATGTCCGACACCCCGTAAATGACGTGGTGGTTGGTGATGATGTACCCGTCTGGCCGGAGAATGACGCCGGAGCCATCACCGGCTATCGCACGTAATTTGAATTGATTGAGAAAAGACTGCCTGCTTCCCGGCGCGGGGGCAACGTAAGCGCGAGTGTAGATACTGACTACAGCAGGTGCGGCCCGATTGACGGCGTCAGCGTAGGAGGCGGGCGCAGACTGTTGCTTAAAGCCATTTTGGGAGCTTTCCTGCGGGCTCTTCATAACCGCCGGCCACAGGTATACGATCACGAATGCGAGGGCCAGACCGGCGATAATGGCGCGTGCCAGGAAGCCCAGAAACTTGTTCAAAACAGTCATTTGCTCATTCTAATGGTTAATCCGTTGTTTAACATGGCTTCTTTCGGATAAAATGCTTCTTTAACAAACGGACTGGGGGCTAGTCCCGGACGTGCTACGCCGGGATGGGCGGCACCAACGGAATTCTTACCTCGCACTTGATAACTCTAAACAGACAGACCCCGCAGGGCTCTAATCCATCTGGAGAAACAGATGCCAACTGATGGCGTGAACAAAAAGCGGCGCCGTTTTCTCGTCGCCACAACTTCCGTCGTGGGCGCGGTCGGCGCAGGTTTTACTGCCGTCCCGTTCATCAAATCCTGGAAACCGAGCGCCAAGGCAAAAGCCGTGGGCGCTCCTGTGCAAGTTCCCGTCGACGGATTGGAACCCGGACAGATACTCAAGGTTCAATGGCGTGGCCAGACCATCGGTATCTTGCGCAGAACCCGGGAGGCCCTTGGTCTGCTGCCGCAGGTGGACGGCGACCTGAGGGATCCGCAATCGCTGGAGTCAGAGCAGCCGGCGTACGCGCAGAACGAGGGGCGTGCATTGCGTGAAGAATTCCTGGTGGTGAACATGCACTGCACCCACCTGGGCTGCATTCCGCAGATGATTCCCGAGGTTGGCGCACAGCCTTTCGAGGAAAACTGGAAAGGCGGGTTTTATTGCCCCTGTCACAAATCGAAGTTCGATATGGCGGGTCGTGTGTACAAAGGGGTGCCTGCACCGACCAATCTCAGAATTCCCCCGTACAGTTTCATTGACGATTCGACATTGATCATCGGCGTTAATCCGGAAGGAGCCGTCTAATGGCCAAGCCAGACAAGACCAGCGAAAAGAGCAGCAACGGCCTGTTGGCCTGGTTCGATGCCAGGCTGCCGATAACCCCGTTCTGGAACAACGTGATGACGGGGTACTACGCACCGAAGAATTTCAATTTCTGGTACTACATGGGCTCCCTGGCCCTGATGGTGCTGGTCATCCAAATCCTGTCGGGCATTTTCCTTACCATGCATTACAAACCGGATGCAGAATTGGCGTTCGCGTCGGTGGAATACATCATGCGCGACGTGGAGTGGGGCTGGTTCATACGCTACCTGCACTCGACCGGCGCCTCGTTTTTCTTCGTCCTGGTCTACCTGCACATGTTCCGTAGCCTGTTGTATGGTTCGCACCGTGCTCCGCGCGAACTGGTCTGGATTTTCGGCATGCTGATCTACCTGGCCCTGATGGCTGAAGCTTTCCTGGGTTACGTTCTTCCCTGGGGCCAGATGTCGTACTGGGGAGCACAGGTGATTATCAACCTGTTCGGCGCCATCCCGGCTATCGGCGAACCGCTGACCGAGTGGATCCGTGGTGACTTCTTCATTTCCGACGCCACCCTGAACCGTTTCTTCGCCCTGCACGTAATTGCCCTGCCACTGGCTATCCTGGGCCTGGTCATGATGCACCTGGTGGCGCTGCGCGAAAACGGTTCCAACAATCCGGACGGGATCGAGATCAAGGCCAACAAGGACGAAAACGGAATCCCGGTGGACGGCATTCCATTCCATCCCTACTACACCGTCAAGGACATTTTCGGTGTTGGTTTTTTCCTCATGATCTTTGCGTTCGTGATCTTTTTCTGGCCGGAAGCGGGCGGACTGTTCCTCGAGCACGACAACTTTGTACCGGCCAACCCACTGGTAACGCCGGAGCACATCAAGCCGGTGTGGTACTTCACGCCGTATTACGCGATCCTCAAGGCCGTGCCGGATAAACTGATGGGCGTAATCCTGATGGGTGTTTCCGTCGCGATCCTGTTTTTCCTGCCCTGGCTCGACCGTTCGCCGGTCAAGTCGATCCGTTACAAGGGCATGTGGTACAAGATCATGCTCGGCCTGTTCGTTATCGCATTCATTCGCCTCGGCATGCTCGGCATGTCAGAAGGCACGCCGGCACAGACCATCGAAATGCGGATCTGGACTTTCGTCTACTTCGCCTTTTTCATCCTGATGTATTTCATTAGCCCGGGCGGCAAGACCAAGCCGGTACCAGAGAGGTTGACACACTGATGAAAATGAAACCTTTCGCAGTTATTTTCAGCCTGGCCGCGATGCTGGCCAGCGTTGCACCCGTGTTTGCCGCCGGCGGCGGGGATCTGCAGCACGCCAACATCAACATTCGGGACACGGCGGCTACCCAGCGTGGCGCCAAATTATTTGTGAATTACTGCATGTCCTGCCACAGCGCCGGTTACATGCGGTATCAACGGCTGGTTGACGACCTGGGCCTGACAGAAGAAGCGGTCATGGAGAACCTGGTGTTCAGCGACGCCAAGATTGGCGAAACCATGGACGCGTCGATGCGGCCGGAAGACGCGGCGAAGTGGCTGGGCAAAGCACCACCCGACCTTTCGGTGATATCCCGATCGCGCGGTGCCGACTGGCTCTACACGTATTTGCTGACGTTCTACCAGGACGAATCCGGAGGCTGGAACAACCAGGCCATGCCCAATGCATCGATGCCGCACGTCATGTGGCAAATGCAGGGCATTCAGAAACCCGTTTACGCAACGGACGCCGAAGGCCACGAA
>JAZBOH010000192.1:0-7713 GCA_036351055.1 Lysobacterales bacterium
CGCCAAGCTGGATGAAATCACCGCGCTGGCGGAAAAATACGATGCGCTTGTGATGGTCGATGACAGCCACGCCACCGGTTTCCTCGGCCCAACGGGCCGCGGTTCCGCCGAACACCACGGCGTGATGGACAAGATCGATATCTTCACCTCCACCCTGGGCAAGGCCCTGGGCGGCGGATCCGGCGGTTTCACCACCGGCCGCCAGGAAATCATCGACCTGCTACGCCAGCGTTCACGACCCTACCTGTTTTCCAACACGCTACCGCCTCCACTGGTTTCAGCCAGCATCAAGGTCTTCGAAATGCTGTCTTTAACCACGGCCTTGCGCGACCGGCTGGAAGAGAATACCCGCTACTTCCGTGCCGGCATGACGGCCGCCGGTTTCGACATCAAGGAAGGCGTGCACCCGATCACACCGGTGATGCTGTACGACGCACCGCTGGCGCAGGAGTTTGCCGCCAAGCTGCTGGACGAGGGCATCTACGTCATCGGTTTCTTCTTCCCGGTGGTTCCACGCAACGAAGCCCGCATCCGCGTCCAGATCTCGGCAGCCCACGACAAGGACCACCTGGATCGCGCGATTGAGGCTTTCAGGAAAGTCGGCAAAGAGCTCAACGTTATCGAGTGATTGGGGCGACGGACGCCGCGATAGAAGTTCGGGCATGCTTAACCCGGTCGCGACTCCCTGCTTCGCCGACCGGGAACCATCCCCTGCCTGGGCTCATGGCCAGCCGGAGTCCCATACCCGGTCGCGCTACCGTATACCCCCTTTCCGGGGGCGCTCGCGCTGGCGCGCGCACATCCTTGTGCCGCTTGTCTTGAAAGGTCCCTCTTTCAAACACCCCGGAAAGGGGGTATACGCCACCACGACCTGGACTCAGCAAGAAGCTGCGAGTGCATTTCTTTTCGTAAGAAGAACTCGGGTGGGTGCCGACTGGGGGACCATCCCCCTGTTTGGGCGAATATAGAAGCGCAGGCGAGAGCGATTGTACGGTTTGCCCGCAGGGCAAGAAGTGCATGAGCGAAGCCGTTGCGCGTGCCGAGTATTTGTGCGGAGTAGGGGACGATTGACCTGGATGGTCAATCGAGCTCTGACGGTATAGGGACGTGGCGCGACGGCACTCCACGAGCCCTTCTTCGCCTGCGGCGAAACCAGACTCGTTCCGTTGCCTGCGCCCCAGAGCGGCCCCGTGCGGAGCGCAAATGCGAGGGTAGTCCCGAAGGGACCGCTGGCCATTCGCCCAGGCAGGGGGATGGTTCCCCAGGCGGCGTGGCACATACTCCCGCGACCGGGTTCAAAACTCTGCACCCACAAACTGGGGCCAAAACCACCCTTAGAGCATCTTGTTTTCGCGCAGACGTTGCAGCAGGAAGTCGTGGGCAGACAGGGGGATTGGGTAACGGTTGGGCTTGTCTTTACTGATGCACTGGGGGAGGGTTTCGAGGATGAAATCCGGATCCGGGTGCATAAAGAAGGGGATGGAATAGCGCGCTTGCCGGGCTGCGTCGCCGGGCGGGTTGACGACGCGGTGCGGGGTCGAGGGCAGGACGTCGTTGCTCAGGCGTTTCATCATGTCGCCGATGTTCACCACGATGGTGCCGGGGATGCTGGTCACCCGAACCCAGCTACCGTCCCTGGCCAGGATCTCCAGCCCTGCCTCGTTGGAGCCGATCAACAAGGTGACCAGGTTGATGTCCTCGTGCCGCGCGGCGCGAACGGCGGGGGTCGGGCCTTTTTCCAACGGGGGGTAATGGATGGCACGCAGGATACTGTTGCCCCGCCGCATGGGTTCCTCGAACCAGGCCTCGTCAAGGCCGAGTGCACGGGCGATGACACCCAGAATGCGTAAACCCAGGGTATCCAACTGCTGGTAGAGCGCCAGCATGACAGCTTTGAATTGCGGGATTTCTACCGGCCACTGATTGGGCCGCATGATGTCCGGCCACGGATTGTCGCCCGTCATTTCCCGGCCGGTATGCCAGAATTCTTTCAGGTCCGGCACCGGGTTGTCCCGGGCGCGTTCAGTGCCAAACGGGGTGTAGCCGCGTTGCCCTCCATCGACCGAACAATAGGTGGCTTTGACTTCTCCGGGTAGTGCAAAAAACTCGCGGATGGCGCGGTAGGCGTTTTCGATGACCCGGTCGGGAATTCCATGGTTCCGAAATCCGCAAAAACCGTATTCCCGGTAAGCTGCACCGGCCTCGCTGACGAAGGATTCCGTATCGGCACCGAGCCGTTCGAGGTCAAGTACCGGGACGGCGTGTTGCACTGTCCCGGTATTCAGACGCCCAGTTCGGAACGAACCGTGTCGGCAAGTTGCTGAGCGAGGGATTCAACCTGCGACTGGTCGGCCCCTTCCAGCGTGACCCGCACCAGGGGCTCGGTTCCGGAGGGCCGGAGAATGACGCGGCCCTTTCCGTTCAATTCGGCCTCCACCTCTGCAACGGCTTGCCGAATGGACCGCGACTCGTCCAGCCTCTTCTGGCCAAGAGGGGAAACCGGCACATTGATCATGACCTGCGGGAACTTGTCCATGCCCTGGCGAAGCTCCCGCAGGCTCTTGCCGCTGCTGGCCATCAGTTCCAGTACGATCAGGGCACTGACGATGCCATCGCCTGTGCTGGTGCGGTCCAGCGCCAGCAGGTGGCCCGAGGTTTCACCGCCAAGGGTCCAGCCCTTGGCAATCAGGGCGCGGTGAATGTGCCGGTCGCCAACGTTGGTCCGGGTAAAGGGGATGTTCATTTCTGACAGGGCCAGTTCAAGCCCGAAGTTGGTCATCACCGTTCCAACCACGCCGCCGCGGAATGTGCCTGCGGCCTTGCGAGCACTTGCGATGATGTACAACAGCTCGTCACCGTCGACCAGGTTGCCGTCGGAGTCGGCCATCACCAGGCGGTCCCCATCGCCGTCCAGCGCAATCCCCACATCGGCCCCGGTCGCCACCACGTGTTTCTGCATGGTCTGCGGCTCGGTTGACCCGCACTGGTCGTTGATGTTCATGCCGTCAGGCCGGTTCCCGATGACCGAGACTTTTGCCCCGAGTTCCCTGAGCACGGCGGGCGCGACCTTGTAGGTGGCGCCGTGGGCGCAGTCCAGCGCGATTTTCATCCCGCTCAGGAGGGTTCCAAACGGCATCGTACCCTTGCAGAACTCAATGTAACGGCCAGCCGCGTCGTCGACCCGCTCGGCCTTGCCCATGTGCACGGAGTCCACCGTCACAAAAGGCCTGTCGAGTTCCTCTTCGATCGCCAGTTCGACATCGTCGGCCAGTTTTTCGCCGGTCTCGGAAAAGAACTTGATCCCGTTGTCCTCGTATGGATTGTGAGACGCCGAGATGACTATTCCGGCACATGCATAAAGGGTGCGGGTCAGGTAAGCCACTGCCGGCGTGGGCATCGGACCCAGCAGGAGAACATTCGCCCCGGCCGCCGCCAGGCCTGCTTCCAGCGCGGATTCAAACATGTAACCGGATATGCGGGTGTCCTTGCCAATCACGACACCCCGCTTGTCGTTGCCGGCCAGCACGATGCCGGCGGCGCGTCCCAACTTGAGGATCCAGTCAGCGGTGATGGGGTGCTCGCCAACGCGCCCACGAACACCATCCGTTCCAAAATACTTGCGGCTCATCGGGCGATTCTAACCCCATGCGCAAAGAAGCGAAACCACCCGCATGCTTGCGGTTGCTGCAGGTGCTCGTGAAACGCCCTAAACCTGCTCGGCCGGGCCACCCACGGCTGTGCGATCTTCACCGTCACTGATTTCTTCGGCTACGTCGGGGGTATCGTCGTTACCGTCCTGCCAGCCTTCCGGCGGATCCGGCTCCTGTCCTTCCATGATCTGGTCGATCATGTCTGAATCGATGGTTTCATAACGCATCAAGGCATCTGCCATCAGGTGAAGCTGGTTCAGGTGGGTCTCGAGCAAGTGTTTTGACCTGCCGTGGGCTGCTTCGACTATTCCGCGTACTTCGAGGTCTATCAGGCGCGCGGTCTCATCAGAAACGTGCTTGTGCTGCGTCACCGAACGGCCGAGGAATACCTCGTCCTCGTCCTCCGTATAGGTCAGTGGCCCGAGTTTCTCACTCAGGCCCCACTTGGTGACCATGTTGCGTGCGATGGACGTGGCGCGCTCGATGTCATTCGAAGCACCGGTGGTCACGTTCTCGACACCAAATATCAGCTCTTCCGCAACGCGGCCGCCAAACAGGCTGGACAACTGGCTGTCCAGTTGCTTGCGAGAAATACTGTACTTGTCCTGCTCGGGCAGAAACATGGTGACACCCAGAGCACGGCCGCGCGGAATGATGCTCACCTTATATACCGGGTCGTGCTCTGGCACCAGACGGCCCACGATGGCGTGACCGGCCTCGTGGTAAGCCGTGAGTTTCTTCTCTTTTTCAGACATGACCATGGAGCGCCGCTCGGAACCCATCATGATCTTGTCTTTGGCGCGGTCCATGTGGTCCATGGTGACCAGCTTGGCGTTATCACGCGCAGCGAACAGCGCCGCCTCGTTGATCAGGTTGGCCAGGTCGGCACCGGAAAAACCGGGCGTTCCGCGCGCGATGACCTTGGGCCGCACGTCGTCGCTGATCGGCACCTTGCGCATGTGCACCTTGAGAATGGCTTCCCGGCCACGGATGTCCGGCAGGGGAATAACGACCTGGCGGTCGAAACGTCCCGGCCGCAGCAGGGCGGGATCGAGCACGTCGGGACGGTTGGTGGCGGCAATAACGATAACGCCTTCACCGCCTTCGAAGCCGTCCATTTCAACCAGCAACTGGTTCAGGGTTTGTTCGCGTTCGTCGTGGCCCCCACCCAGCCCGGCGCCGCGATGACGGCCAACGGCATCGATCTCGTCGATGAAAATAATGCAGGGCGCATGTTTCTTGGCCTGGTCGAACATGTCGCGTACACGGGACGCGCCCACGCCGACGAACATTTCAACAAAATCCGAACCCGAAATGGAGAAAAACGGCACTTTCGCCTCACCGGCGATCGCCTTGGCAAGGAGGGTTTTACCGGTACCCGGTGAACCGACCATCAGTACGCCGCGCGGTATGTGCCCGCCCAGCTTCTGGAACTTGCCCGGGTTGCGCAGGAACTCGACCAGTTCACCGACCTCTTCCTTGGCTTCTTCCACGCCGGCCACATCTTCAAACGTAACCTTGACCTGGTCTTCACCCTGGAGCTTGGCGCGGCTCTTGCCAAAGGACATGGCGCCGCGGCCTCCCGCACCACCGCCCTGCATCTGGCGCATGAAATAGACCCAGACACCGATCAGCAGCAGGATCGGAGCAATACCGATGATCAGGTCGACAAATACCGACCGTTTTTCTGGTTGCTCGGCAGTGAATTCGACATTGTTCTGGACCAGGTCATCGACGAGCTTGTCGTCGGGCGGGCCGAACGTCTTGAACTCCTTACCATCGGCGCTCTTGCCGATGATATTGACCCCGCTGGGGCTGCTTTGCAGCTGGACTTCAACCACTTGGCCGTTTCTCACGTTTCTCAGGAACTCCGAGTACGTGACGGATTCGGTCGTGGTGCCTACGCTGGCGTAGTGGTTGAAAATAGACACCAGGACGATCGCAATAATCGCCCAGGTCAATAATTGTTTGGCAAGGTCGTTCAAATCATCTACCTCGGTTTTCCTTTGCTCACTCTATAGCACCTTGCGCCCGCGGGCCAGAAGGTACACTTCTCTGCTGCGCGGGCGTGAAGCCTTCGGTTTCCTTACCTGCACTTTCTCAAACAAGGACCGGACTTCCCGCACATATTCGTCAAAATCTGCTCCCTGGAACAGTTTGACCACGTAATCACCACCATGTTTCAGGTGTTCCTTCACAAACTCCAGGGCCAGCTCGGCCAGGTACATCGCTTTCGCCTGGTCGATCGCGGCCATTCCACTCATATTGGGGGCCATGTCTGACAACACAAGATCAACTTTGCGTCCTTCCAGTGCTGTTTCGAGTTGCCGCAGGGGTTCATCCTCGGTGAAATCACCGTGGATGAATTCAACCCCCGCTATCGGCTCCATCTCCAGGATATCCAGGCCGAGCACGCAACCGGACTCAGCCACCAGGGGCCTGACCACCTGGCACCAGCCACCGGGCGCCGCGCCCAGGTCGACCACGGTCATGCCCGGCTTGATCAACTGGTATTTCTCTTGCAGTTCGATCAGCTTGAACGCGGAACGTGACCGCAAACCTTGCTGCTGAGCCATTTTGACGAAGGGGTCATCAAAATGTTCCGAAAGCCATCGCTTGCTGCTTTTGCTTTTTGCCATTCTCCGAAAGCCTCCGCGTGATAGAATCCGCAGCCTCTGAAACAGAGTCCAGTTTGCCACAGCAGGAATACCGATATGTCACTCAATAACCGCCAGGTTCGGCACCTCAGGGGCCTGACCCACAACCTTCAACCCGTCGTGATGGTAGCGGACAAAGGCCTGACTGAAAACGTAATGAATGAGATCGAGTCGGCACTCGATCACCACGAACTGGTCAAGGTCAAGCTCAAGACAGACCGCGAAACACGCAAGCAATGGGTCGCGGAAATCATCGAACGCTGCAGGGCGGAAAAAGTGCAGACGATCGGACAGGTCGCCAGCTTTTTCCGCCGCAACCCGGAAAAACCGGTCGTGGATCTGCCCGGGTAGGTGGCCTGCAAATGGATTTGACACGACACAATCCCGGTGACCATTACTTCATCCGCTCATTCAGCAAGGAAGGCATCGTGGTCAAGAACGATCTGCACAGGGAAAGCCTGGTGCTGTCAGCAGAAACTCTGTTTCCCGCCTGGCCTGTGCGCAGCATGGCGGAGCTCGAGGAAAAGCACCTGCAGCCGCTTTTTGACCTCGAACCCGAAGTCGCTATCCTGGGAACCGGCATGAAACAGGCCTTCCCTCACCCGCAACTGGTGATGAAGTTTTATGAAAAAGGAATTGGTTTCGAAGCGATGACAAGCGAAGCCGCCTGTCGAACATTCAACGTCCTGGTATCCGAGAACCGCCGCGTTGCCGCGGCTTTAATCCTCGAACGGTAGCTCGCGGAAACCCTCCCGGCTGGAAATATCCCGTAAACGGGCCAGCGCCGCCAGTTGAACCTGGCGCACCCGCTCGCGTGTGACACCCAACAGGTTCCCCACTTCTTCCAGCGTTTTGCGTCCATGGCCATGCAGGCCAAAGCGGTGCTGCACCACGTCACGTTGCTGGGCAGGCAATTGATCGAGCCAATGGCCCAGCATTTTTTCGGCAGCGAGCTCGGCGTATTCCGTTTCGGGATTTTTACTGCGTTCGTCGGCAATGGAATCCATTACGGATCGCGTCGAGCCGTTACCGACGGGTTCGTCTGCTGAAGAGGTAGGTTCGTTCAGCCCAAACAGGCGCTCCACGTTTGCGGTCGGGACATCGAGCTCCCGTGCCACTTCCTCGGCTGTCGGACGGCGGCTGATGCGCTGTTCGATTTCCCGTGCAGCCCGCAGATAGCCAGTGAGTTCACGAATGACGTGGATCGGAAGGCGTACCGTCCGGCACTGGTTCATGATGGCACGCTCGACCGACTGCCTGATCCACCAGGTTGCATAGGTGGAAAAACGGCAGCCGCGTTCCGGGTCAAATTTTTCGACAGCCCGGATCAGCCCCAGGTTACCTTCCTCGACCAGGTCCAGCAGCGGCAAGCCGCGCTTCACGTAGGCCCGCGCCACGTTAACCAC
>JAZBOH010000193.1:0-10960 GCA_036351055.1 Lysobacterales bacterium
CCGGGACCGGCCGCGGTTATAAAGGAAGCGCCATGAGCCGTCGCAGAAGACGCAAATTCCCCAGGGAACCCTTTGAAGTTACGGTGGAGGATCTCAGTCACGACGGCCGCGGGGTAGCCACCCACGACGAGAAAAAGGTATTCATTCATGGTGCGCTGCCGGGGGAGAAGATCCAGGCGCGCCTGACGGAGCGCAGGCGGCACTACGACGAGGGCGAGACACTCGGAATTATCGAAGCTTCGAAAGACCGGATCGAACCACGCTGTCCGCATTTCGGACAGTGTGGCGGTTGCTCGCTGCAACACCTGGACCCGGCGCAGCAGATCGAGGCCAAGCACGGCACCCTGGTGCAGAACCTGACCCGGATCGGGAAGGTCTCTCCGGAAACATTCTGGCAGCCCTTGACCGGTCCCTTGTGGGATTATCGCCGCAAGGCCCGTCTGTCGGTCCGGTACGTGCATAAGAAAGAGCGCGTACTGGTCGGTTTCCGCGAACGCTATGGCGCTTTCGTGGCTGATATGCAGGAGTGCCACGTGCTGGATCCGCGTATCGAAAAGCACCTGGCTGAGCTGTCTGGGCTGATTTTCGCGATGGACGCCCGGCGTAGCATCCCGCAAATCGAGGTGTCCTGTGGCGATGATCAAAGCGCCCTCATATTCCGGCACCTCGAGCCCCTGTCCGGGGCTGATCTGGAAAAACTCCGGGCTTTTGCACAATCCAGTGGAATCGCCGTATTGCTTCAGCCCAAGGGCCCGTCAACGGTCCATTGCCTCGAGCCTTCCGCGATAGAGCTCGCCTTTCGTTTACCGGCCTTCGGGCTCGAGCTGGTGTTCGGGCCGTCCGATTTCATCCAGGTCAACGGCGAGATGAACCGGAAAATGGTGGACCGGGCCGTTGAACTGCTCGACCCACGGGAGGGAGACCGGGTGCTCGACCTGTTTTGCGGCCTGGGTAATTTCACTTTGCCGCTTGCAACGCGGGCGGGCAGCGTGGTGGGCGTCGAGGGGGACACGGAACTGGTGCGCAAAGGCACGGAGAACGCGGCTCGCAACGAGCTGGAAAATGTTTCATTTTACGCAGCGGACCTGAACGAGGACCCGGCGGGCGCTCCCTGGCTGAAAGGCGGTTACGACAAGGTTCTGGTCGATCCGCCGCGTTCGGGTGCCGAATTCATCCTGCCGCATATCGCCGCCAGCGGCGCATGGCGCGTGGTTTACGTGTCCTGCCACCCGGCCAGCCTGGCGCGTGATGCGGGCATCCTGGTCGATGAATACGGATTTACCCTGAAGGGTGCAGGGGTGGTGGACATGTTTCCGCATACCGGGCACGTCGAGTCCATCGCCCTGTTCGAACGGCCGAAAAAGGACTGATCGATGACGTCAGGTCCCGTATTGATCGGAATTCCCGGTAAGGAGCTGGACGCCAAAAGCCGGTGCTTCCTGCGCCACCCGGCCGTGGGCGGCGTCGTGCTGTTTGCACGCAATTTCAGCAGCCATGAGCAGCTGATACGGCTGCTCGCGGACATTCACGAATGCGCTGAGCCGCGCCCACTGGTCTGCATCGACCAGGAGGGCGGGCGCGTGCAGCGCCTGGCGGGGGAGGGCTTTACCTCTCTGCCGCCGCTGGCCGTGTTGGGAAGACTGCGGGAATCCGACCCGGTCAAGGCCCTGGACATGGCTTACCGCCACGGGCGCGTGATGGCGATGGAGATGCTGGTTTGCGGTATCGACCTGAGTTTTGCACCGGTCCTGGACCTGGATCGCGGCAGCCGGGTTATCGGCGACCGTGCCTTATCAGCCGACCCCTCGGTGGTGACCGAACTGGGCCGTTCCTACCTGGCGGGCATGCATGACGCGGGCATGAAAACGACCGGTAAACACTTTCCTGGACACGGTTCCGTGGTGGCCGATTCCCACGTGGAAGACGTCATGGATGCCCGGCCGCTGGATGCGATCCGCCAGGCCGACCTGCTGCCGTTCGGGCAACTGATGCCCGCGCTGGACGCCCTGATGATCGCCCACGTGGTCTACCCGCAGGTTGACGGCCGCCCGGCCGGCTACTCGCAAACCTGGCTGCAGGACATCCTGCGCGGCGAACTGGGCTACCGCGGAGTCGTCCTGTCCGACGGCCTCGGCATGCACGCAGCCAAGACGGCTGGTTCCGTGTCAGAGCGCGCTGAAAGCTGCCTGCAGGCGGGTTGTGACCTGGTGCTGGTCTGCGAACCGCAAGACGTGGAAAATCTGCTGGCAGGCCGCACAGAGGGTTTTGGCGACGCCAGCGAGGCAACCGGGCGGCTGTATGGCAAGGCAACGGTCGGTCGCGAGGAGTTGCTCGCTGTGAAGCGCGAAGGCATCCGGGAATGGGAACACTGGCGTCTCAGCCTGGAACAACTGAACAGGCAATCCTGGAGCTGAACGAATGGAACTGATTAACAACTGGGTGGCGGGCATCTCATCGGCCACCGGTTTGCAAGCCTGGGCCCTGAGCCTGTTTCTTGTCGTGCTGGCGGCACTTTTGCTGGATTTCTTGCAGCGCCGCCTGATGAAACGGCTGGGGGCATATGTTGCCGCGACCGATAACAACTGGGACGACGCGCTATTCAATGCAGCAGTAAGGCCGCTCTCCCTGCTTATCTGGCTGATTGGCATCACCCTGGCCGCGGAGCTCGTGCCGCTGTTCGATGACAGCGGCCAGCTGGGCGGCGGGCTGGTTCAAAAGGTTCGCCAGGTCGGCGTGCTGTTCGGACTGTCCTGGTTCCTGACGTCGTTTATCAGGAATGTCGAAAACAACATCATGGCCAATTCCCGCCAGGCGGACAGGCCGCTCGACCAGACCACGGTGCATGCCCTGGGGCGCGTCCTGAGGATCACGGTGGTGGTGACCGCGGTCCTGGTTGGCCTGGACACGCTGGGTTTCAATGTGGCCGGGTTGCTGGCCGCTGGCGGAATAGGCGGGCTGGCGATCGGTTTTGCGGCAAAGGACATCCTTGCCAATTTTTTTGGCGGAGCGACCGTGTTCATGGAGCGGCCATTCAGTATTGGCGACTGGATCATTATCAGTGACAAGGGCATTGAGGGGACGGTGGAGAATATCGGCTGGCGCCAGACCACCATTCGCAAGTTCGACAAAAGGCCCGTCTATGTACCCAACGCGATCTTCACCACGGCCTCGGTGGAGAATCCCTCGCGGATGACCAATCGCCGCATCAATGAAACCATCGGTCTGCGTTACGATGATGTGGCCAGCGTTGATAAGATAACCGCCGAAGTGCTCGAAATGCTGAAGTCACATCCTGCTATCGATCAGAAACAGACGCTGATGGTGAATTTCGATTCCTTCGGGCCGTCCTCGCTGGACTTTTTCATTTACTGCCTGACCAAGACGACCAATTGGGTGGAATTCCACGCGATCAAGCAGGATGTACTATTGAAAACCTACAGAATCATCGAGCAGAACGGTGCGGGCATTGCCTTTCCGACCCGTACACTGCATCTGCAGGGTGAACCGCAATTGGCGGGCCTGGAAACAGCCGCACCGGAAAAGGAGAACGTGCAATGAACCCGGAACACGATCCGCAGGCCCTGTTGGAACGATCGACCCTCCTGGTCGACCGCGAGGCGGTCAAAGACGCGGTCGGGCACATGGCGGCCCAGGTCAACGAGTACTATGGTGATACGCCCCTTGTCCTGCTGATGGTCATGACCGGCGCCGTGATGCCGGCGGCCTGGTTGGCAGCACGGCTGAAAATGCCGCTGGAGATGGATTTTGTCCATGCGACCCGTTACGCGGGCACAACAGAAGGCGGCGAAATCGAGTTCCGCGTGCCGCCGCGACTGAACCTGCAGGATCAGCACATCCTGATCGTCGACGATATCTACGATATCGGGCTGACGCTGGAGATGATCGAGAACTACTGTGTCTCGCGCAAAGCGCGCTCGGTCAATAGCGCGGTCCTGGTGCGCAAGATTCACGACCGCAAAACGACCGAGCGGCTGCCGCGGTTTATCGGCATGGAAGTCGAGGATAAGTACATTTTCGGTTGCGGCATGGACGCCTACGAGCACTGGCGTCACCTGGATGAAATCCGGGCGCTGGAGGAAGGTTGATGAGCACCATTCCCGTTCTTGGCTTGATCGGCGGCACCGGCCTCACGCAATTGCAGGGTGCTGAGGAGACCCTGGAGATCGCCACGCCTTACGGGGAGCCATCGGGTCCCATCCAGGTCATCCAGGATGAACCGGTGCGGCTGTTGTTTCTTCCTCGGCACGGCAGCCCGCATCGCTTTCCGCCACACCGCGTCAATTACCGGGCCAATATGTGGGCACTGCGCGAGGCGGGCGCCGGGCAAGTCCTGGCGGTTTCTGCGGTTGGCGGCATTACGGAAAAATACGCCCCGGGGACGCTGGCCGTGTCTGACCAGTTGGTTGATTTTACCTGGGGCCGCGAACATACCTATCACGATTCACCGAATGTGCCGCTGGTTCACGTGGATTTCACTCATCCCTACGGCGGCCCTTTGCGCCAGGCATTGTTGCAGGCAGCACGCGCGGCTTCGCTGAACGTGATCGATGGTGGTTGCATCGCGGTGTTCCAGGGGCCGCGGCTGGAAAGCGCCGGTGAGATCGAAATGGCGCGCCGTGCCGGTTGCAACATGGCGGGCATGACCTCGCAACCGGAAGCTGGCCTGGCGCGCGAACTGGGCATCGACTACGCCGGCCTGGCCGTGGTTTCAAACTGGGGCGCCGGTGTGCACAATGAACTGATTTCGGAAGATGACATTGCCGACACGCTGAAAGAGCCCATGGGCCGAGTAAGAAAACTGTTGGCTGCTTTGATGCAAAACCTGGGAGGCTGACCCCGTGTCACAACACTACCCGAACCTGCTGGCACCCCTCGACCTGGGGTTCGTCACGCTGAAAAATCGCGTCCTGATGGGATCGATGCATACCGGGCTCGAGGATCGCGCCAGGCATTATGATCGCCTGGCGGCGTATTTCGCCGAACGTGCCGCAGGCGGTGTCGGCCTGATCGTTACCGGCGGGATCGCACCCAATATCGCCGGCTGGGTCAAGCCCTTTGCCTCGTCGCTGATCTGGCCGTGGCAGGTCAGCCGGCACCGCAAGGTCACCCGGGCCGTGCATGACAATGGCGGGCGCATCTGCATGCAGATTCTGCATACCGGCCGCTACGGCTACCACCCGTTCACCGTTGCGCCCTCGGCGATCCGGGCGCCGATCAATCCCTTCAAACCGAAGGCGCTCTCGGAGCGTGGTATCAGGGGGCAGATACGTGATTTCGTGAACTCGGCCCGGCTGGCCAAAAAAGCCGGTTATGACGGTGTCGAGGTGATGGGCTCGGAAGGCTATTTCATCAACGAATTCACCACGCCGCGTGTCAACAAGCGCGTGGACGGCTGGGGCGGCGATACGGCTGCACGTTACCGGATCGCGGTGGAAATCGTGCGCGGAATTCGCGAGGCGGTTGGCCCGGAATTCATCATCATCTACCGCCTGTCTTTACTGGACCTGGTCCCTGATGGCAACGCCTGGGACGAAATCGTGGCGCAGGCCAAGGCGGTCGAAGAGGCGGGTGCAACCATCATCAACAGCGGTATCGGCTGGCACGAGGCGCGTATCCCGACGATTGCCACCATGGTGCCGCGCGCCGGATTCACCTGGGTGACCCGCAGGTTGCGCGGGGAAGTGGGTATTCCGCTTGTCACCACCAACCGGATCAATACGCCGGAGGTGGCGGAAAAGGTATTGCAGGACGGTGACGCCGACATGGTTTCGATGGCGCGACCGTTGCTGTCTGACGCCGAGTTCGTCAACAAGGCCGAACAGGGCCGGTCGGACGAGATCAATGTCTGCATCGCCTGCAACCAGGCCTGCCTGGACCATGTATTCGAACAGAAAACAGCATCCTGCCTGCTCAACCCAAGGGCCTGCCACGAAACCGAGTTGCTGATCCGCCCGGCCAGGAAAAAGAAATCACTGGCGGTGGTCGGCGCGGGGCCGGCCGGCCTGGCTTTCGCCTGCACGGCGGCGGAACGCGGGCACCGCGTCACCCTGTTCGATGCCGCGGACCGGATTGGTGGCCAGTTCAACCTGGCCAAGCGCATTCCCGGCAAGGAAGAATTTTACGAGGCGTTGAAATATTTTGCCCGGCAACTGGAACTGAAGGGGGTTGAGCTGCACCTCGATACACGGGTTGATGCGGGCGACCTGACGGATTTTGACGAAGTCGTTCTGGCGACGGGCGTGACGCCGCGAACACCGGAAATCGAAGGTATTTCGAACCGCAAGGTCCTGGCTTACGTCGACGTGTTGTCCGGCAAGGCCGAGGTAGGTAAGCGCGTTGCCATCATCGGCGCCGGGGGCATCGGCTTCGACATGGCGGAATTCCTGGGTGATGAAGCACGCGATGGACCCAGCGCGCCGAGCGTGGAAGACTTTGCCCGGCACTGGGGCATCGATATGGACTTGCGGGCCCGGGGCGGCGTCGAGGGCATGAAAGCCGAACCGGAACCGCTGGCGCGGGAAATCTGGTTGTTACAGCGCAAGAAGAGCAAACCCGGCAAAGGCCTGGGCAAAACGACCGGCTGGATCCATCGCCTGAGCCTGGGCAAACGCGGTGTGCGCATGCTCGGTGGCGTGGATTACAAGCGGGTTGACGAGTTTGGCCTGCATATCGTGCACGATGAAAAAGAAAAGCTGCTCGAAGTCGACAACGTGATCATCTGCGCCGGCCAGGACCCGTGCCGCGAACTGCAGGAGCCGCTGGAGAAGTCCGGCAAGAAAGTGCACCTGATCGGGGGGGCGGACATTGCCGCCGAACTCGACGCGAAACGCGCCATTCGGCAGGGCACCGAACTGGCCGCTAGTATCTGATCGCTTTCAGAACCTCGCGGGTGAGGTCCCAGCGGTTGAAGCCCTGCTTGCCGTGGTCCAGGCCGCGACGCACGATCACCAGGTCGTGCGAAGGGACTACGATCACGTACTGGCCGCGATTGCCCGCGGTTGCATAGGCGTCGCGCGGCACATCGTCGCGATCGTCCGGCACCAGCCACCATTGGCCTCCATAGTCGCTTCCGCGCACGGCGGAGGCCGGCGCCGGGGTGCGTACGAATTCGATCCAGTCCTCTGACAGCAGTCGCTCACCGTTCCATGTACCGCCGTTCAGGTAAAGCAGGCCAAACCGGGCCAGGTCCCGGGCGTTGGTATACACCTGGCTGCTCAGGACAAAGTCCCCGAAGCGGTCGGTGCTGAGCAGGGTGTTGTGCATTCCGATGCGAGCCAACAGCACTTCATGGGGGAACTGGTGGTATTCCTCTTCACTGGCGAACAGCTGCTTCATGGCATACACCGCGAGCAGCGTGTCGTAGTTTTCATAGTCCCAGAACGTACCCGGTTCCCGCACCAGCCCACGGTTGCGGGCACCGTCCGCCGAACTGGCGCCGGCCCAGTAGGCGAGGCCGGAGCCAGTCGCGTATTCCATCCGGAAGCTGTCCACGGGTTCGAGGCCGCTGGACATGTTCAGCAGGTGGCGCAGACTGATCCTGGCGCGCGGGTCGGTGCCGGCCGAGGCCAGTGCGGGTAACCAGTCGATGTCCAGCGGTGCGTCCAGATTCATCTTGCCCTGGTCTGCCAGCATGCCGATCAGTGTGACCGCGATACTTTTGGCGGTAGACCAGGTGCGGGTCCTGGTATTCAGGTCCACGCCGGGTGCATAGCGCTCATGCACGATTTCGCCGCCATGGACTAGCAGCAGGCTCAGCGTGATCTGCTCGGACGAGCTGCGTTCGAAGGCCCAGTCCGACGCGGCCTGCAGGGCTTCTGCGTCGATCGTGGCAGGCAGGGGCTGACCGGCAATGAGATCGCCGTTCGGCCACGCGGTCACGGCCGGGTCCGCCGCTGCGCCCGGGAGGTCGATACGCGGCAGGCTGTCGATGTCGGCAAGGTCCTGGTCGGGGGCCAGCACGACACATCCGACCCCTTCCCGGAACGCGGCGCGCATCACCGGTCCGTTTTCCGGCGTACCGATTTCGACGGCTTTCAGCTTCTCGTGAATGCGGTAATCACCGCCCGCGGCCGTGCCGATGTGCGGACCCATGTAGGCCAGTTCCTGCGCGAACACCTGTTGCAGGGTTCGCTGCGAGGTAAACAGCCCGTTACACATCAAGACCGCCTGTACGCCCCGCTTGACCATTTCGCGGTTGCTTTCGAAGTAGTCAAACGCGTGGGCCCGTGGCGCGCAGAAAAGCAGGATCAACAAGAGAAAAATTCGCATAGGAAAATCGGCACTGTCATGGGTCTGGGTTTGGTGGATAATTGTACGCGCATTTGGCTGGCAAACGGACGCCCGCCAGATTTTCCGGAAAACAATCCAGAGTGAGCAAAACGATGAAAAAAACCTTTGTACAGGCCGTCGGCCTGGTGGCCCTTGGCTTTAGCATGGCATCCCTGGCGGACGTCACGCGAACCGAAGCCAACAACGGGCAACTGTTGATGGAAGACATACCGCCGATTCCGCAGTCGGTGGTCGCAGACCTCAACCGTTACCAGAATACACGCAGCGCGGCGTTTCGCGGTTGGGACAAGGAAGGTAAGGGGATCTTCATTTCCACCCGCTTCGGCGACGTCAGCCAGGTCCACTACGTCGCTCAACCCGGCGGTGCACGCACCCAGCTGACTTTTTTTGACGAACCCATCGGTGGCCTGAGCCGCCAGCCGAACGGTTCGAAGATGGCCTTCACCATGGATGCCGGCGGCAGCGAATTTTCGCAGATCTTCCTTCTTGACCCAGAAGGAGTGGAAGATGCCGCGATGCTGACGGATGGCGAATCCCGCAACGGCGCCGTGGTCTGGGACCGCAGCGGGCAGTGGATTGCCTACCAGAGCACGCGGCGCAACGGCGCTTCCAATGACATCTGGATGATGGATGTGAACAACCCGGAGACGGCTGGCATCGTGCTTGAATCGCCCGACGGGACCTGGTGGGGCGGCGCCGATTTTTCGGCGGACAACCAGAAACTGCTGGTCGTCAACTACGTCGGTAACATGGATTCCCGCGTCCACCTGCTGGACCTCAAGACAGGCGACATGCGCATGCTGGCCGGTGACCCGGAGAAGGGCGGTGCCAACCTGGCAATGGCTTTCGACCGCGAGGGAACCGGATTTTTCTACCTGACCGACCAGAACGGTGAATTCCAGCAGCTGGCCTGGCAGTCACTCGAAGAAGGCGCCGGGCCCGAATACATAACGGCGGACATTCCCTGGCATATCGAGGGTGGCGCCCTCAGCGAGGACCGGACGAGGGCGGCCTTCACGGTCAATGAAAACGGCTTTTCCCGCCTCTACCTGCTGGATCCCGAAAGCCGCGAATACCGCGCTGTCGATGGGATTCCGACCGGATTGGTCGGCAGCATGGAATTCAGTCCCGATGGCAGGACGCTGGGCATGACGCTAAACACGTCACAAACGCCCAGTGACTCTTTCACGCTGGAATTGGGCGACACGGCGCTTGAATACGGAGAAATGACACGCTGGACCTACAGCGAGGTCGGGCGCCTGGACACGGACAGCTTCATCATTCCCGAACTGGTCAGCTACCCGACATTTGACAGCGGCAAGGGCGGCCCGGACTCGATCCCGGCCTGGGTTTACAAACCGGCAGGCGAGGGCCCGCACCCGGTCATCATCGTGATCCACGGTGGTCCGGAAGCACAGGCCCGGCCTGCTTTCAGCAGCACCTACCAGATGTGGTTGCAGAAGCTGGGCGCGGCGATCGTGCGGCCCAACGTACGCGGATCGGATGGTTATGGCAAAAACTACATGTCGCTGGACAACGGCTTCAAACGCGAAGACTCGGTTAAAGACATCGGCGCCCTGCTGGATTGGATCGCCACGCAGCCCGACCTGGATGAGAACCGCGTGGCGGTCTATGGCGGCAGTTACGGTGGTTACATGGTGCTGGCCAGCGCGGTGCACTACAGCGACCGCCTGAAAGCCGCGGTTGACGTGGTGGGTATCAGCAACTTCGTTACCTTCCTGGAAAACACCCAGAGCTACCGCCGCGACCTGCGCCGGGTCGAGTACGGGGACGAACGGGATCCGGCGATGCGCAAGCACCTGGAGGCGATCAGCCCGCTGAACCACGTTGAAAAAATCGACGTGCCGATGTTCGTGGTGCAGGGTCAGAACGACCCGCGTGTTCCGGTGACGGAAGCCGAGCAGATCGTGCAAGCGCTAAGGGCCAACGGCCAGCCTGTCTGGTACATGAACGCGCTGAATGAAGGCCACGGCTACCGCAAGAAAGAAAACGCGGACGTTTACCAACAGGCGACGGTGATGTTCCTGCGCGAGCACCTGGTCGGCGAAACGGAAGACTAGGCTCCAGGCGCTGGCTTTTTGGGCAGCGCGAAGTGCAAGAACTGGCAGGCCGGCCGCTGCAGACAGCAGTGTGTCGGCCTGCATTCCCATCCTGACCGCCATTTGAAGAAAAGTGAAACACGAAATATAATTCATCTATATATTTCGTGCCCCGGTCCTGGGGCCGCCACCGGGAAGTCATATGATGGGCGATTGGACTTTCTTCAGCAACTACGGCCATGTTCTGGTTTGCCTGGCGCGGAACGACAGCGCCAGGTTGCGTGATGTCGCGCGGGATGTCGGTATTACCGAACGTGCGGTGCAGAAAATCGTGAAGGACCTGCAACAGGAAGGATTCATCACGGTGCGCAAGCAAGGGCGCTGCAACCGTTACCGGATTAACCGCCGGAAGACGTTGCGGCACGCGCTGGAATCTCATTGCACGGTCGGAAAACTGCTGGCGCTGGTGGCGCCAACCAGCCGGATTGGGCCGATCCCCGTGACGGATAAGGAAGAAGCCGTTCTGGAGGACGTCACGGAAGAAACCGTCGCGGCACCGCAACCCGAGCCGAAACCCGAGCCGAAACCCG
>JAZBOH010000194.1:0-13589 GCA_036351055.1 Lysobacterales bacterium
CCCCGAGCGAAACGAGCTCGTATCGTTTGTTGATGGCGGTCAAATCGATTCGAATGCTGATAGAATCAAGGAAATACTCAATGGAATAGAGACGAGAAATTTCCTGATCTGGGCGGTGCTCAAGGAGCGCGAACAAGCACTGGAGGCGCTGAAAAGCTGCCCGGATGCCGAGGGAAGAGAAGCCCTTGAGGCGTATTTCACCGGGATGTTGGGTGACATTGATTTGCTGGAACAAACAGACGGCGCCAAGTGATCTGGGTCTGGCAAGGGATGTGTGTCCCTTCAAGAATCGTCATTCTACACCCCAAAATAATAAATATTGTTCACCCGTAGAGGTACTCCCATATGTCTCAAACAGATAGCACCGCCGTATCAAATCAGATGCGTCAGGAAGTGAGCGCGGGGTTTTTATACACCCATGCGCGGCTGAGCGAAAACACGAAGAGCACGCTTGAGGCTGCGTCGTTTTTGTATGGTCTGATTGAGCTGCTGAACGAAAAGGGCCTGCTATCCATTGAGGAATTGGATCAGCGCATGCGCGAAGTCGCCAAACGGCTGGCAAAGAAGAAGAGGAAAAAGGGTGTCGGCGTCCTGCTCCAGGAGCCTGAGTACGACAAATACACCTTCAAGGACGAAGCCGAAATCGACTGCCAAAATCGCGTACACCTGTGCCAGGCGGCCTGCTGCCGTCTGCCCTTTGCCTTGTCGAAACAGGATATCCACGAAGGCATTCTGCACTGGGACCTGGGCCAGCCGTACATCATCGCCCAGGACAAGGACGGCTACTGTACCCATTTCGATCGGGAGTCCTGCCATTGCACGGTGCGGGAGCACCGCGCGGTGCCCTGCCGCGCTTACGATTGCCGCAAGGACAATACGATCTGGTTGGACTTTGAGAAAAAGATTATCAACCCGGACATATTGCAGGACGATTGGCCACGCTGTGTGCCGAGCCGGAATGAGGGGAGCGAGCGCGCATGATCAAGGCATTGGATCAAACGCTTAAAGCGCTCCTTTGGCGGGACTTGCCGGCGAGCCTGGCTGAGCAGGTTCAGATCAGTTTTGCCACGCCCGATGAACAGTTTCCGCCCCCGTCTGTGACGCTGCCGGCCATCGACCTGTTTCTTTATGACGTCAGGGAGAATCTTGAACTGCGCAGCAACGAGGTTTACCTCACCCGTCGCAGCGACGGTCGCGGCACCCAGGAGCGGGCCCCCGCACGCGTGGATTTTTCTTATCTGGTCACGGCGTGGCCAAGCGAGAGCGTGCCTGACGCGGCCGAAGATGAACATCACCTGCTGGGGGAGGTCATGCGGGTGCTGTTGCGCTACCGCACGATTCCCGAGGACGTGCTGCAGGGTTCTTTAAAGGAACAGAAACCGCCCCTGCCGGCAAGCTCGCTGCAACCCGGGCGCCTGCAAAGCCTGGGCGAATTCTGGCAGGCCCTGGGCGGCAAGCCCAAAGCGGCCCTCAACTATCAGGTCACCCTCTCTGTGGATGTGGCGGCATCCGAGGAAGTCCGACTGGTCACGGACAAGATTCTCAAGATCCGAATGGCGCGAGGAACAGAGCCGTGAAAAACTGGGGGGAATGGGAAATTGTACGCAGACAGGTTGCGATCGGTGGCCGCGTCGTGGACGGGCAGAACAACCCCGTGGCCGGTGCACGGGTTAAGATCACGGCCAAGGCTGGTAAGTTTAAAGTGCAGGCCGAAAGCGGCGCCTGGGAGAACTTGCAGGAGCGGCCGGATGCAACGGTTTCCCGTGTGGACGGGACTTACTTTTTCCTCGACCTTCCGCAGGGGCAGTATACGCTGAGTGCAATCGACCCGCGATCCGGCCAGAGCGCAGAGACGCAGGCAACCGTTGCCAAGCATAAGGAAGCGCCCGGCAGGATAGCGCAAGCCGATCTCAAGCTGTCGGCCTAACGGCATCTGCTGTTTTTCTGTCAATCAAGCGCCCACCGAAGGGAGCATACCAGAGATTGCGGCTGCGGCCGGAAGATCGATACCGTATCTTGGTTTGGAGCTAACTTTTAACGCGTCTCATCCTATAACTCGGCGCGGCATACAAGGGAGGTAGAACTATGGCAAGACTAAGTTACCAGGCACCTGGCGTCTATGTCGAAGAAGTTCCGTCGGCCCAGCAGCCTATCGCGGGCGTCGGCACCAACACGGTAGGATTCATCGGCGTTGTGCCGGATGAGATCCAGTACCCCGAGGCCAATCCCGACTACGATCCGGTGAGTGCCCAGCTGGCGTTAGAAGTTGCCAGGATCATAGATGCGGGCGGGAGCCTCCCCAAAAAAAAGAAGGCGGAACTTGAGCAACAGATCAAAGAGTTGGATAAGCAGATTGAACCTCTAAAAAAGAATGTTTCCACAAGGCGGAAAGAGCTCAACGAGAAGAGTCAAAAGCTTCCTCAAATAGAAATTGAAGAACAAGAGGCCTTGGCGAGCTTCGAGGAAAATTTGCCGCCCGAATTGTCTGCATCTGACCGAAAAAAACAAATCACGAAAAAGAAAGAGGAAATAGATGCAAACGTAAGAGCGAAAAATAAGGAGGTCAAAGACTTGTCGGAAAGCATCGAAAACGATGAAAAAGCCATCCAGCAGCTTGAGGATGAGAAAGGGATATTGCAGACGCAGCTGGAAGGAAAAGCGGTTTCGCCCCAGACAAAGGTGGGAACGAGACTGTGTCCTTACAAGCTCGAAACCTTCACGGTTAACGTTCAACCCGGCCAGACCAAACTCTGTACGAATTTCAGCGAATACAAAGACCACTTTGGTCCCTTTTCAGCCGATAAGCCCGACCAGCTCGAAAAGCCCCATCTGCCTATTTTCCCCGGACATCGGTGGTTGACGCATGCGGTAAACGGATTTTTCAACAATGGCGGGACACGCTGCTTCGTGGCCAGGGTCAACCCGACCAGTCAGGGAGGCGCCAACATGGGAGAGATCAAGCGGGCGTTGGTGGCTTTTGAGTCCATCGATGCCGTGGCGATCGTTGCGGCACCGGGCATTGCCGACCCGGCAGTTTGGCAGGAAATCGTCGCCCACTGCGAAACCTGCGAAGACCGTTTTGCGATTTTTGATTGCCCCGAGGTGGTCGGGACTGAAGAAGAATTGGATATAAAGCAACTTAGTTACGACTCACCTGATAACGTACTGCCGCAGCGCAGCAAAAACGCCGCATTTTACTTCCCGTACATCGAGGTCGTCGATCCGGCCAAGCAAATGCAGGATGAAGATCCCGGGCGGGGGGTATCGTTAAAATACGCGGGCCGGATCTTTGTTCCGCCGAGTGGCCACATCGCCGGTATTTACGCCCGCTCGGACGAGAAGCGCGGGGTTCACAAGGCCCCGGCCAATGAAGCGGTGCGGGGGGCGCTGAACGTGAAATATTACATCGGCAAACCCAAACAGGAAATGCTCAATCCGCAAGGGGTCAATGTCATCCGCAACATCAACGGCAATATCACGGTGTGGGGAGCACGCACCATCGGCGGCGACAGAAATGGCGAGTGGAAATATGTGAATGTGCGTCGCTTTTTTCTGTTTCTGGCCGAGTCGATTGATGAAGGTACGCAGTGGGTGGTCTTTGAACCCAATGACCGGGCACTCTGGGGAAAAATCAAGCGCAATGTGGGGGCTTTTCTGACCAATATCTGGCGTTCGGGTGCTTTGTTCGGGGCGACGCCGGAGGAAGCCTTCTATGTCAAATGCGACGATGAGACCAACCCGCCCGAGGTTCGCGATCTCGGCCAGGTGGTGACCGAAATTGGCGTTGCGATCGTGCGGCCGGCCGAATTCGTCATCTTTCGCATTACGCAATCCACTGGACCACGCACCTAAGTCTTGGGCGACAATGGGTGATATGAAATGGGAGCTCTCTACGACGCCTCGGTGAAAAGAGGTTCGGCGCCCGGCGTTCGTTTCGAAGAGACGGCGCCAAAGAAAAAATCGCTACTTCAAACCGGGGTGCCGCTCTTCGTGGGATTCGGGCAAATCGGCGGGGAGGGAGAATCGGCAAGAGAGATTGCCCGTGGAATCAGGGCTTTGGAGTTCACCTCCTGGGAAGGATTCGAGCAGGCCATCCGGGTCGGGCTATCCGGCGGTTTTCTCGATTATGCCATACGGGGTTTTTTTCAAAACGGCGGCCAGCGTTGTGTGGTGGTCGCCCTGCCGGGGGTTGCGGGGATGCCGCGCACCTTCGAGAAACTGTTTGAGGACAAGGGGGCGTTGGAAGAGATCGAGGACGTTGACCTGGTTTGCGTGCCGGACATAATGGCGCCGGAAGCGCAGATTTCCTCCGACAAGGTGGCAAACCTGCAGCAGCAGGTGCTGGCGTACTGCCGCAGAATGGGGGATCGATTCGCCATTCTCGATGCTGCGCGCATTCCTGACGCCGACGAGCCGGGGGGGGTGCCCAGCGCCTCGAGAAATCAGGATGACTGGCGCAGGCAACTGTTGGCGCGGCAGTCTACCCTGCCGAATAAGGGCGGGCCGGTGGAGGGCGCGATCTATTTTCCATGGATTCACGTGCAACCGCTGCCGCGCCATCGGCACGCGCTCAGAACCGGGGTGCCGCCTTGCGGTCATATTGCCGGGATTTACGCTCGCAGCGACGCCGCGTTCGGGATTCACAAAGCTCCGGCCAATGAAATAATTGAAGATGCCATGGACCTGGATATGCACCTGTCGAACGCAGACCAGGTTGAACTCAACGATTTCGGTGTGAACTGTCTGCGAAGCTTTCCCGGCCGCGGTATTCGGGTCTGGGGTGCGCGGACCCTGAGCGGGCGTCTGGATTGGAAATACGTCAACGTTCGGCGGCTGTTTCTGACTCTGGTGCGGTGGAGTGCGCATCATCTGAATGATCTGGTCTTTGAACCCAATGGTGAACCTTTGTGGCATCGCGTCAGGGACCGGGTGGGGAATTACTGCCATGAATTGTATCAAAGCGGAGCGCTAAAAGGACAGACACCGGCAGAAGCTTATTTTGTCAAGTGCGACGCAGAGACCAACCCGCTGGCGGTGAGAGCAAACGGTGAATTGATCTGTGAGGTCGGTTTGGCACCCGTGGTACCGGCGGAGTTTATTGTCGTGCGGATCACCCAGAGCCCTGCCGGCGCAACCGCTAACATATCAACTGGCATATAACACCAAAGGAGGAGAGCATCATGGCAACTGGAGATCGCAAAGATCCTTATCGGGGGTATAATTTCCGGGTTGAACTCGATGGCATTGATCGCGGGGGATTTCGTGAGGCTTCGGGCTTGGATTCGGCCCAGGATCCGGTCGAGTACCGCGAGGGCACCGAAGGATTGACGCCGCGTAAGCTGCCCGGCCTGAATAAATACTCCAATATCAGCCTCAAATGGGGAACCGCGGACGATGCCGAACTGTGGGACTGGCGCAAAAAGGCCATAGACGGTAAAATTGAACGCAAAAACGGTTCCATTATCTTGATGGATGACACCGGCGATGAAAAGGTGCGCTGGAATTTCCGTGAAGGTTGGCCAACCAAGTGGACGGGCCCGAGCTTTAACGCCACCAGCAACGATGTGGCCATTGAAACCCTTGAGATTGCACATGAAGGAGTCGAAAAGGCATGACGCTTCAAACGGAGTTTAATTTTACACTGCCCCAGGGGTACATCGATACTGAAGGCAACCTACACAGGGATGGGGTGATGCGACTTGCGACGGCTTTTGACGAGATCGCACCCATGAAGGACCGTCGGGTTCAAGTGAATCCCGCTTACATGGTCGTAATCCTGCTTTCGCGGGTGATCACGCGATTGGGCGAGTTGGAGACCATCAACCCCAAAGTGATCGAGGGCCTGTTTGCCGGAGATTTCGCATTTTTGCAGGATTTTTATCGCCGCATCAATGTCAACGGTACACCCCGGGTGAAGGTGACCTGTCCGGAGTGTGAGGCCCAGTTTGAAGTGGAGGTTGACAGATCGGGGGAGCCTTAGGCTACCCCCGCGAACGGTTGTTCGAGGAGGTAGCCTATATCGCGTTTCATTTTCATTGGTCGTATGAGCAGATTATGCGCTTAGAGCATCCGGAGCGTCGGCAATGGGTCGAGGAGATCGCCAAGATCAACCGGCGTCTCAATGATGCCTTCAAAGCGGAGTCTTATTAGCCATGGCGGAAGCAAAAAATCCTCCACGCAGCATCGGCAAGGATCCGTACCTTTCCTTTCGCTTCAGAGTCGAAATCGATGGCCTGGATGCGGCCGGATTTCAGGAAGTCACGGGGCTTACCGCCGAAACCGAGGTGGAGAGCCTCCGCGAGGGGGGGGTCAACACCCATGAGTGGCAACTGGCCGGTCCGACCAAGTATCCGTCCAAATTGATCCTGAAACGGGGGCTGGCTGATGAAGAAAGTTTGTGGTCCTGGTACCAGCGTGTGGTGGCGGGCCGCGTTGATCGCAAGGGAATCGCTGTTTTGCTGCTCGATCATGCCGGTGAAGAAAAATGGCGCTGGACTTTTCGTGATGCCTGTCCGGTGAAATGGGACGGCCCCCAATTGCGGGCGGAGCGTGGCGAAGTGGCTTTCGAGTCCATTGAACTGGTTCATAACGGATTCATTAGGGCCTGATGTCGGTGTTATCAGCCGCCCTGGCGCTCATGCGGAAAAGTGTACGGCAGAAAAGCCGATTGAGGGGGGAATGACCCGTCGCAAATCAAATATTCAACAGCAGAACTACGCCGGAAAGAGCGGTCCAGGCAAAGCTCGGGGAGATACGTCTAAGGGCGGGCGCAGCTGGGACGATCCGAACGGGCTGGGCTGGCAAGTCTGGCGGCGGGTGCACCCCGGCGGCGTGTTGAGCGGCCCGATGCAAAAGAATGTTTTGCGTTTGCGCAATCGGCACATGATCGGGTGTTCTTCACCGGCGGGTATCCTTCTCCGGCGCTGGAAAGGATACCCGTATGCCGCCGCCGGCCTATCCATGCCGCTGTTCAACAGACCCTTTCCCTTCTTCTTGACCGGCGGTGCGAGGCATACGCCGTCGGCGCCTCCGCGGTTGTTGTCTCGCTCTGTCGATGCGTCTGCAATGGCTCCGCCGCAGGAGTTCAGGAGCGCTCTTCCCGTTTCTTCGAGCGGCGGTCTGTTGGAGCCCTTTTTAAGGCCTTCCGGGTCGGCGATTCACGATAGCAATTCGTCTGCGATGGCCTTGGCGCGGCTGCAGTTCAACTCCTCCGCAGGGGGGCAGCGACAGCGGCCGCCATCGTCGCCGCAAGTGCCCCGGCGTTTCTTGACAGCGATATCGGCCGGGGGGCACGCTGAACGCCGGCAAGAGACCTTGGTCCCGAATTATAACAAGGGCGTGCAGCACATCTGGCAGGGTCCGGACGATTTTGGTTTGAAGGTGCGACGCCTTGTGCAGGCCGGGGGAGGGTTAACCGGACCCATTCAGCGGGACAATCTTCACGGGGATACTTTACTGGCGAAAGATGGCAGGAAATTTGTGAAGGCAAATCACGTTCCCCTTGCAAAAGGTGAAAGAGGCCCTGGCATATCATCCGTTCGATCAGGCTTTTCCGGTGATTTCAGGGGTATTTTGCGTGCGCCAGCCGTAGCAACAGATCGCTCGCCGGGGGACACGCCACCGGCACCGCCGGTCGTTTCCCGCCGCCAGTTGAAAGGCGGCTCGGGCGCGTCAGCGGGGGCAGCGGCGACGGCCGCTGTTCAGCCGCACGCGCGCGCGCCGGGCAGCGACCCAGAGGGACACATACAACGCACTTCCGAATCTGGGCAGGCGCATTTAGGGCAGTTGCATCCTTCAGGGTTAAATCGTGCCGCTGACTCAAGTACAACTGCCGGAAAGGCGGACAAGTACAGGAACAGGTTGCCACAACGTGCTGATGTCCACACCCCGTCGGCGCAGTTCGCACAGCTTCCTTTTCGCAAAGATATCCCCTTATCGGGTCTCGGTCCGGCCACCACGGAGGTTGGTTTGGCTGCGCCAGGGATCAATGCCGTGGGGCCGCTGAGCGGGGGTCCGAAAAGCCCGTTGATCTCGCTCGCGCGCGCGCATGGCGGCCGGTTGGCGGCGCGCTCATCCTCCGGGCGCCGGGATTTTCAAATATTGCCGTCGGGAAGCCAGGTTCAACAGATAGAGACAGTTGCCCGAGCGGAGCATCCTCCCCACAGCCCATGGATGCCAGGCGCCGAGCACCCACTGGCCAATGGTTCTGGCGGAAGCAGGCCACCCATGGCGCCGCCCTCACTGCAGCCCAAAAATTGGCTGGTTTCGCGGCCCAAAGTCATGCCCTTGAAGTCTCCAAGGGCCGCTGTCAGGATGACCGGGCCCTTGCCCGGAACAGTCCTGAACTCGCGGACGGATGAACCGAAACGGGCCCACAGCCCGACTGCGGATGTGGTTCTGGAGGCAAACCGGATAAGCGTGGGGCCATCGGGGCGAGTCCATCTGCAACTGGGTCGTCCAATCGGCCGGCCAATGGATCGTCTCATGACTGCTTCGCGTGATAACGACCCATGGCGCGGCGCATATTTGGGACGTTTGGCCGATGTGTCGGCAGCAATCATCATTTCTCCACCCGGCCGATTTCACCGCAAACCGCCATCGCACGTTGCGGGCAGCGCAGGCGAATGGGGGCCTGGCACCGGGCGGACAGCAGACCTGATCTCAGTCAAACCGGCTTATCGTACAGAGGGTGATGTCAGTATGCAGCCGTCTGGCGGATTTGGGGTTTTTGAGGGGACTTCCAGCCGACAGATACGCGGCGGCTCGCGGCAGGAATCTGTGCCGTCAGCCCAGGCCGCCCAGCGAATCCCTTTCAGCCAAGGCGCTGCGTCAATCCAACCCGCGCAGCCGGCCAGCCCTCAGGTCCTTCACCCTCAGATTCTTCAATTGAAGCGGGAACAGGGACGTGCCCTTCACACACGCGGTCGAGTCGGCGCCGGCCATATGCAGATTTGGCCGCAGGTTGCGGGATTCGCACCTCCTGGGGATCAAACCGCAGGGGGCCGATCCCGCACCGTTGGACCCAACACACCGAAAGGTCCTTTGATTGGCTCGCCTTCGCGCCGAAGCGCGGATTCGATCCGTACTGAATACGAGAAAAGTGCTGAAAAACCCACCCCGTGGGCGCCGCGCAGCGGGGTCGGTTTTACTTTCCCCCTGATAGCATGCCGGTTGGCGGAAAGGCCTGCAGAAGCGACCCGCAGGGGGAGGAGCGAATCAGATTTCCTGACACAGGCACACGGCGGGTACCCGGTGTTTCCGGTTCCCATTCGGGATGCGTCGGCCGGGAGGGACTCCCGGCCAAACTGGCAAGCAATCGGCCCATTGGCGAGTCTTGCCCAGGTCGGTCAGGCCGCAGCAGACTCATTGCCGATCCTTCGGCTGCAGGGCTCGAGGATTCAGGGGCCGGACAAAACCGACACCGTGGGGCGAGGTGCTTCGGATGATATGCCCCTTTTGGACCTGAATGGGCCCGGAAACATCAAAAGAGCGGTTTCCCGGCATGGCAGCTTTTCCGTACCGGTTCAATTGGCCCCGCAGGCATCGGTGGCAACAGGGGGCGAGGGAGCGCCAACAGCACAGGCCATTCGGCCGGTGGAGGTCGAAATGGCCGGCGGACAGACAACCGCGGCCCAAAGGCCTGCGGCTCCGGCTGAGTTGGATGAATTGGTTGAGCAGATCTGGTGCAAGTTCAACCGCAGGCTGACGCTTGAACAGGAGCGCAGGGGGTACAGAAGATGACCTTAGCCAATTTGCAGATCCTGGTCGAAAAAAGGGGGGGGGTGCTCGTTTTCGAACGCGGCAACGCCATCTCGGCATTGTTCAATCCCAACAAGCTTACGTTCAGTAAGGCCGTCGGTTGGCAGGCACAGAATGCGGCCCAGCGCGACGTGCCCGAGCTGCAATTCACCAATGCCGAACCCCGGACCTTGAGTGTGGACCTTTTTTTTGACACCTATAACAGCGGCGACGTGCAGAAGAAGGATGTGCGCGATGATACCAGCAAGCTGCTGCATTTGTGCACCGTGGAAACGCACGGCGACAAACACCGGCCGCCGGTATGTCGTCTTTCCTGGGGTTCGGTGGGCGTATTTTTCCAGGGCGTCCTGGAGCGGCTGGAACAGCAGTTCACGCTGTTCATGGAAGACGGCACCCCGGTGCGGGCCATGTCAGGATGCACCTTCAAGGAGTGGCGGACCAATTATGAGGACCTCAACCGGCAGGCCACCGAATCCTCGGACGTGGCCAAAATGCGAACCCTGAAGCGGGGAGAAACGCTAAGCAGCATTGCGGCCGAGGAATATCGCGATCCAGGGTTGTGGCGCGCGATTGCGGATGAAAACGGCATTGATGATCCTCTGTGCCTATTGCCGGGAACGGTGCTGATGATTCCCAGATTGGCTTAAACGCATGCAAAACCAAGCAGCGACCAGCGACCCGCCGGAAATGGTGGATTTCGCGCCAGGTCAAACAAGCCTGCCCACACCGCCCCGGCATGAAGGATGCCGTTTGTGGAGGACCATCAAACAATCCATTTAGCGGGGGTATGTCGTGACGGATCGTCGCAATTTCGATACGCTGGCGCCGGAGTTTCGTATTCGCATCAACGGCGAAGAATTGCCGCTGGCAGCCAAATCCGACCTTGTCTCGGTAGGGGTGCTGGAAGACGTTGGCGCCATGAGCATGTTCGACTTCAGGCTGCCTTGCTGGGACACCGCCGAGATGAAGCCCAAGTGGATCGACGAGGATCTGTTCAAAGAGGGCAATGTCGTTGAAATCGAAATGGGATACCGCGATAACCTTGAACGGCTTTTTCGCGGTGAGATTACCGGGTTGGAACCCGAATTTCCCAAAGAGGCCCCGCCCATGCTGACCGTGCGCGGTTATGACCGGCGTCACCGCCTGACGGGAAATTGCAAGACCCGCGCATTTTTAAACATGAAGGACAGCGACATCGCCAGCCAGATTGCCGGTGATTACAGTCTCTCGCCGAAGGTAGAGGATACCCGGGTTAGTCTGGATTATGTGCTCCAGCACAACCAGACCGACTTTCAGTTTCTGAGCGAAAGAGCTCAACGGATCGGTTTTGAGATGGTGGTCAGTGATCGAACGCTGCATTTTCGTCCGCGACAAAACGAAGGCAGTTCTGCGGTGACGCTCAATCGCGAGGTTGAGCTGCTCGATTTCAACGCTCGGCTCAGCACCGTGGGACAGGTTGAAGCAGTGTTCGTGAAAGGGTGGAATGTCAAGGACAAGACGCAGGTGGTGGCGAGGTCAGGCATCGGAGATGAACGGCGAATGGGCGGGACGGCCTCGGGGCCTGCGGGCATGCGGGAGGCCTTTCCGGGCTCGGGGCTGACAACCGTTGATCTGCCGGTGCTGAGCCAGGCCGAAGCGGATGCGCTTGCCAGAGGGCGCTTCAAGGAACTGGCGCTGAGCTACGTGGAGGGACAGGGCGTTTGCATCGGCCGGCCGGATCTGCGAGCCGGGCGTCTGGTGGAAGTCCAGGGTCTTGGGCGCCGGTTCAGCGGTATTTATTACGTGACCAGCACCGAGCATTCGTTCAGGCCGGGCTCGGGCTATCGCACGACGTTTGAGTTCAGGAGGAATGCGACATGACAAATTCCGATGCACTGCGCGCACTTTTTGCACCCCGAGAACGGACCGACCGATTCTACGGCGTGGTGATCGGGGTGGTGACAAATAACCAAGACCCTGAAAACATGCACCGGGTCAAGGTGCGATTTCCCTGGCTCAGCGATGACGTGGAGAGCAATTGGGCCCGTGTGGCGGCATCCATGGCCGGCGGCGACAGAGGCGCTTATTTCCTTCCGGAAGTCGATGACGAGGTCCTGGTGGCCTTCGAGCATGGGCGGGTCGATCATCCCTATGTTCTGGGGAGCCTGTGGAACGGGAAGGATGGTGCGCCGGAGTCCAATGCAGACGGTCAAAACAACCACCGCACCATCAAATCACGCAGCGGCCATGTGCTGCGGCTCAATGACACATCCGGCAATGAGACGATCGAAATCATCGACAAAAGCGGGAAAAACAGGATCATTGTCGACACCGTGAAGAACAGCATCACCATCGAAGCAGATGCGGACATCACGGTCAGATCGTCCATCGGCAAATTGACCCTGCAAGCCAACGGCATCGAGGTCAAATCACAGGCAGGCATCAGCGTTCAGGCGGCCCAGAGCATCGACCTGAAGGCCAGTGCTCAAGTAACAGTCAAAGGGGCCACTATTCATCTAAATTAGTGAGAAGGCATCCTCTGAACGGAAAAGAGTCAATACTTTTCAAGGAAGCGCTATGCCAGGTAAACCGGCGGCCAGAGTAACAGACAATGTGGGGCACCCGGCGCCGCCTCTGCTGAGTCCGGGCCCGGGCAGCTCCAATGTCTTCATCGGGTCGCTGCCCGCCTGGCGAGGGGTTCCCGGTGCTGTGGCCGGGGCGCTGCAAAGCGCCAAACAGATTTCCGATGCGACCATTAGGGCCGCCGAGGCCGCCACTGTGGTTGCGGCCGGTACACCCGGGGCTCCCGCAGCCAAGGCCGCGGAAGAGGCCACCAAGGCTGCGGCGGCTGCCCAAATGGGCAGTATGATTACCAGCATGGCCGGCGGAGCGGACATTCATGCCTGTGCCACGCCTTTGCCGATTCCGCCGCATGGACCCGGCGTGGTGATTGACGGCTCGCAGACCGTATATGTCAACGGCTTGCAAGCCTGTCGCATGGGCGACACCATTCTGGAGGCGGTGGGGCCTCCCAACAAGGTTGCCAAGGGAGAACCCACGGTGATGATCGGCGGGTAGGAAGGAGACCGGGCGTATGGCGAAATTTCTCGGTGTTGGGTGGGGGTTTCCCATCCAAAAGGATGAAGCCACACAGCGCTTGGCATTGGCCGTTCATGAAGAGAGCATCAAACAGGCTATTTGGATCATTCTCTCGACGGCCAAGGGCGAACGGGTCATGCGGCCGGATTTCGGCTGCGGCATCCATGAACTGGTGTTCGCGCCGAACGATGCCACCACTCGGGGCCTCGCCCGGCATCACGTCAGTGAGGCGCTGCGGGTCTGGGAGCCGCGCATTGAAGTGCTGGATGTCACCGTGAAGGTTGCCGGCGCCCAGGGGGAAGCGCTGCACATCGGCATCGAATACCGCGTGCGAACGACAGATAACCGGTTCAATCTGGTATATCCATTTTACCTGCAAAGAGGCCACCTGTAATGATGCGCAAAGCACCCACGATCGACCGCCGCACGGAAAAGGATATCTACCGGGTCGCGGCTGCGGATTTGGAGGAGCGGCTTAAGGACATTGTAGTCGAGCAGGATCCTTTGGCGCAGGCACTTTTGCGGGTCTTCGCGCGCTACTGCGACCTGATCATCCAGCGTCTCAATCAGGTTCCGGACAAAAACCGTATAGCCTTTCTCGACGTACTCAATATTTCGCGGATTCCACCGGTTCCGGCACAGGTGCCCTTGACATTCACGCCCGTCAAAGCGCTTCCCATGGGGGCGTCCGGCATTGTGGTGCCCGCTCGTACGAAGGTGGCGGCATCACCCGGTGAAGGTGAGACGGAAGC
>JAZBOH010000195.1:0-3915 GCA_036351055.1 Lysobacterales bacterium
ATCATTCCAGGGTCTATACTTAATTCATCTACGGCGCTCGCAGCGTTACACACGGGTCGCCCGGCCGCAGGAATCGGCCTCAATCGGATCAATATCCGGTTCCAGGGATTGGAACTGCAGGAGCTTTTATGCACACAGTTTTCACAATCCGGCGGAACCGCACATCCACCTCCTGGGGTTTCACCCTGATGGAACTCATGATCGTTATTGCAATTCTGGCGATCATCGTCTCGCTGGCCTACCCTGCATACACCGAGCAGGTACGCAAGGCACGGCGCGCGGATGCCGTGTCGACGCTGATGTCGACGGCGCAGTACCTTGAGCGCTGCTTCACCCAGACCAACAGCTACACCGGCTGCATCGAACCCTCGGGCGACGCCGCGGACGGCTACTACACCATCAGCATGAGCGAATACGAGTCAGACACCTACACCATCCAGGCCGCACCACAGGGCGCACAGACCAGCGACCCCTGCGGCACCTACACACTCGATTATCTCGGCAACAAGACTTCCGGCTCGGAAACGGACCGTTGCTGGGGCGATCTCTAAAAGGGGAACCAAGAAATGAAGATAATGAAAAAGCAACTCCGTACTACTGGCGGCTTCACGCTGCTCGAACTCCTGATCGTGCTGGCGGTAATGGCCGTGCTCGTGTCCTGGGGTCTTCCATCGCTGCAGGAGTCAATCCGCGGCAACCGGATTATCTCCCAGAACAACGAGATGCTGGCGATACTGCGTTACGCCCGCAGCGAAGCGATCCGGCGCAACCAGGACGTCGAAGTACACCTCAGCGCCGACGGCACCGAGTGGCAGGCCTACATCGAGGACCCGGACCACGATGCCGACGTCGAGGGCTGCCAGCTGGGTCAGTTGCGTTGCGCTGATAACGATAACGTCACGATGGCGACCAGCAACACCACCATCATCTTCAACAACCGCGGCTACATCCGTGACGCGGACGATGCCTGGACGTCGGAGACCCTGTACCTGCAGCATGAAAATTGCAGCGGTAACCTGCGCCGTCGCATCGACATCATGCCGACGGGCCAGATCAATTCCTGCCGCCTGCCCTGCGGCAGCGTGGATTCGTGCGGAACATGAAACAACACTCGCTGGTCATTCGAAAGCACCAGGGCGGCCTTTCCCTACTCGAAGTGCTGATCGCCCTGGTCGTGCTCTCCATTGGCTTGGTCGGGCTGGCCGTCATGCACATAAATTCTTTGCAATACGTGCATTCCGCCTACTACCGTTCTCTGGCCTCGGCCATCGCGCTCGACTTCGAGGAACGCCTCTGGCTGGAACTGGCGGACGATACCGTTACCGACTGCCCCGTACTGACGACCTCCGGCGCGGCCTACACGTCCCTGGTCGCGGACTGGCGCACCCGTTCAACGGTGCCCGCCGAAAGTTTCCCCGGCTTTGGCGCAAGCAACCTGGCCACGATCCGCAACCTGACCATTACACCGGGCATAGTAGCGACCTCGACCTTCGCCGAAATGCCGGTCACGCTGACGTGGGCCGAAGGCCGATTCGATGACGACGGCGCGGTGACGGACGAGGGCGACACCGAGACCTACGTTTACAACGTGCGGCTGCTCTGCAAGCTGAGCACGACTGGATCGATCTGAACGGCATGAAAACACGTTTCACAACAAGCAACCGCCAGGAAGGCTTCACGCTGATCGAACTGCTGGTGGCCATGCTGCTCACGATCTTCCTGGCTGGCGGGGCGATACTGGTTCACATGTCCGGCCGCCAGGCCTCGGTCGACGCGGAGCGCCTTGCCCGTATGCAGGAGAACATCCGGTTCGCAAGCGACTACCTGGTCCGCGACCTGCGGAATGCCGGTTTTCGCGACGAGACCACGCTGCGCATCGGCCACGAAACACAGATCCGCGAAGATTACGCCCAGTTCGTGGATGACGACAGTGACGGCATCGCCGACGTTTTAATCATCCGCTACGCCGGGCGCGGCCACTGCACGGAAGCATTCAATACGTTCCGCCTGGTCGAAAACCGCTACTACCTGGCCAATGGTCAGTTGACCTGCCAAGGCCGCTCCGTTCTCGAATCAGCTCCGGGCAATACACTGATTACCGCCCAGGACTGGACCGATGGCGTCGGCCTGGTCAGCGGTATAGCGAACCTGGCGTTCCAGCCGATCTGCCCGGATGGCGGCACCGCCTGCGCCTGCGACCTTGTCAACAACCCGGATACCAGCTGCATCGGCACGCGCATCGCCGTCCAGATGATCGGACCGCAGTCCATCGCCGGCAGCGGCCGCGATGACCGCACGATCGAACTGATCGCCGCGTTCCGCAACGTCATTCTCGAGCGCATTCGAAATGCAGGCTCGGGCACCTAGTCGAAATGGAGAGAGCCCCATGAGACCCATCAAACTCTATAACCGTCAGTCAGGCCTGGCGCTGTTCCTTAGCCTGGTACTGCTGTTCATCCTGACCCTGGTCGCGGTCGCCAGCTTCAGCAGCACCAACGTCCAGGAACGCGCGGCGGGCAACATCCGGCTGCAGACCATGGCCTTCGAGGCCGCGGCAGCCGGCGCCAACAACGCGATTGACTTCTTCCTGACCCAGGCCGCAACCCTACCCGAGAACGACCCGGATCCGAATGTGCTCGACCAACAGTGCGGTGCGTCCAATGATACCGGATGGTACGACGATGACGATAATCCCGTCCTCAGTGACTGGATTCCCGTCACGTACGATGTTGACGGCGTCAACCTTTACCAGCGCATGTACTGCCTGGTCGACACGTATCCCTGCACGGTCGGCGAACCGGGCTGCGACACGGGTGTCGTTCGGGCGCCCCGGTCCCAGCTGTTCGTGCTGAGCCGCGGCGAGGTGGTCAACAACGGCACGGTTGTCGCGTTCCGCGAGGTCGAGGTCCGCATCGACCGTCGAAACGATACCTGGACCGCCGAGGGCTGCGGAGCAGTCTGCTTCCCGGCCTGTGACTACCTGCTTGATGACAAGGGTGATCCCCGGATCGACTTCCCTTCGTCCAACGTTTTCCAGGTCGATGGCGGCGGCGGTTCGGCCGTCACCACCGGCGACTGCGATGACTCCGACTTGCTCGATACCATTCTGGGCGATATCAAAGACAGCCGACTAGGCAATTATGATGGTGGTCTCCACCAACAGGACCCCGGATCACCGTGGAATGACCCGACCGAAACGGATATTTTCCGCGACGCCATCAGGGATGTGGCTGAAAACACTGCCGATATCGGCTTGTTGATTAATGCCGAAAACCCCAATCCGCCCGGGGCTGGAGAATACTTTGCCGACCCGGGGCTCGATTCCGGCGGTGTCTATGAAGACAACGGCAACACCGACTACAGGACAAGCACAGGCGGCCCGATGGTGGTATACGTGGAAGGCGACCTTGAATTCGGCGGCAACGTCTCCGGCGCTGGCATCATCATGGTCGAAGGCGATATCTTCTGGAACGGAACGCCCAACTGGGAGGGATTGATCGTTACTCTGGGCGGATCCTATACCATCGATGGTGGCGGCACAGGTGGAGACCATGCCGGTTCCGTGGTCGTTTTGAACAACAATGGGCAAACCGGTTGCTCCGCTGGCGGAGGATCCTGTGATCCTTTTGGTGGAATCAGCTGGGAAAACACCGGTGGCGGCACGGCCGAGTACAACTGGAATTGCGACGCGCTTTTGATGGCATTCAACCTGGTTGACGACGGGGTTTCCGGTAACCCGGAAACCCCATGGGGTTTCGACTGCGATCGAAGTCCGCCCACCCTGTTTGAAAGCCCCGGCGATCTGATCATTGCCAGTTGGCGTGAAAACCTCGGTTGGCGTACGGATGAGTTCAGCGCACCCTGATCTCCGCGCGTAAGCAGAGGCGATCACAAAGCTGCCGACTGGCGCGAAGA
>JAZBOH010000196.1:0-5256 GCA_036351055.1 Lysobacterales bacterium
CTGGTGCATTTTCTGCTGATCGGTGCCGGACTCTTCCTCCTGTTCAACGTCACCAGTGGACCGGCGGGCGACCAACCGGATCGGATCGTCGTCACGTCCGGCCAGGTCAAGGAGATGGAGGCTAAGTTTACCCGCACCTGGATGCGGCCGCCCACCAAAGAGGAGCTGGCCGGATTGATCGAGAGCCACGTGCGTGACGAGATATACTACCGCGAGGCCGTGGACATGGGCCTCGATCGGAATGACCCGACCATCCGGCAGCGGATGCGCCTGAAGCTGGAGTTCCTGCTCGAGGACCTGAGTACCGTGGCAGAGCCCGGCGACGATGTGCTGACCGCTTACCTGCAAGAGCACCCGGACAAGTTCCAGATGGAAGCGCGGGCTTCCTTCCGCCAGGTCTATCTCAATCCCACCAAGCGTCAAAATATGGAAGCCGATGCGACGCACATGCTGGCCCGCTTGAAACGGGGCGCAGCGCCTGAATCGGTCGGTGATTCGACCCTAATGCAGGGCGAATATCGGATGGCGACCCGGAGCGATATCGCAGGCCAGTTCGGTGAGCCTTTCGCCCGGCAGCTGGTCACACTGGCCCCGGGGACATGGACCGGGCCGCTCTACTCGGGCCTGGGCGGGCACCTGGTGAAGGTCACCGAACGCGAGGAAGGCCGCCTGCCGGAGCTGGCAGAGATTCGGGACCAGGTCGAACGCGAATATCTGGCCCAGCGCCGCCAGGAGCTGAAGGATACGACTTATCAGAAGCTGCGCGCAGGTTATGAGGTCGTCGTCGAACCTCCAGCTTCAGCAGAAGGTAGATCAGGAGAAGCCATTGCAGCATCTCGACCAGAGGAGTCCGGACAATGATGCGCCCTGTCACCTGGATGCTTGTCGTCCTGCTCGCCCTGTGCGCCGGGCTGAGGGGCGAAGCATTTGCCCATCAATCCCAGCCCGGCTCGCTTGAACTCAGGCAGCTGGGCGCAGACCGCTACGAAGTGATCTGGCGCGCCCCTATCTACTATGGCAGACCGCACCCGGCCCGGCTGCAGCTGCCGGATAACTGGCAGACCGTCGGGGAACCGACGGTCCGGCAACTGTCTGACTCGGCACTGCATCGCCGGATTGTGACGGTTGGGCGCGCGTCCATCAACGGCAGCGTGATCCGTTTTCCCGGCCTGGAAGGGACCATTACCGATGTTTTTGTCCGTGTATCACGGTTGGACGGCACCACCTATACCCAGGTGGTGCGGCCCAGCAGACCCGATGCGGTGCTAAGGGGAGAGCGGCCCTGGTATGTTTCATCTCTCGAGTACCTCGCTGTGGGATTTCATCACATCATACTGGGAGTCGACCATCTCCTGTTCATTCTGGGTCTGTTGATCATTGTGCAAGGCCGCATGATGCTTTTAAAAACCATTTCCGCCTTTACAGTGGCCCACAGCATCACCCTGGCCCTGGCCACGTTGGGATATGCCAATGTCCCGACGCAGCCGCTCACTGCCGCCATCGCCCTGAGCATCCTGTTTCTCGGTCCTGAGATCGTGCGGGTGTGGCGGGGTGAGACCAGTTTCACCATTCGCCACCCCTGGGTGGTGGCGTTTGCCTTCGGGCTTCTGCACGGCTTTGGTTTTGCCAGCGGTCTGTCTGTCACGGGAATGCCCCGGGCGGAGCTGGCGCCGGCCCTGCTCTTTTTCAACGTGGGGGTTGAGCTGGGGCAGCTGGGTTTTGTGGCGTTGATTTTGATTTTGTTGCAGTCATTCAAGAAAATCGAGCTGCGTTGGCCGAGATGGGTCAATGTGCTACCGGGCTACACGGTGGGATCCCTGGGCGCCTACTGGACGATTCAGCGCGTGATGATCATGCTGGGAGTTGGGTGAAAAGGTTTAATATGAAAAGATTGAGCCGGTTAACATACGCCGTGTTTGCCGCGTGCAGCGTATGTTTACCCGCAAAGGCATACGCCCATCTGGTGAACACCAATGTTGGCGAATTCTATGCGGGCATGATGCACCCGCTGACCTCCTCGGAGCATCTGCTGCCCACCCTGGCGCTTGCGCTGATGGCCGGACAATGTGGAAAGCCTGCAGCCCGGGTAACCCTTTTCGCCTTCCCGGCGGCGCTTCTGGCCGGGACTCTGGCCGGGAGCCTTCTGCCGCCTTATGATTTTTTCCAGGTCATAAACCTGATCCTTCTCGTGGTGCTGGGTGGGTTGCTTGCGTTCAAACATCGACTCAGTCGGATCACCACCATGCCGATGACAATGCTGGCACTACTGACTGGATTAATCCTTGGTTACCGCAGCGGTATGGACATGGCAGCGGCAAAGGTGGCGGTCCAGTTTATTCCCGGTGTTGCGCTCACCGGTCTGATCCTGGTTGCGCTGATCGCGGCCTGGGTTCCGGTCGTTTCATCACGAATGGGGCAGGCCCTCATAAGGATGGCAGGTACCGGCTTTGCGCTGGTCGGGATGGTCCTGCTGATACAGCTCTTTACCGGCACGGGGCCTTTATCCGCCCGGCTGGCGCGAATGCCGGGGCAGGAGGATTTGCTGGCGATGCTGCGCAGCGGAGAACTCGGCGCGGCCTTTATTGCCGGGACGCTGCTGGCGGCGATGGCCTGGGGCGCGGGTCACGCACTGACGCCGGGCCATGGCAAGGCCATCGTCGGCGCCTATCTGATCGGAGCCCGCAGCACCCCCTGGCACGCCGTTTACCTGGGACTGACGGTCACACTCACCCATACCCTCGGAGTGTTGGCCCTGGGCCTTGTTGCCCTGTTTGCTTCCCGGTATGTGCTTCCGGAGCAGCTTTATCCCTGGCTGGCCGCGGCTTCGGGGCTGATTGTGGTGGGAATGGGTCTTTTCATGCTCAGGCAGCGCGTCCGTCCGCTGATCGCAGAATACGTTGCGCGCCGACGTGACCACCACGATCACGAGCATAATCCAGGCGACCACGTGCACGGGCATGGTCACGAGCACCCGCATACACATGGTGATGACGGCCTTGGATATCACGGCCACCATCATCACGACCATGACCATAACGGGCATGATCATCTGCATCCGACCGGGCACTCGCACGATCACGGCCATGATCTTAGCGACCACGTCCACGGATATGACCACGAGCACCCGCATCCGCACGATGGTAATGGCCATGGAGACCATGATCACCATCACCACCATCATGACCGTTACGGTCATGACCATCTGTCCCCGACCGGACATTCACACGGCCACGATCACGGCCATTCCCACTTGCCGCCCGGTGCCGACGGCTCGCCGGTCACCTGGCGGTCGCTGCTTTTGCTGGGTATTTCAGGCGGACTTCTGCCCTGTCCGTCGGCACTCGTTCTGCTTCTCGCCGCCGTATCGATGAACCGGGCAGGCCTTGGCATGGCCCTGGTGGTGGCCTTCAGCCTCGGGCTTGCAGCCGTATTGACGGTGGTGGGGCTTCTTTTTGTGAAAGGCAGCCGGATTGTCCAGCGGGTACCCAGGTTGACCGCGTGGGGCCGATATATTCCGGTTGCCAGCGCCCTGGTCATCACCGTATTGGGTGTTGTCCTTACAGCCGGGGCCGCAATGAGCCTCGGGGTTTAACAATGAAGGCCCACTCTTGACCGCGCAAGGCTCAGTTGCATTTTGCTTCATCACAGGACCATTACGGGCTCAGGAAGGAAATGCCCTCCCCCCCGGGATAATATTAAAAGAACCCGCCAAATCTTACTCCAGATCATAATGGAGGATCAGCGCCTCGTTTAATTTCTTCATTATTCTAAAGCATTTCACGCGAATCCTATAATCTTTGATCCCTTGAACCCGCAGGATCACACCCATTCTTTCGAAGGTGATCCTTCGAATACAACTGTTGACGATTTAACCCTAATGGAGCATACTCCGGAAAAGTTAAACTAAACGGGAGGAATTTCCATGATTCAAATGCTGACCCGGCTGCTGAATCTAAAGCTGCCGAAAGGGCAGTCTGCCTTCTTGTGGGGGCCGAGGAAAACAGGCAAGACGACCTTCCTCAGAGCGGCCTTTCCTGAAAGTCTGAGGTATGATTTGCTTCAGACCGACATTTTCCTTGAGTTCGTCAAGCGCCCTTTTTTGCTGCGGGAGCAGCTCCTTGCTGTATCCCCGAAGCAGTTGAAGGAGCCGATCATTATCGACGAGGTGCAGAAAGTACCTCAACTGCTCGATGAAATTCACTGGCTTATCGAAAACAAGGGCCTACGGTTTATCCTGTGCGGCTCCAGCGCAAGGAAACTGAAACGGGGAAAGGCGAATCTGCTTGGAGGCCGCGCCTGGCGCTACGAGATGCACCCGCTCGTCTCGGCAGAGGTGGCTGACCTTGATTTGCTCAAAGCGCTCAACCGGGGAATGATACCCTTGCACTACATGCAGACGGAATACCGTAAGTCGCTGCAGGCGTATGTTCAAGATTATCTCAAAGAGGAAGTGTTCGATGAGGGATTGACCCGGAATATCCCGGCCTTCTCTCGGTTCTTCGATGCCATGGGCTACTCTCACGGAGAACTGACAAATTATGCGAACATAGCCCGGGACTGTGGCGTAGATGCGAAGACCGTCAAGGAGTACTACCAGATCCTTGTCGACACCCTGCTGGGCACGATGATCGAACCCTACAAGAAGAGGAAGGACCGTAATGTGATCATAAGGGCCGGCAAGTTTTATTTGTTCGATGTCGGCGTTGCCGGGGCGATCACCCACCGCCGGATTCCACAGGAGAAAGGTGAACAGTTCGGAAAGGCCATCGAACATTTCATTCTGATGGAACTACTTGCCCATCGCGCTTACAGTGAGCTCAATTACGATGTGAATTTCTGGCGGACGAAGTCCGGATTGGAAGTGGATTTTATCTTAGGTCATGGAGAAGTGGCTATCGAGGTTAAAGGGTCGAGCCGAGTCGATAACGCAGACCTTCGCCCGCTCAAGACGTTTATCCGGGAGTACCGCCCTGCAAGAGCAGTTGTTGTTTGTAACGAAGGCGCTGCCCGGCTACATGAGGATATTCGGATTTTACCGTGGCGCTATTTTTTGAAAATGTTGTGGAACGGAGAAGTGATATCGTGAAATGAAAAGATGCCTGCTCCGGCGAGTTGGAAATTTGGGTTTCCAGCTTCACTGTTCTGAGTTCACGGTTGGCGGACGGCATCCTTTTTTTAACCTCTTATATGAAACTTAATGGTTCTGTACTCTATAGAAGGGCAATCTTTAGAGATAATATCCCAGGTATAGAGGTA
>JAZBOH010000197.1:0-4728 GCA_036351055.1 Lysobacterales bacterium
TACCGCCCGCAGCGAGGACGGACTCGACCAGGTAAATGGCCGGCGCCTCACGCATATCATCGGTGTTCGGCTTGAAGGACAGGCCCCACAAGGCCACCGTCAGGCCTTCCATATCACCGTCGAAATGCCCGGACAACAGGGCAAAAGGAACGTGCTTTTGCCGCCCGTTGACGGCTTCCACGGCCTGCAACAGCTCGGCCTTGTAGCCAACGGAACTGGCCGTGTGTTCCAGCGCCCGAACGTCCTTGGGAAAACAGGAGCCACCATAACCGGCACCCGGGTAGATAAAGGAATATCCGATGCGTGGATCCGAACCGATGCCGTTGCGCACGTTTTCGATATCCGCGCCAACACGTGCTGCGACGTTGGACAATTCGTTCATCAGGCTGATCTTGGTCGCCAGCATGGCGTTGGCGGCGTACTTGGTCAGCTCGGACGAACGCACATCCATGAACAATAGCTTTTCGTGGTTGCGGTTGAACGGTGCGTACAGTTCGCGCAACAGGGCTTCCGCCGCCTGGTTGTCGACGCCGACCACGATCCGGTCCGGCTTCATGAAGTCGGCGATGGCCGCACCCTCTTTGAGGAACTCAGGGTTCGAAGCCACGGAAAACTCGATGTCGGCACCGCGCTGCCGCAGCCTGGCGGCGATCGTTTCCCTGACCCTCTCGCAGGTCCCCACCGGGACCGTGGACTTGACCACCACCAGCAAGGGTCGGTCGAGGCAGCCACCGATGGCGTCGGCCACGGCCAGCACGTGGCTGAGATCCGCCGACCCGTCTTCGTCCGGCGGCGTCCCCACCGCGATAAACAGCACCTCGGCATGTTCGACCGCCCGTTCGATGTCGGTGGTGAACTCCAGCCGGGCCTGGCTGGAATTCTTCGCAATCATCCGCTCGAGCCCCGGCTCGAATATCGGCACGATACCCCGGCGCAGGCCGGCGACCCGCTCCTGGTCGATATCCATGCAAATGACATGGTGACCGACGTCCGAGAGCCCGGCGCCACTGACCAGGCCGACATAACCGCTGCCCACGATGGAGATGCGCATGTCTCTACCCTACTGGATACCCAGCAGTTCCACTTCAAAAATCAACGTTGCATTCGGGCCGATGGACGGCGGGCCGTTGGGGCCGTATGCCAGGCCAGCAGGAATGAAGAACTTGAACTTGCTGCCCACGGGCATCAGTTGCAGGCCTTCGGTCCAGCCCGGGATGACCTGGTTCAGGCCAAAGGTCGCTTCCTGGTTGCGCGAGTAGGAGCTGTCGAACTCGGTGCCGTCCAGCAGGGTGCCGCGGTAGTGGACCGTGACCGTATCGGTAGCTGCGGGCCTGGCGCCTTCACCCATGGTGATGACCTCGTACTGCAGCCCGGAGTCGGTGACCTGCACGCCTTCCTTCTGGGCGTTTTCCAGCAGGAACTTGTCGCCCTCGGCTGCGTTGGCTGCAGCCTGGCCGGCCTGCGCTGCCTCGGCTTCGGCGCGGCGCGCGGCGACGTATTCGTTGCGGATGGCCGTGGCCTGCTCCGGCGTCAGGGCCAGTTCCTCGCCCTTGTAGGCGGCCTTGATGGCTTCGGCCAGGGTATCGACGTCAATTTCCGCGCCACCCTGTTTCAACTGCCCGCCAATTTCCATGCCAAACACGTAGCCCAGCTTCTGCGCTTCCGTCTCGAGTGTCGCGGCCAGCGCGTTACCGGCAAAAATAGCTGCTGTCGCCAGCACACAGGTCTTGATCATTTTATTCATTCGATAAATTCTCCATTTAAAAAATACGGAACGCAGCCCTGCATCCGGCTGGCACCCTCAAAAGTGAACGGACAATTGTCCTCCAATCGCGGCTTAGTGGCAATTCCTGCGGAAAGGTTCAAGGATGACGGTGAAAGTTTCTGACGTTATGCTGCGTGTTTTAAACAAGGCGCCCGCAACGTGACAGGAATCGTGATCACCCTGGTCGCTTACCAGGTATTGATGCTCGGCATCGGCTGGTGGGCCAGCAAGCGGAATACCGACAGCACCGATTTTTACCTGGGCGGCCGCAAGCTCGGCGGCCTGGTGGCGGCGCTGAGCGCTTCGGCCAGTTCTTCCTCGGCCTGGAGCCTGCTCGGTGTCAGCGGCGCCGCGTTCGCCTGGGGACTTCCTGCCATCTGGCTGATCCCGGCCACCGTGATGGGCTTCTGCATCAACTGGTTCCTGATAGCGCCCCGTTTATCAGAACAGAGCCGGGCCAGTGGCGCGATCACCCTGACCGAGTTTATCGCCGGCCCGCCCGGAGACCCGGCGCGTAAGACCATGATGCGGCTGGGCGCGGCGGTGATCCTGTTTTCCTTCACGTTCTACATCGCGGCCCAGTTCCAGGCCGCCGGCAAGACCTTCGCCAGCGTGCTGGAGGTGGAACAGAGCCCGGCCATCGCGATCGGTGCGGCGGTCGTGCTTGTCTATGTCTGGCTGGGCGGTTTCTGGGCCGCCAGCGTAACCGACAGCGTGCAGGGCCTGTTGATGGCCTTCAGCGCCCTGCTGCTGCCCCTGCTTGCGCTGGCGGCGGTCGGCGGACCAGACGTATTGCTGGCCTCGCTGGACACGGCAGAAGACGGCGGCGCCAGCTGGACCGGCCAGGCCAGCCTGCCTGCGGCCATCGGCTTCGTATTTGGCCTGTTCGGCATCGGCCTTGGTTACCCGGGGCAACCACACGTTGTGAACCGCTTTATGGCTATCCGGGACAAACAGGCCATCCGGCGCGGGCGCCGCGTGGCCATCGGCTGGGCGCTGATCATTTACACCGGCATGGTGACCCTGGGCTGGTGCGGACGGGTGCTGGTAACAGACCTCGGTGATGGTGAGCAACTGTTGTTCGTGATGGCTACCCTGCTGCTGCCGGCCCTCGCCGCCGGCGTCATGGTGTCGGCGATTCTGTCCGCCATCATGTCTACCGCCGACAGCCAGTTGCTGGTCGCGGCGTCCAGCGTCAGCCATGACCTGCGCGACGGCAGTGGCAGCCCGGAAAGCCTGGCCCAGGCGCGCTGGGTGGTGCTGCTCATCGGCCTGCTGGCAATCGCGCTAGCGGTGTTGTTTCCGGACGATATTTTCAGCCGCGTGCTGTTTGCCTGGCAGGCATTGGCCGCTGCCTTCGGACCTTTGCTGGTGATCACCCTGTGGCGCGGGCCGGTCCATCCGGCCTGGCGCGTGGCGGCGCTGGTCAGCGGTTTCAGCCTGACGGTGCTGCTGAGCTGGACCGTCGAATCCCCGGGCGACTGGGTCGAACGGCTGATCCCGCTCACCCTCGCATTACTGCTTGCCTGGATCGGTGCAATACGTGCTTGCAATTCGCGGTAATGGTGTTATACTTCACTACAACACTCGATAAGTAAATGTCCTGGTTGAAGGCGAAGCACCATGAGATTGACACGCACATTCCGATATAGAGTTTCCAACCGCATGGCGGTCCTGGCCGCTTTTCTGCTGATCGGCGCGACTGCTGCCGGAGTCAACAGCCCTTTGAACAAGGCGGGTGACGCGACCAGCACCGTGGTCAGCAATTCACAACCAGCGGAAAAACCGGCCAAGGTCTCGCCGGTTCGCTCGGTCAAGGCCGGCAAGGGATTCAAGGCCAGCCTTTACCTGTTCCGCCGCAACTGACCGGCCGCCCAGGCATGTCCACCCCGTGGAATGACAGCCAGCCCATATACTGGCAACTCAAAGAGCGCACGGTCGCCATGATCCTCGAGGGCACCCTGCCGGAAGGCGAAGCCCTGCCCTCGGTGCGCACCGTGGCCTCGGAGTACCAGCTCAACCCAATCACGGTATCCAAGTCCTACCAGTCACTGGTCGACGACGGGCTGGTCGAAAAGCGGCGTGGACTCGGCATGTTCGTATGCAAAGGCGCCCGCAAGCAGTTGCTTGCCTCGGAACGTGGCCGCTTCCTCGACGAGGAGTGGCCAGCCATGATCAACCGCATCGAGCAACTGGGGCTCGACGTCGAAGAACTGCTCAGAAAGCTGAAAACGGAAGAGAACTGAAGCCGATGACTCCCATAATTTCTGCACGTGGACTGACCAAGCGATTCGGACGCACCGTGGCGGTCGATCACATCGACCTGGACATCCCTCCGGGCCGTATCGTGGGCCTGATCGGGCCGAATGGCGCGGGCAAGACAACTGCCCTCAAGGCCATCCTCGGCCTGGCGACCTGCGAGGGTGAACTTTCCGTACTCGGCAAGGATCCCTCCCGCCAGCGCGCCTCCCTGATGGCGGATGTCTGCTTCATCGCCGACGTGGCCGTGCTGCCCCGGTGGATCCGCGTACACCAGCTGATCGACATCACGGAAGACCTGCACCCCGGCTTCAAGCGGGAACGTTGCATGGAGTACCTGGCGCAGACCAAGATCACCACGGACCGGAAAGTAAAGCAGCTGTCCAAGGGCATGGTCGTGCAGCTGCACCTGGCGCTGGTCATGGCGATCGACGCCAAGCTGCTGGTGCTGGATGAACCGACGCTGGGTCTCGACATCATTTACCGCAAGGAGTTTTACACCAACCTGCTCAACGACTATTTCGACGAGCAGCGCACCATCGTGATCACCACGCACCAGGTCGAGGAGGTGGAACACATCCTGAGCGACCTGATTTTCATCAAGGACGGCCGGATTGCACTCGAGGCCACCATGGAAGAAGTGCAGGAACGTTACGTCGAACTGATGGTAAAACCGGAGAAGGCCATCGAGGCCAGGCATTTGA
>JAZBOH010000198.1:0-2586 GCA_036351055.1 Lysobacterales bacterium
CTTCAGTACCGCCTCGTCGGACACTTCCGGGGCCTCTGAACTGGCTGAATCAAGGCTTTGGTGCCAGCGCCGGGACTCGGTCACCATGAGCGCCCGCACCTGGCGCATTTCTTCCAGGGCACGGGCAAGCAGCTGGTCCGGGGTCAGCTCCGGACCAATGCGCCGTGCCAGCTTCGCGGCGTAGAGATCGGCGCCCATGGCCGGGTCTTCCGGGAGCGAGGGGAGCAGGGCCTTGAGCCGTGTTTCCAGGGCGGTGATGGCCTCGACCGCCTGCTCAATGGCCTGCTCAATGGCCTGTTCTGTGGCCTGTTCTGTGGCCTGCATTTTGTCCTGGCCGGGCGCGCTTTTGCTTTCTTCATTCCAGCGTTCAAGCAGGGCGGGGAGATCATTGGCGTAGAACGATCGTGTGCCAGCCAGCGTGTGAATGGCCCGCTGCGTGCGCAGGGCGTTACCCCCCGTGAGCTGTTCAAGGCCCAGTTGGCACAGTGCCGCGACCCCATTAAGACGCGTCACCAGGGCCTGTTGTCGTGCAGCAGCAGACAGCTGATCACGGACCAGTAAATGGGTCAGGGCCTGGGAGACCTGTCCTGCATACCATTGCGGCTGCCTGGTGAGGGGTTCGTCCTCGCGCCAGGTGGCCTGCTCATTCACCGTTTGGCCATGCAGCACGAGGAGGTTGGTTCGCGTTTGTATATCGAGACCACTATCTTCACCTTCAGCATCGCCCAGTAAGGTCTCGGCCTGGCTGGCGATGCGGGCATTCAGCTCGAGCCATCCGGGCACCCGGTCCCCGGCAAAGTTTTCAAAGGCACCGCCGCTATCCGCGTCCCCATAAGCAAAGGCGCGGCTGGGGTAGAACGCTTTCCAGGCGGAGATATACTCCTCCACCAGGGCGTCCGCCTCGCCGGTGATACCGGCGCTGGCGTTGGCATTAGTCGATAGAGACAGCAGGGACAGGCTGGTGAGCAAAAAGAGCGTAAGCAACTGCTTCTTCCCTGCCTTCACCAAGGCTGTCAATGACGGCGTGGCGCGGTGGGTGTTCATCGATGGGATTGGCGTCATAATTGGGGCACCACAGGCAGGTAGGTAAGTCCATGAATGATCCGCAGTTTACCCTTTACGATCTCCGCGTGGAGACCATTGAGGGCGATCGCCCCTTTGTCTGCCGCCATGAAGTAGGCAGTTCCTTCGAGGTTCGCGGTGAGAACCTTCATTTCGAAACCGGTAAACCTTTTTCCATGTACGCGCTGGCGGCGCTGCTACCGCTCCTGCCCACGAAACAGCGGCCCCTTAATGAATATGACTGGATGGCCACAGATCATGTGATCGCCTGCCCGGACCCGCATTGTGGCGGCCAGTTCCGCATCAGCCGCATTGGTAAGCAGGTGGTGAACCGTGCTGAAACCACCATCGAACCTTTGCCCGACGATAACCCCTGGAAAGAATGATTCAGCGTTTCCAACTCGATCCGGACTACACCATCTCACGGGTCATCAAGGGAGGCTGGCAGCTTGCCGAAGGACACAGTGAGCGGGGTACACAGGATCCGCTGGGCGATATGCGTGCCTTTGCGGAGCTGGGTATCGACACCTTTGACTGTGCGGATATCTACACCGGCGTGGAGGCGCTGATTGGAAAATTCCTCGCAGAAAACCGCGCCAGCGGCGACCCGCTACCGGTGAAGGTTCATAGCAAATATGTGCCGGACTACGATCAGCTTGGCAGCCTTCGCCGCGGCGATGTGGAACGCATTGTTGACCGGTCACTGCGCCGCCTGGGGCAGGATCGGCTGGACATGGTGCAGTTTCACTGGTGGAACACGGAGATTCCCGGATATCTGGAAGCGGCGGGCTGGCTGCAGGACCTGAAGCAGGCAGGAAAGATCGACCGCCTGTCCCTGACCAACTTCAATCGGCAGATTACCGCCGAGATCATCGAGTCGGGCGTCTCCCTGACCACGACCCAGGTTCAGTATTCACTCCTCGATACGCGTCCCGAGAAGGGCCTGGTAGAACTCTGTGAAGCACATGAGCTGCACCTGCTGTGTTATGGCACGCTGGCCGGGGGCTTTCTCAGCGATCGCTGGCTGGGGGTGACGGAGACCCAGGCGGAGCTGTCATTGCTGGAAAACCGGTCATTGGTGAAATATCGCCTGATGATTGAAGAGGCCGGCGGCTGGGATCTCTTTCAGTCACTGCTTCAAACCCTCAGGGCCATCGCAGATCATCACGAGGTCAGCATCGCCTCCGTGGCCTGCCGGTGGGTACTCGAGCAACCCCGCGTGGCAGCGGTCATCATCGGCGCCCGTAACCGTACCCACTTGCATCGCTATGCAGAGTTGTTCCGTTTTAGTCTCCAGAAGCAGGACCTGGAGCAGCTAAACCGCGCAAAACAGCAAATGAATGTACCCCCCGGGGATGTCTTCGACCTGGAACGCGACAAATCCGGCCCCCACGGCCGCATCATGAAATACAACCTCAACAAAAACTAATGATGGGGTCAGAGTCAAGTGCCAGAGTCAAGTGCCAGAGTCGGCTGATCGGTCTTCACAAGAAGGGCCGGTTACTTCCGCTTAAAAGCATAAAA